>NZ_CP032094.1:1277501-1596877 GCF_003544875.1 Vibrio alfacsensis
CAGAGAAAGGCACGCCGTTGCTATTAGGTGATATCGCAGACATTAACCTTGGCCCACAAATGCGCCGTGGTATCTCGGAGCTGAATGGCGAAGGTGAAGCGGTAGGTGGTGTTATCGTGATGCGCTTTGGTGAAAACGCCAGTGAAGTGATTGCAAAAGTCAAAGACAAACTCGCAGACCTACAACGCAGCCTGCCAGAAGGCGTGGAAATTGTTGCAACTTACGATCGCTCTACCCTTATCGATTCAGCGGTAGAAAACCTATGGAAGAAGCTTGCAGAAGAGTTCATCGTCGTTGCGATTGTGTGTGCGTTGTTCCTGTTCCACATTCGTTCTTCGTTGGTTATCGCTCTGAGCCTACCGGTCGGCATTCTCACTGCGTTTATCGTAATGCATTGGCAAGGCATCAACGCCAACATAATGTCCCTTGGTGGTATCGCGATTGCTATCGGTGCCATGGTAGATGGTGCAATCGTGATGATTGAAAACGTTCACAAGCACATTGAACGAACGCCACTGACCGACAAAAACCGCTGGCAAGTAATTGGCAAAGCCGCAGAAGAGGTCGGCGCACCGCTGTTCTTCTCATTGCTGATCATCACTCTTAGCTTCGTACCGGTGTTCGCCTTAGAAGGCCAAGAAGGCAAGATGTTCTCACCGCTTGCGTTCACTAAGACTTACGCCATGGCAGCGGCAGCAGGTTTGGCGATCACACTCGTCCCTGTTCTTATGGGCTACTTCATTCGCGGTAAGGTGTTACCGGAACACAAAAACCCTGTTAACCGCGGCTTGGTCGCGCTGTACCGCCCGCTGTTGAACACCAGCTTAAAATACCCTAAGACCATGATTGTTATTGCATTAGGTCTAATGGCGTCGGCTTACTACCCAACCAGTAAACTGGGTAGCGAGTTCATCCCTCCGCTGGATGAAGGCGACTTGATGTACATGCCAACGACCTATCCGGGTATCTCAATTGGTAAGGCGCGCGAGCTTCTACAACAGACCAACAAGCTGATCAAAACCGTTCCAGAAGTGAAAACCGTATGGGGCAAGATTGGCCGAGCTGAGACCGCAACCGATCCAGCACCACTCACCATGATCGAAACCGTGATTCAGTTGAAGCCACGCGACCAATGGCGTGAAGGCGCAACAACCGAGTCACTGCGCAAAGAGTTCGATAAGCTGGTTCAGTTCCCTGGTCTTACTAATGCTTGGGTAATGCCGATCAAAACGCGTATCGACATGCTGGCAACGGGCATCAAAACCCCTATTGGCATTAAGATCGCCGGACCCGATCTGAAAGTGATTGAGAAGATCGGCTCTCAGCTAGAGCCAATTCTTAACGGCGTACAAGGCACGGCATCGGTTTATGCAGAACGTGTCGCAGGTGGTCGTTATGTCACGATCGACATTAAACGTCGTGCCGCAGCGCGTTATGGCTTGAGCATCAAAGACGTTCAGCAGGTGATCTCCATCGCGGTTGGCGGCATGAATGTGGGTGAAACCATCGAAGGCTTGGAGCGTTACCCAATCAACGTTCGTTACCCACAAGACTACCGTGACTCAGTGGTAAAACTGCAAAACTTACCGTTAGTGACACCAAATGGCGCTCGTATTGCGCTGGCTGATGTAGCGGACATTCGTTATGAAGACGGCCCTCCGATGATCAAGACGGAAAACGCGCGTCCAAACGGCTGGGTATTTGTCGACATCGATGGTCGTGACCTTGGCTCTTACGTCGTAGAAGCGCAGCAAGTCGTGGCTGATCAATTGGAACTCCCTGCGGGTTATTCGCTGGCTTGGTCTGGTCAATACGAATACATGGAGCGTGCAAAAGACCGCTTGAGTGTCGTGGTACCAATCACCATCGCCATCATTATGCTGCTGCTTTACTTCAGCTTCCGTCGCGTTGGCGAAGTGATGATCATCATGCTTACGCTACCGCTCGCTATGGTCGGTGGTTTGTGGCTCATGCATATCCTCAACTACAACTTCTCGATTGCCGTTGGGGTCGGCTTTATTGCCCTAGCAGGCGTCGCGGTTGAAATTGGGGTCATCATGCTCGTCTACCTCAACCAAGCGTGGCACTACAAAAAGCTGGATGCGGAAGAGAGCCAACAGAAGCTTGAGGCGAAAGACCTAACAGATGCTATTCGTGAAGGTGCAGGCTTGCGTGTTCGCCCAGTAATGATGACGGTACTGACGGTCATTATTGGTCTGATTCCGATCATGTACGGCGAAGGTACAGGATCAGAAGTAATGCAACGTATCGCCGCACCAATGATTGGCGGTATGGCATCGGCACTGCTGCTGACGCTGTTAGTGCTTCCAGCCATCTTCAAGCTGTGGAAACAACGCGAGTTGCTCCCAAGCAATGCGACTAATCACCAAGCTAGCACACAAGCTAGTGATGTAAACAACGACGCTTAATCCCTACCGTCCCCTCAAACATGCCGTTTTGAGGGGAAGCAAAGTTATTAATGAATTAAAACAAGGATATAAAATGAAAAAGACACTAATCACTCTTGCTCTAGCCCTAACAACAACGACTGCGTTTGCCCAAATGGATCATTCAAACATGGACCACGCGAACATGGATCATAGCAATATGAAGCATGAAAATATGGACCACGGCAGCATGAAGATGGACCACAGTAAAATGGACCATTCAAACATGATGGATATGCCGGGTATGTCAACAGTTGGTATGCCAGCAAAAGGCGCAAAGCCAGATAAGGTGGTACACGTTATCTTGGGTGATGACATGACCATCAAGTTCAAGAAAGACGTTAAAATTGAGCCAAACGATGTTGTGCAGTTTGTGGTCATGAATACCGGAGAACAAGCTCATGAGTTTTCCATTGGATCGGCTAAGGAACAACTTGAACACCGTAAGATGATGGCTACTATGACTGGTATGGAACACGACACAGTCAACTCAATCATTGTCGAACCGAAGAAAGCACGTCAGTTCCTATGGCACTTCCATGGAGACAATAAGGTCGAGTTTGCGTGCAACTTTAAAGGTCACGCAGAAGCAGGAATGACCAAGGATATTACCCTGTAAAATATCGATTTAAGACACAAAAAAATAGGAGCTAAAAATTCAGCTCCTATTTGATTTTATTTCGCATTATCTCATCACAAACAGCTCTTCGTGATAACTCTTCTCAATATCAAATTGAAATGCATCTAGCTCTTTTTCAGTGTTTTTGAAAACATTTCTGGTCCACAGAAATACATTTCATACTGGTTCAAATCACCACACTGAGCCGCAATACGTTCAGCATTCAAACGTGGCGATTTCATGGTATCTATCACATGCAGTTTGACGCTTGCTTGGTGCGCTAAGTGCCAAAGTTCATCGACCAACTGACCGTCGATACCACGACTGCAGTAAAACAAATGAATGTCGCTAGTTTGCGCTTGCACTTTCAATGCTTCCAAAGCGGCAAAGAAAGAAGCAATCCCTACCCCACCAGCAATCCAGATTTGAGGTTTTTCTAAATCAAATTCCAAACGTCCGTAAGGCCCCTCGACCATTACCGCATCACCCGCTTTTACGCGCTCATACAAGCCGGTAGTAAAGTCGCCTAGCTCTTTGATTAAGAAACGTAATTCATCACTTTCACTGCCAGATACGATAGTGAACGGATGGGCATCTTCATCACCAAAACGTAAGTAAGCAAATTGCCCCGCCTTGTGCCCTTGCCAAGACGTATTTGGTTTGACGACCAATTCCATCACTTCAGCTTGTGGGAAGTAACGTGTCGACGCCACAATCGCAGAATGTTTATTACGACGACCAACGAAGCCAAACAAGCTGTAGAGCGCGGCAATCGAACCCACAACTGCGAATGCTACAGTGAGATAGTAAACAGGCTCGCCCCAATACGCACGTTTGAGCAGCAGTACGGAGTGAATCGCGATAAGCAAATACGCCACAGACATAAAGCGGTGCGATAGTTTAAAGGGTTTGTATTTCACTGCGCCCCATAGAGAAACCACCAGCAAAACCAACAGCATGTAGAAACCCCACTCACCCATGCCTTGAGCAAGGTCGCGCAAACCATGAATCCAAGCCTCGATTCCAGAGAGGTTACTCTCCGGCCCTGCACCAGTGTGTTTCTCTGGTCTTGCTAGTACACCAGACATGACTAGCCACTTCGGCACTTGATACCAAAGCCAGTGTGCTAAACCTAATGCAACACCACCAATACCGAGCCATTTGTGCACTCGATACGCTTTGTCCATGCCGTGTAGCCAGTTTTCAACTACAGGAAGACGCATTGCCAACACCATGGTGATCGACATCAGCATCAAAGACAGAATGCCTGAATATTGGATCATGGCAGATCGCCATTCAAAGACATTGGTAGAAGAGAAAAGCTGCGGTTCCATCGCAAACCATAATACGGACATCGCGGCGATCATTGCCCAGATGAGATTGCGGATTGTTTTCATGATTGGTTACTCGGTTAATCGACAAGTTTAGTTTAGCTTTCCATACGTAAAGCAACGTCAAGATAAGTAAAACCAAGTAAAGCTGGGCATATACATGGATTCCTACAGAAAAAAGACAAAAAACTAACAGTCGTTAGAGTATTAACTCGTTATAGTTCTGGCTAAATTCGCCAAAGTGCGAGCTGATTAAATAACACTAAGAATAATAAGCATGAAAAAGCTATTGCTGATGATCGGGCTAATGGTGTGCTCGAACGCTACTTATGCCACAAAGTTGAATGAAGACCTCGCCTCAATTGAACAACATATCTCTGGCCGCCTTGGCGTATCAGTTTGGGATACGCAGACGGACCAACGTTGGGATTACCGTGGTGACGAACGTTTTCCGATGATGAGCACCTTTAAAACTCTCGCTTGTGCGACGATGTTACATGCCATGGATAACGACAAATTAGATAGAAACGCTACCGCCAAAGTTGAAGAGCGCAATGTGGTGGTGTGGTCTCCAGTGATGGATCGAATGGTGGGACAAACAACGCGTATCGAGCATGCATGTGAAGCAACCATGTTGATGAGTGATAATACGGCGACCAATATTGTTTTAAGAAGTGTTGGCGGACCTAAAAATGTCACGCTTTTCTTGCGTTCTATCGGTGACAAAGCAACGCGACTGGACCGTTTTGAGCCACGAGTAAATGAAGCCAAACCAGGCGATAGTCAAGACACCACAACACCTAACGCCATGGTAAACACTCTGCACACCCTGCTAGAAGGCGATTCGTTATCTTACGAGTCGCGCATTCAATTAAAGATTTGGATGCAAGACAACAAAGTCTCCGATTCTTTGATGCGCTCTGTGTTGCCAAAAGGCTGGTCGATTGCCGATCGTTCTGGTGCTGGCGGGTTTGGCTCGCGTGGTATCACGGCGATGATCTGGAAAGAAAACCATAAACCGGTTTACATCAGCATTTACATTACTGAGACCGATTTATCGTTGCAGGCGCGCGACCAAATCATCGCTCAGATTAGCCAGTTGGTGTTGGACGAATACAAAAATATTTAACGCTAACTTGATGATTTTAAACGGAGCTTTCGGGCTCCGTTTTTTTATGTATGCGATCTTAGTTGACACAGGTAGAACGATCGCTTTACCCTAAAAGTAGAACATTCATTCTACCCATGAGAAGACGCTATGTTGAAAGAACAGATCGCCGCCAGTTTAGAGCAAGCTTTTAGCGAGCTTGGATTTGCCGAGCCGAGTGTGGCACAGCTCAAGACGGCCTGTGGCGTTAGCCTACGTACCTTGTACAAGCACTACCCTTCTAAGGAAGACATGATCGTGGCTGCGTTAGAACACCGCCACCAGCGCTACTTAAACTTCCTGCTGGATAACTCGCCACAAGCCGGGCTAGAAGCGACTCAGCACGTATTCAACAAGCTCAAACAATGGATGGAAGACTACGCACCGCATGGCTGTATGTCGATGAACGCCGTTGCCGCGTTTCCTGAACACGACATCATTAACAAAACCGTGAAAGCACACAAAGAAGATGTTCGACAATTTTTGGGCAAACAGAGCCTACGTGAAGACCTAGCCACGCAACTATTTTTACTACACGAAGGTGTGTCCAGTGCATGGCCTGTACTTGGCAAAGAGGCTCTTAGCTCTGCACAACAGGCGGTTTTAAGATTGCTAAAGGAAGATTAATCATGACAACGCTACCTACTACAATGAAAGGTGTTCTTTTGATGGGGCACGGCGGGCCTGAGATGTTAGAGTATCGCCAAGATATTCCCGTCCCTACCCCAAGAGACCATGAAGTGCTGATTCGTGTATCCGCAGCCGGCGTGAACAACACCGACATCAACACTCGTATTGGTTGGTACTCAAAAGGCAACAACAACAGCGAAGATGCAAGTTGGGGTGGTAACGCTTTAAAACTTCCACGAATTCAAGGTGCTGACGTCTGTGGAGAAATTGTCGCTGTCGGTCGTATGGTGGATGAAAACCGCATTGGCGAGCGCGTGCTGATTGAACCATGTCTAAGCAATGTGAATGGCGAGACCATCAATCCACCTTGGTACTACGGCTCAGAATGCGATGGTGGCTTTGCTGAATACACCGTGGTCTCAGCTAAGCACGCATATTCGCTAAATACGGATTTGACTGACGTTGAACTGGCGTCTTTCCCATGTTCGTACTCAACGGCAGAAAACATGCTGACTCGCTCTCGCGTTACTACAGGCGATCGTGTATTGATCTCTGGTGCTTCCGGCGGTGTCGGCTCCGCAGCAATTCAACTTGCCAAAGCACGCGGTGCTACTGTTATTGCTATCACAAGTCCTAGCAAAAATGGACAAGTACTGAAGTTGGGCGCAGATGAAGTGGTGCCACGAAATGCCAATCTTATCGAAACACTAGGTGAGAACAGCGTTGATGTGGTGATTGATTTGGTCGCTGGCGACCAGTGGCCACAGTTTCTTGAGGTATTACGCCCGAAAGGCCGTTACGCGGTATCGGGTGCGATTGGCGGCGCAATGGTTGAGTTGGACGTCCGCACTCTGTACCTCAAAGACCTCAGCTTCTTTGGCTGTACGGTTCTGGAACCAGAAGTGTTCGGAAACTTGGTTCATCATATTGAACAAGGCAACATCAAGCCATTAGTCGCACAGACGTTCCCACTTGAAGACATCAACCAAGCGCAAGCGGCATTCCAAGAGAAGGGGCACGTAGGCAAAATGGTCCTTACCGTGAAGTAATTCCTATCTCTACATTAGGGTCTGTTGACCCTTATAGAACGTATTAAAAAGCCCCTCTGCAAGTTCATCGTAGAGGGGCTTTTTCGTTCAGATTAGACTAATCAATTGCCGGAGCTTAATGGGTTACCAGTAAGCAGGATTATCCAAACCTTGTACGCAAGAGGATGAACCTTGGATTGACGTCAATTCACCCGTCAGTGGTTGTGCTAACCAACCATGTGGATAGCTTAGAGTATGAGGGGCTTTGAACTGCGCCTCCGTCACTTGTTGGAAACCAACGCGCGAGTAGAAGTTAGGATCGCCGTAGGTAAACACCAACTCGATACCTTGCTGTTTCAAATGTTCAAGGCCAAAGTTGATCAGGGCTTGGCCTACACCTTTACCTTGGCACTCTGTCAGTGTGGCCATTGGAGACAATAAGTAACCCACCTCACCATTCTCAAAGCGTAGCGGTGTAAATAACACGCCTGCAATCAAGCGTTCACCTTGTTTCGCAACAAAGCCTTTCAGTTCTTGCTCGGGTGTCGAGCTCAACAAATCGCCGACCAGTGCGCCAATGGTTTTGCCTTCTGCTTCACCTTCAGAATCAGAAAAGGTTTGAGTAAACAAAGCGATCATCTCGCTACTCATGCCTCTCTCATATTGAGAAAGTGTGTAATTCGATTTTTGAATATTTTGATTGGTTGTTTCGTTCATTTTTCTATCAATCTTTTTGTAATATATACATCTGATACGCCACTTCATTACCACGACGTTTAACGATATCTAATTCTACTTGTATGTCTTTTAATGCTTGTGATTCTGGCATCTCAACTTTCAAGCTTTGCACACGTTCATCTAGCGGGACGTAGTAGTTATCCCATGCCTGTTGGCTAATTGGAAACGTCTCTAGAACTCGGTAACCCGCCGCT
Source organism: Vibrio alfacsensis (assembly GCF_003544875.1). Taxonomy (NCBI): domain Bacteria; kingdom Pseudomonadati; phylum Pseudomonadota; class Gammaproteobacteria; order Vibrionales; family Vibrionaceae; genus Vibrio; species Vibrio alfacsensis. Next base: position 1,285,636 of record NZ_CP032094.1, read on the forward strand.
TTTGCCTGCGCAATCCGCTTCTCGACACTGCCAATATCTGGGTACTCTTTCTGCCAAAATGCCACCGTATCTTCGTTTGGTGCGTCAGTGTTCCAAACCAAATCACTGACAACCAAAATACCGTCGTCTGCCAGTAATGGTCGCCACGCTTTGAATGCATTCTCAACGCCCATGATGTAAGCACTGCCTTCTGCCCAAATCAGATTGTTCGTCCCATCAGCAAATGGCAGTTCTGTCATGCTCGCACACACCGTGGTGATATTGTCACTTAAGCCAAGAGCCTGAGCTTTACCTTGCAAGCGTTGTAAAGACGGTTCGTCGTTATCGACCGCAGTAACGTGTGCATGTTTTGCCAAAGTACGAGTCGCAATACCCTGCCCGCAGCCGATTTCCAATATTTCACCAGGTTGAGTTGGTAATAGGCTTAACGTTTTCAACGTATCTTGCTCTGAACCTGGGCCCCAAAATTCCAATGTTTCAAATACACGGAAGAAGTCTGCCATGTAATCATCGTGAGTATTCATATCTTTTGATAACCAGCGTAAGTGAAGGGCCTCTTTCTCGCTAAAACCTTGCGTCATCAGCCATTTTAAGTGCGCATCTGGTGCGACTTCATCCAATGATTCATGCCATTCGGTTAACGGAGTTTCGCCTAGCAACGCAGCCAACAACTGACGAGACTTCTGCTTTTGTTCAATCTCTTCATCAAGTTGCTTGAGCCGTTCCAACATCAATTCACGGTCTACTTTGGCTTCTAAACATGCTTTGCATTCTTTGAGCGTCAGTCCACCGCTTTGCAATTGCTGGATCAAGCGTAAGCGTTGTAAGTCTGCATCACTATAAGCGCGGTAGCCATTGCTTAACCGATGCCCTTTAATGAGTTCAATCTTCTCGTAATAGAGCAATGTAGTGCGAGACAAGCCTAGCATCTCTGCCAGTTCCGATATCCGATACATGTAATTTTCCTCAGCGCTTATGAAAGCATCTTAAACTGTAGAGCTATAGACAGGTCAACTTTAATTTGAAAAAGGTTCAAAACAAAACGCCCACAATACTTACGTATTACGGGCGTTTTATATTTTGTCAGCGATTTAGAAAAGAACTAATTCACTAGACCTTGTTTAACCAACTGAGGGAACACATTATTACGGAAAATCGTGCTAATCGAGATGTTGTCTACGTTTGAAGAATCCACCCATTGACACTCTTCGATTTCATTGCTGGCAACCACCTCGCCGGCATAAGCGTTGACAAAAAATACGTCCATGATCAGAGTTACATCAACTTTGTCGTGAGCGGGTGCTTCAAATCGGCCAAATAACGTAAGATCATTGAGCGTTACTTGAATACCTACTTCTTCCAATAACTCGCGACATAACGCTTGCTCAGGAGTTTCGGCACTGTCCAACTTCCCTCCTGGTGCGTAGAATGTGTCTTTCCCTTTCGAGCGCAATACTAATAGCGCGCCATCTTTAACAATAATTCCCGCTGACTTATGCATATAAGCCCCCCAATACACGACTGAAAATAAAACGCATTCTACACCCGAGTCATAAATCTCATTACAATTCTTTTAAATACGGAAGATACGCAAAACGCAGCCCAATAAGCTGCGTCTTGATTTCAGTATCTTATAAGGCTTAAGTGACTAACAGTTCACTTAGAACCCCTTTCGCTTACAGCTTTTCAACACCCATATTAAAGAGGGTAAAGCTGTAAATATCCGCGTTTTTCTCGATGACCTTGCTGGTTGGTGTGCCTGCACCATGGCCTGCGTTGGTTTCGATTCGAATCAAAGTTGGGTTCGTACCCGCTTGTTTAGACTGTAACTCAGCCGCAAATTTGTAAGAGTGCGCTGGTACCACGCGGTCATCATGATCCCCGGTTGTGACCATAGTTGCTGGATACTTAACACCGGCTTTGACGTTGTGTACTGGCGAGTAACCTTTGAGGTAATCGAACATCTCTTTACTTTGTTCTGCTGTACCGTAGTCATAAGCCCAGCCCGCTCCTGCCGTAAAGGTGTGGTAGCGAAGCATATCCAATACACCCACTGCTGGCAGTGCCACTTTGAACAACTCAGGGCGCTGCGTCATAACCGCACCAACAAGTAAGCCGCCGTTTGAGCCACCGTTAATCGCAAGCTTGTCTGACGAGGTGTAGTCTTGGTCAATAAGGAACTCAGCTCCGGCAATAAAGTCATCAAACGAGTTTTGCTTCTCTAACTTAGTGCCAGCATTGTGCCACTCTTTACCGTACTCACCACCACCACGGATGTTCGCAACAGCGTAGATTCCGCCCATTTCCAACCATGCCGCTCTGCTTGGACTGAAGTAAGGCGTCAGGCTGATATTGAAACCACCGTAACCATACAAGATCGTTGGCGCACTGCCATCCATCGGTGTGCCTTGCTTGTAAGTGATGATCATTGGAATCTTGGTGCCGTCTTTCGACTTGTAGAACACCTGACGGGATTCAAATTGTGCCGGATCGAATGGTGCGTTCGATTTGTGGTAAACCTCGCTGTCACCCTCTTTGATATCTAGGCGATAGGTCGTGCTTGGCGTCTTGTAGTTGGTGAAAGAATAGTAGACTTCAACATCTTCTTTCTTACCCCAAAAGCCGTAAGCACTGCCGATGTCTGGCAGCTTGATTTCACGAATGAACTTACCGTCCATGTCGTATTGTTTGACCATCGAAAGGGCATCAACAATGTAGCTTGCGAACAGGTAGCCGCCCGCGGTTGATGGGCTAAGCACGTTGTCAGTTTCAGGTATTAAATCTTTCCAATTCTTCGGCTCAGGGTTACTCGCATCCACCGTCACCACTCGTTTGTTTGGCGCATCTAGGTTGGTAACCAAATACAGCTTGGTGCCTTTGCTATCAATCACCCAAGTATCAGAATTGGTGTCATCCAAAATGGTTTGCAGTGGACTGTCTGGCTTGGTCAAATCTTTGAAGAACAGCTTATTGCCAGACGTTGAAGTGCTTGCCGAAATAAATAGGTAACGTTGGTCGTCCGAAGTGTAACCGCGAACGTATCGGTGCTTCTCAGTATCTGTACCACCGAAGATAAGCTTGTCTTCACTCTGCTTAGTGCCTAGCTCGTGGTAGTAAAGCTTGTGTTGGTCGGTTTTTGCCGAAAGCTCGCTGCCTTCTGGCTTGTCGTAACTTGAGTAGTAGAAACCTTTGTTCCCCAGCCAATTTACGCCGCTGAACTTAATATCCACTAGCGTCTCACCAACAGGCTTTTTGGTTTCGGCATCAAGCACAATCACTTTGCACCAGTCGCTACCGCCCTCTGAAATGCTGTAAGCGACTAAAGAACCATCTTTGGTGAAGCTCACATTCGCCAACGAGGTCGTGCCATCTTCGCTAAAGGTATTTGGATCGAGGAAGACTTCAGGCTCGCCATCGTCAAGTTGGCGATAAAGCACATCTTGATTTTGCAAACCGTCGTTCTTGTAGAAATAGGTGTATTTGCCTTCTTTGAATGGACGCCCTAACTTCTCGTAATCCATCAACTGAGTTAAGCGTTCTTCAATCTGGTGACGATATGGAATTTGCGCCAAGTAATCGAACGTGACTTGGTTTTGCACTTTCACCCAATCTGCAGTTTCTTTACTGCGGTCGTCTTCTAACCAGCGATATGGGTCACTGACTTTGGTACCAAAATACTCATCCACCACATCGACTTTCTTTGTCGTTGGGTATTTCACCGCCATTTTGTGTACGTGTTCAACAAACTCCAGTGTTGAGTCTTCGGCATAAGCACTCGGCAATATGCCAGTCATCGCGAGCGCAGTCACCAGTGCTAAGGTTTTCTTTTTCATAGACTTCCTTTTCTGTTCTTGTTTTATGTAATGCTCCGAGTATCTTACCTATATCCGACCTATGAATCTAATTCTCTCCACCCTCTTCGCACAATGTCGCCTTGAAAGTGAACTAAAATCCATCGATCGCCGTAATAGCCCAAGAGTGAAAACACCAATGGGAAACGGCTATGAATCTATTGATTGAATCGGTCGAGGGCGGTATCTACCTCGCTTACAACGTAGAAAACCAAACAAGATCAATCATCTTGAATGAGAAAAAAAGTCCGCTGACATTCGCGAGCCTTTGCGAAGCAAGAGATCATTTTCGAGGAGAGGGCTATTCCTCAGCAAAGTTAGTTCATCTCAATGCATCTGATGAAATGTGTGGCGAAAGAATACGTTGTGACATGCCCTTAGAGATTGAATTGAGCTGGTACTAGGGCGTTTTTTAGCTACTGCAACTGCCTTTCTGCATAAGTTCAGATAGAAAATTGCGAAAACTTTGAACGATTTCGGGATCTTATCGGCAACTTTTTTTGAGCTCTCATACTATGCTTAAAGTAACGATAACAGACATGAGAGCGTGGTTATGAAATACAAACATATCCTTGTCGCACTAGAACTATCTGATGAAAGCACAGTGCTAATCGATAGAGCGGTTTCAATGGCAAATTATCTCGGTTCGGAGATTTCTTTTATACACATCGACGGCACTCATGGCGAAATCTATCCTGAGCTTGTTGACCTAGTCAAAGAACCAAGCAGCCGGCCATTGAATGAACATTCCATGGAGAGCTTGAGAAGTTTTGGTGACTATATCGATCATCCACTCAAACGATTTTTCGTTGGTACGGGTGATCTTGCTGACAAACTCGATGTCACCATCAAAGAGGAAGAAGTCGATTTATTGATCTGTGGTCACCATCAAGACTTCTGGAGCAAAATCATTTCTTATTCAAGACATCTAATCAATAAGTGTCCCGTGGACATCTTAGTGGTACCGATTCGGGACTAATCTCTGACGAAGAGCAAATTTTTGGGCCGCCATTGTCTTATAAATGGCGGTTTATATTTTATATAAGCCTCTCCTATCCCATAGTAACAACTACCCTAAAATCGATATAATCAATTGTTAAAAATGGTTTTATACCAATAACATACTTACATATCATTGGTGTTTTTAAGTCTTTTATATCACTTTCGATTCATTTCTTACTTACAACAAATATAAGCGTAGATTAATAGATACTTGACGCATATAATGCGCGCCAAAATTATACCCATAGGGAATTATAAATAATGGCTAGGTCTATTTTACTTTCAACTATTCTTGTTTTTCACCATCCCTGCTTGCAGAGACATTTTCACCTAAAGTCGTCTGTTTAGATAAAAATGAAGCCTTTCTTGGTTGGATGACTCTCGCTGAGTGCGAACAACAAAAAGGCTTAGCGCCAGCACAAATATCTCAGACTAAGGGGCAAAATGCAGATAAATGAAAAGTTGGTATTTACTCTACTGCAAGCGAAATGAGCAAAACCGTGCCTTTCAGCACCTAACGAACCAAAACCTTGAATGCTTTTATCCAACCATTAAAGTGGAGAAAGTCATACGATCAAAGTTACAACATATTGAAGAACCAATGTTTCCGTCTTATATGTTTGTTAATTTTGATTATCTACAAGGTCCGAGTTTCACGAGCATTCGCTCAACTCGAGGGGTCGTTGATTTTGTCCGTGTTGGCGCACAACCAAAAGAAGTGCCCAGTAGCTTAATCGATGAGATGAGATCACTTGATATGAGCAATGTGGGGCGTTCATCTTTGCCATCAAAAGGTGATCGAATTTACGTTAAGTCCGGAAAATTTGCCGATGTTGAAGCCATCTTCCAAGAATGGGATGGTGAAAAACGTTCAATCATGCTGGTAAAAATGCTGTCTCAGTACATTCCGGTCAGCATTGACAATCACGATCTTGCATTCAACTAAATATCAACAGAAAGTCGCCTAACAATAAGGCGACTTTCTGTCTTCATGGGCGTTGATTTAATTATCACGCTTTCGCGTGGAACATCACTTGCCCACTCTTGTCTTTATTCGACCAGAAATTGATGTTGAACTGAGCATCATCACTCATCTCAATACGGTGCCAGTACTGCGGTGGGCTGGTAGCAAACTGGCCTGCATTAATCACCACCATCACTTCTGCTTCTTTGGCATTTTCATCAGCAAAGCCGTAGTAAGTCACTTGCCCTTCCATGACGCACAGCTGCCCAAACACCCCCTCAGCAGTATTGTGATGAGTCAGTAGCGCTGGTGGCACATTGTCTTTAGTGAAGAAAGGCGTTGAACGTTGAACAGTCCAGTCTTTAGGAATTCGTAGATGCGACATAGTGATACCCTCTCTAATTACAATTCTTTTCGTTTAAATCGGTTAAGCCTGACCGACTTGAGACAACTCTCGAAGTAGTGGAAATGCTTGCGTAACTTGTTCTCCCGTCACGACAAATCCCACGAGTCGACTATTTTTATCTTCTGCTTTCGCGGCAATGCCAGTTTGGGAAATCTGCACGCTCCAATTCGTCACCGAACTAAAATCGCCCGCCAATTGAATTGGGTAGCTCGGCGTTTTCACCTTTACCATCATAGGCGGTAGCTTCAACTCTGCTTCTTGCCCCAGTAGCTGTTTGCCTAACACATTGGCACTTAGCACGATCGGTTGGAGATAAGGCATCATGCGACCTTGGTTCTCAGCACAATCGCCTAATGCAAACACATCGGCTGCTGATGTCTGTAATCGAGCATCCACCTCGATGCCTTTATTCACGCTCACCCCACAAGCCTTTGCTAACCACGTGTTAGCACGTAAACCCGCCGCTGAAATCACTACATCGGCTTCGATTGCTTCACCATTGCTCAAGCTTGCCACTAGCGAATCATCTGAGTGATTAATCGCAGCAACTCTAGTCTCCAAGGCAAGTTGAATACCTTGCTGCTTAAGTTGGTTCTCCAGCGGCAATGCGACGAATTCAGGAATCAAGTTAGCGAGCAAACGGGGATTTGGCTCAACCACCGTGACCGCTTTACCAGTCGTTGCGAGATCCATGGCGATCTCGACGCCAATCAAACCACCACCCATCACTAGAATTCGTTTCGCTCTGCTGATTTGCTCTTCCGCTAATTGATATTCTTGTAGCGAGTTTAGCGTTATCACCTCAGGTGCTGCCTCCCCAGATATTGGTGGCACAAAGGTTTTCGCACCTGTCGCAAACACCAATTTGGAGTATGGATAGGTTTGGCCGTTGGCTACCACTTGCTGAGCTTGCACGTCGACATGCTCAATCATGGTATGGGCGAGCAGTTCGATGTTGTGTTCCTGTGCAAACGCCTCACCACTTTTAACTACCAAATCTTGGGCCGTTTGTTTGTTACTGAATACATGACTCAAATCGGGCTTGTTGTATTCCGCGCCATCATCAGCAGTAAACACTTGCAGCGGAATATGTGCGTCCAATCGACGCACTGTTTTCACCAATTGGTAAGCCGCAAAGCCGCTACCAATAATCACAATAGGTGCTTGCATATTCGCCCCCTTACCCTTTGTATTCGACAAAGACGTCTTTACCCAAGTGACATTCTGGGCACAAGAAGTAATCTGGCACTTCAGACCATGCAGTACCCGGTTCAACGCCTTGATTAGGTTCGCCTTTAGCTGGGTCGTATACCCAATTACAAACCGTACAAACCATGCATTGACAATCTGCAGGATGCGCCTCGGTGCTAAGGGCGCTAGCAGCAACTTCTACCACCGCTTGTGTTGTCGCTGGCACAACAGGTTGTGATTGAACTTGTGGTGCAGACGCAGCAATCGCCGGAGCAAGAACAGGGCTTGTCAGGTCATGCTTTGCCCACAATTTCGCGATGTTCTGACCATGTTCACGGCACTCACGCATCGCTTTACCATCTGGTCGCCATTTGGCTTTCAAGCTCACTGCGGTTTCAAAACCTGCGTCGGTCAATCGAGCATGGATACGATCCACCGCACCACCATTCCAACCGTAGCTACCGAATGCAGCGGCCTTCTTCGCTTTAAAGCGCAGACCAGTAATTTCTTCTAGCATGCCTGCGATCTTCGGCATCATGACGTTATTCATGGTAGACGAACCAACCAAGATGCCTTTTGAGCGGAATACATTGGCGAGAATTTCATTCTTATCGTGCTTAGAGACATTAAAGACTTTGACCGCCACGCCAGGGTCGACATCATGAATACCCTGCGCAATCGCATCCGCCATCATTCGGGTGTTGTTTGACATAGAATCGTAGAAAATCGTAATGCGATCTTCTTGATAGTTGTCTGCCCATGCCAAGTATTGTTCGATGATTTGAGCGGGATTATCGCGCCATACAATACCGTGTGACGTTGCGATCATGTCCACAGGCAGATTGAAACTCAGCACTTCTTTGATTTTGGCGGTTACCAAGCTGCTGAATGGCGTTAGGATGTTTGAGTAGTAACGCAAACACTGTTCCATCAACTCATTTTGATCCACTTCATCATTGAACAGACGTTCATCGCAGTAGTGCTGACCAAATGCGTCGTTACTGAATAGCACCGCATCGCCCGTTAGGTATGTCATCATGCTGTCCGGCCAATGCAGCATTGGCGCTTCCACAAACACCAGTTGCTTGCCATTACCGATATCGATACTGTCGCCCGTTTTTACGGTTTTGAAGTTCCACTCGGGATGGTGGTGATGACCAACGATGGAGTCAATCGCCGCTTCTGTACAGTAAATTGGCGTGTTCGGAATCTTCTCCATCAATGCCGACAATGCGCCTGAGTGATCTTCTTCAGCATGGTTTACCACGATAAAGTCGATAGACTTAAGGTCGATTTCCATTTCTAAATTTTGGATGAATTGTTGACTGAATCGATGATCGACCGTATCAATCAGTACGGTTTTCTCTTCACGAATTAGATAACTGTTGTAGCTGGTACCTTTTGTCATTTTGTATTCTGTACCATGGAAGTCCTGAACTTCCCAATCGCGCTGACCTACCCAGTGGATGTTGTTTTTTACGTGAATTGTCATAATTACTACCTTGCATGACGGGATAAACAAAATAATTTCTTCTTGTATTGCACTGGGCATGCCAACTTTTAATTGCCATACATTTCAATCGCTTAATAAAATTCCAACTTTAATTACTGTCATTTAGACATAGTTGAAAATTGTCATTAAGACACTACAATAGTCATATTGACACAATCGGTATTGGCTATGACTTCTTTAATCGCGCAATGGCTACACATCACGCAAGACCTCAACTCGGCGCTCACTCAACAAGCTCGTTTTGATACGTTGTTAACCACGATTCGAGAGGTATTAAAGTGTGACTCTTCTGCACTTCTTTTGTATGAAGATCAGCACTTTAAGCCATTAGCGATCAATGGTTTGGCGGAAGAAGTGCTGGGACGCCGTTTCTCCATTGAGCAGCATCCAAGATTAGAAGCCATTGCCCGAGCAGGCGACATCGTGCGCTTTCCCTCTGACAGCGACTTACCCGATCCCTACGACGGTTTGATCCCTAACCATGACGACAAACTGCACGTCCACTCTTGTATTGGTTTACCTTTGCTGATCGACGATCAACTGATTGGTGCCATTACGATTGACGCCTTCGACCCCAACCAATTTGATGGGCTGCGCAACCAAGAGTTACGTTTTGTTAGTGCATTGGCAGCAGGTGGCTTGCACACCGCACTCCTGCTAGAACAATTGGAAACACAAGCTAGCTTGCCACGTGAGTCTTACGCTGAGAAACGCACCTTAAGTAATGAAATTATTGGTAATTCTCAGGGCGTGAAAAATCTTCAAGAACAGATTGATGCGGTCGCCGATACGGAATTGTCCGTGCTGATTACGGGCGAGACAGGAGTGGGTAAAGAGTTAGTCGCTAATGCTATTCATCATCGCTCCAGTCGCTCTGGTAATACTTTGGTTTACCTCAACTGTGCAGCGTTGCCAGAATCGGTCGCAGAAAGCGAGTTGTTCGGCCATATCAAAGGCGCGTTTACTGGGGCCATCAGCAATCGAAAAGGTAAGTTCGAACAAGCCGATGGCGGTACACTGTTTTTGGATGAAGTAGGCGAACTGTCGTTAGAGCTCCAAGCCAAGCTACTTCGTGCGCTTCAATACGGCGATATCCAACGCGTGGGTGATGACCGCCATATCCGAGTTAACACGCGTATTGTTGCCGCTACTAACCGAGTTTTGCATGAAGAAGTTACTGCAGGTCGCTTTCGAGCAGACTTATATCACCGCTTAAGTGTCTTTCCGCTTCATGTTCCACCTCTTCGCGAGCGTGAGGGTGATGTGGTGTTACTGGCAGGCTTTTTTGCTGAACATTTGAGAAGCAAACTTGGCTTGAACAGCATTCGTTTGTCGCCCACTCTGGTGCAAGCACTCAGAGACTATTCTTGGCCAGGCAACGTGCGCGAGCTCGAACACGTCATCAAACGGGCTGGAGTTTTGGCAAAAGCACGCACCCATTCCATGGATATTGAGTTAGTCGAGCAAGATTTTGATATTCGAACGCCGAATCAGGGCATGAAGAACGTTGAGGAAAAAGCTAAAAACTTAGAGTTCGAGCTGCCCGCAGGAGGATTGAAACCAGTCACAGACGCATTCCAAAGAACCATAATTCTTCAAACATTGGAACAAAACCAAGGCAACTGGGCAGCAACTGCACGACAACTCGAATTAGACAACGGAAATTTGCATCGCTTAGCCAAGCGATTGGGTATTAAATAACTATTGAACGGAGTACTGCTGAAGCAACGTTATATACGCGAGTTTCGCTTGTTCAAACTGACCAAAATTAAATATTTTTTGGGTTCGTAGATCCGATTTTGAGGGTTGCTCATAAACGATCGCAACTAACTCGCTATCAAACGTTTGCTGTTCCAAACACAACTCCGCTTTCTGACCCAAGCCATTTTGTAGGAAATGTAAGTCTGGATATAAACATCACCACGAATTCGTCCACCACCAGTTTTCACATGACTGCCCACTTTATTATTCGCTAGATAAGCGGTTGTATCACTGGCAATTTGCTCCAACAGTGCAATAGCCTCGCGATCTCTTGCCCCAAAAATGCGGTTTGCTGCCCGAGGAAACCGATCTCGCAATTGAAACTCGATAGCCCAAATCAGCTCTTTAATCTCTTCCCCAGAGAGCTTATCTGAACTCTTTTGGACGCGCTGATACAAAGTAATCAACTCTTTATCCGATTTTTACCACTGTTTATTATTGTAAGTAGCTTATTTTTCATAGAAATATCCGATTCAAAACGCTCATTCTAATCTTCATTGCTTGCTAACACTAATAAAGATTTTTGTTAACTCAGGAAAGAAAAATAAAAATTAATAATTAAAATCAACAATTTAATACAGAATTGGCTACTTAAGACGCAATCACAGTCACTACTGCTAACACAAACCTCCTAGCAAGACGATTCATATTCGTTATTAATTTGACTAATTTATTTTGTTTGTCGCATCCAAGAGCAGCCAATATTATCCGCAACCAAAGAGAACACCCTCTCTATTTGCTCTTTAAAAAACAATGCCGCTCACCCAAGCAGTTCAATCCTTGCAGCTGTAAAAGCACTCCTTTTTTTTCCCCAGTTTTTGCTTTTTACAACCAAACAGTAGAGCACTTTACCCTGTGTTCTGCATAATAATCTATTCATGTAGGAACTTACCGTGGATAAATATCAAGCTGCATACGCAAAACGTCTAGAAAAACTTAAAAGCAAGCAATCGCCAAAAAACGTTGCTCGTATTTCTGCGTGGGATGCATTTTTTAACAAAGAATACGAGATGCAAGATCTTGAATCTCAAATGACAGATTCTGTTCATCAGCGTTACGAACAGTCAAATGTAAAAATGAAATCAGCTTCGGTGCATTCAAACGTGCGTTCTATAACGAGTCGATCAAAATCTATGACTTGACTGATGGCGCATCAATCCAAAAAGTGTTCACTCCACTGCTTGCTTTAACAACCATGTGGGTACTATTTGTGTGCTTTACACAATAGTCAGATTGCAGCTATAACAAGTTGACAAATACTGTTATTAGCAAAAAAATGAACATGTTGTCGAATACCAACTCTATTAGATTTTTTACTAAATTAATTGAATAAGAATCTCATGGAATTGGTAGCATCAAAACAAGTGAGAGTTTGGGATGAAAGATACACCTGTCGCGGCAATTGTCATCAAGATATCGACATACGTTTGCCAAAACACCAACACGAAGCGATTCGGCATCCTGCGCCAATCTTTCAAACATGGGTCGAGATCTAATGCCTAAAATTACACTTCTTTTATTAGCAACGACTGTTGCTATTGGTATCACCGGATCGGCATTTTGTGTGGGTGTGACCTACGCATTTACCAAGCTACCAATCGAGCAAATTTTGTCTAGCCTATAGCCACGTTTATTCAGACAAAGGCGGTCTAAGCAAAGCAGATTTTAACAAAAGCAGAGCATCTTGGTGCTCTGCTTTTTTCTATCTATTGTCTACAACATAACTTTTTATGCTGATCATCGGGTGGCACGCATCTAGCAATATCCCTTATCGCTAATATCTTGTGGCTTCAATCTTTTAGTAAATTATTCCCCAACCGCAATTAGATCCGTTACTCTAGACTGCTGGATAGAGCGTAACAGAGATGGGAACTAGGATGGAACAAGTTGGATCTCGTGCATTGATTGTAGAGGGTGGCGCAATGCGTGGAATATTTTCATGCGGGATACTTGACCACTTTTTAGCCGAAAACTTCTCCCCTTTTGATAGTTTTTGGGGGGTATCTGCAGGTGCAAGCAATTTGGCTGCATACCTTGCCAAAATGCCAGGAAGAAATCGAAAGATTTACCTCGATTACAGTTTGCGTCAAGAATTCATCTCACCGAGCCAAATCGTACGAGGTGGCGATATCATGAACCTTGACTGGATGTGGAATATTACGCTCAAAGAGTTAGGTATAGATAAGAATGTACTACGAGCGGATGAACGCCCTTTCTTCCTTGGTGTTACAAGGCAAGACAATGGACAGCCCGAGTACTTAACACCATCGGTTGAGATGCTAGCCGAAACAATGAAAGCCAGCAGTGCATTACCGATTTTGTACCGTAGCGGTGTTCGCTTAAATGGCGTGACATATGTTGACGGTGGCGTAGCCGATGCCATTCCAGTAGCCGAAGCAATAAAGCGTGGAGCACGCAAAATCATGGTTCTTCGCAGTCGTCCAGCTCATTACCGCAAATCCCCCCCTACACTTAATTCGCTTACGGCTCATTTATTAAAAGAGACACCCGCCTTAATCCAACCCATGCTGACTCGTCATGAACGATATAACCAAGCATTACATCTGATCGACAACCCTCCGGCTAATGTTGAGATTATTCAGGTTTGCCCTCCCAATAACTTCAAATTAAAGCGACTAAGTCGCTCACCGGAACCTCTTCGCAAAGCCTACGACCTTGGGCTTGAGTGTGGAAAACAAGCCATCAAACGCTGGGAAAGTAAATAGCCAGTGTGACTATCGTGAGTTTATCAGTAATAAACGGGCTAACATCTGTCTATCTGTCTATCTGTCTATCTGTCTATCTGTCTATCTGTAGCCAAGACAAACTTAAACAGATTCAATTAATAGGTATCAAACACACCTGAATTATAATCTTGAATCGCCTGTTCAATTTCTTCGATGCTGTTCATCACAAATGGTCCATAATGCACTACGGGTTCATCAATCGGCTGTCCCATAAACAATAACATACCACTTTCATCTGAACTTGTTAGCTCAACTGTCTCAGCGTTTGTTAATAATGCCAGTTCATTTTGCTTTATCTCTCTGCTTCCTATGCTGATACTGCCCTTATACACATAAATCATCATATTTTGTTCTTTAGGCGTATCGAGTTTAAGTAATGCATCTGGATGAGTGCGCCAATCAGCAACCGTCACTGACACTCCTGTTTTATTCAATGGGCCTGGAACCACGTCACCATTGACATTTAATTGTCCCGAGATCACCCGAACTAAGCCAAACTCACTGGCTTGATACTCTGTGATAGTTTCAGGTTGAAAATCTTGATACTGCGCTGAGAGCATTTTATTGCGTGCAGGTTGATTGATCCAAATCTGGAATCCGTGCAACTCACCCTCTTCCATTATTGGCATTTCACTGTGTATAACACCTCGTCCTGCTGCCATCCATTGAGCACCACCAGAACGAAGCTCACCAACATTATCCATGTGATCACGATGTTGAAAGTGCCCTGTTAACATATAAGTCAAGGTTTCAATACCACGGTGTGGGTGTGGAGGAAAACCACCAACGTAATCTGAACGTCGGTCAGATTTCATCTCATCCACCATTAAAAATGGCGAAAAGTGCGCATTGTTAAACCCAGCAACTCGACGAATTTTAACACCGTCACCATCGGCGGTGGCATGTGATGTAATGATCTGACGAATATCTCGAACTGTACTCATAATCTTTTCTCCTTTGGGTATAACTCCATTCTAGGGAACCCTTGTAGAATCATGAGTGGATGGATTTGCTCTACTTCATCAGATTTTTGAACAAAATTTAATTGAAAATTTATCTAGCTATTTTTAAACACTCTGTATAGTGGCGACTGGCTCTAAAATAGAGTTGTTAATGCTACATTTAGTTTAAGTTCCTCTCAGTAATTTCTTGAATCCCTCAATTCAGACACCTGCGTAAAACTTCCTCTTCATTGCACATTCAATAGCTTAAAAAGATCCATCTAAAATTTGTCTATAATTCAGAGGTTTTATGTCTGGTAAAGTAACTGGTTCAGTAAAATGGTTTAACGAAACTAAAGGTTTCGGTTTCTTATCTCAAGACAACGGCGGCCAAGATGTGTTTGTACACTTCAACGCTATCGTTGCAGATGGTTTCAAAACTTTGACTGAAGGTCAGAAAGTAAGCTTCAATGTAGAAGATGGTAAAAAAGGTCCTCAAGCGACTGAAGTTACTCCTCTATAAGATAGCTTTTCTTGGTGCGGTAAGTCCTTGCTGCGCCAATTTCTCTCCATTCATTTACAAATCTCTTCCAGCAATTTTTATTGCCTGGCTTTCTGCGGCCAAAATTTATCATGCAGATATTATTAATTAAATTAGGAAAAATCTATGTCTAAAAGAACAGGTCGCCAACGACACTGGTACCAATTATCAAGCAAAGAAAAGATCACTAACAAACAGGAGAATAAATGATAGAAATTGAATTTCATTTAAAACAACCCGACATTTCTTGGCGTGCCAACATACACCAACTAAATGGTGATGTTCTACGACGTCACATATTGCCAAAACTTAAATCAACTTGTTATCTCATTGATTTTAAATACTGTGAAAAGAGCTACTCAGGTGACATACTGTGTGACTCAGGTTCAAAGCTAGGAAGTTTTATTATTAAATAAATCCATTCTGTGCATTAATAAGATATAACAACGAGCAGGAAATATATAATGAGCAAGAAGAACAAAAAGCAAATTGAGAAAGAAAAGAAAGAAGCGGAGCTAAATGCTACAGCATTGAAGCAACAAACTCGCCGCCGTATTGAAGACATCATGGCGCAAAGAGAATTTGATAAATTGTTTGATCTATAACACTTACGCTTATTTCCTTTCTATATTCCTCTCTATTCCATATCGAAGTGCAAGGTATCGCCACCCCTCCTCAGTTCACAATGAGAAGAGCACGTAATAGTCGATAATCCCCATTTTCTCGTATGGTGTCACTCAGGTTTAGCCTCTGAGTATTCGATTTTTAGCCGGTGTGTGCTAGAAATAAAACATCATACGTTGAAATCAATCCTATATGAGTGACTTGCTAACTCTATTATTCCAGTTTTAATTCTCCGAACTCTTAATCTCTACACTCTTATTCCTTTAGACGAGCTCTATCTGTCACTAATAAGATCCCACTAAGACCTTACAATCCATCTGTGGTTAGACGACTGTTTTGGCGCTAGACTGAGTAAGCTAAGCAAAGCATACACAAAAGGAAGAGAATCATGATTCAACAAGGCCAAACGCTCCCGAGTGCGACACTCAGTGAACTGACAGCTGATGGAATGGTAAACCACCAAGTGTCCGAACTTTTTGCCAACAAAAAAGTAGTCTTATTTGCGGTTCCTGGTGCATTTACACCAACCTGTTCAGAAGCGCATTTACCTGGATACGTTGTGCTCGCTGACCAAATTAAAGCGAAAGGCGTCGATCTGATTGCATGTGTGTCGGTGAATGATGCATTTGTTATGCAAGCTTGGGGCGAAGCACAAAACGCTTCAGAGCTCACCATGCTTGGCGATGGGGACGGAAGCTTTACTAAAGAATTAGGGCTCGAAATGGATACTGGCGGTTTTGGTGGTGTACGCTCTCAACGCTATGCAATGATCGTTGAAAATGGCGTGGTCACTACACTCAACATCGAAGAGCCAAAAACGTTTGAAGCCAGCAAAGCAGAAACTATTCTAAGCCTGCTATAATCAATTTACCGTAATACACAAAACGGAAAGGCATTCGATTCCGTTTTGTGTCATCACATTTCTAACGCATTCTGACTACATTCGTTTCTTGTTTACGCTGCATTTCTGCAAACGTCAAAACAAAAGGAGCAGACTGTTTCACGCGGCTTGGCAAAGACGAACGCGCATTGTAAGCATCTTGCTTCGTTTTGAAGTCCCCAACCGTCACTGTATACCAACGCGTACCTCGACTATTCTTCCAGTTAACCCATACCGGGTATTGAGGATCAATATAGCGAATGTATTCTTTTACGTCCCTCTCCTGCTTAAGCGCAAGTACCTGCATGGTGTAGTGGTTTGGATTGAGGTAGCCATAGGCATCTTGCGTTGACATCACCCCCACACACTGCTCAGGCGTGCCTGTTGTATAGGATGGAACGGTACAGCCAGTAACTAGAAAGGTGAATATCAAAGGTAGCGTCTTATGCACTTGTCACTCCGTTATTGTATCTCTGATGATTTCTCCCAACAAAAAGGCGACCAACTTGGCCGCCTAAGTAAATTAAATCTGCTTGGAATTAAAACCAGCTCGACACCAAACGTTTGAACCAATCCATGAGACGTTTAAAGATACCACCTTCATCGACAGGCTCTAGCGCGACAAGGTTGGTTTCTTTCACGATATCGCCACCCACTTTATACAGTACTTTTCCGACCACTTGATCTTTTTGAATTGGTGCCATCAAATCACCATGGTAAACCAAGTCAGCTTCCAGCTTATTGACATCCCCTTTCGGTAAAGTGAGGTAAACATCGTGTTCAACACCTACACGAATCTCATCTTTATCCCCCATCCACACACGAGCAGAGGCCATGTCTTTACCTGCCGCTGTTGGCACCACAGTATCAAAGAAACGGAAACCGTAGCTCAACAACTGTTTACTTTCCGACTCGCGGATACTCGGACTTTTCGCCCCCATCACAACCGCGACCAAACGCATGTCGCCACTTGTGGCAGAAGTGGCAAGGCTATAACCCGCGCCGCTAGTGTAACCTGTTTTCATCCCATCCACGTTCATGCTGCGATCACGCAGCAAACCGTTACGGTTGTATTGTGTGATGCCGTTGTAAGTGAATGAGGTTTCACTATAGAGTGGGTAAATATCTGGCAAGTCTCGAATAATCGCGCGACCGAGTGTGGCGATATCTCGAGGCGTTGAATACAAGCCGTCACTGTCTAAGCCATGTGGGTTGGTAAACGCCGAGTTATCTAAACCAAGTTGGTTTGCCCAGCTATTCATCAAGCCAACAAAGCCTGCTTCACTGCCCGCCACATGCTCAGCAATCGCAACGCTCGCATCATTGCCTGATTGAACAATCAAGCCACGGTAAAGGTCCGATAAAGAAACCGACGTTCCGACCTCAATAAACATCTTAGAAGAATCAGGAAAATTCTTGGCCCAAGCATTGCGGCTAATCACCACATCATCATCAAGGCTAATATTGCCAGATTTCACTTCTTGACCTGCCACATAGGCTGTCATTAGCTTTGTCAGGCTCGCAGGATTCAAACGTTTATCTGCATCACGTTCTACCAATACCGTTCCTGTGTGGTAGTCCATCAAAACATAACCGCGAGAGCTCAGTTCTGGAGCATTAGGTACAACGGTCGGCGCAGCAAAACTAAAGGAGGAGACTGCCGTCAGTGTGGTTGCTAACGTAGCAGTGAATAAAGTGTTATTTTTCATATCAGCATTCTTTGGGCTTACAAACTTAGTCGAGTATATTGAAACGCTGTTCAGTTACAGCAGCTCTGTTACGATTGGTTACGTTTACTCGATATTTGTCGAAAAGAATGCGATGCCAGTTGGAATTTGTACAAAAATAATTCAAATCTTATAAGGCTTATAGACCCTAGGCATTTACTCAGACTATGTATCACAACAATAAGAGAATGTTCTGACTAATACCGACCACATTGATAAGGCTGGTCTATCAATGAATGTCGCCAATGTCCTATGCCGGTGTATTTAGCTCGTTAGCTTATCGCTTATACGACTCTATAGGCCTCTAATTGCTAGCCATACTCAATGATAAAAAGATTACACTTCAAAACATTACACCTCTTACAAAATTACTTCCCAACCCAATTAAAATCGGCTTAAATTCTCACAAAATCACACAAACAAAGTTAAATTTGCATAGTTTTGCACAAAACATTATCATCTTGTCGCAATTTTTAATTTGAACTCAAAACAAATGGAGAGCGGTTTTAGTGCTTTTCTTAGATAAAGATAAGCACATTAAAAAGCGTATATGTTGTATTTATGGATAACGCACTAAAAAATATAGTATCGAAACGACCGATTATCAGGTGGGTCAAGACAACGTTCAAAAATGGGGCTTTGATATACACAATCCTGTTTTTGGAATCAGCGCCGGCCTTGTCATTCTTTGCCTCGCTTCTCTTCTCATTGTTGAACCCGCCACCGCTCGGGATGCTCTAAACGGACTAAAAAACAGCATCATTTCCGATTTTGACCTGTTCTTTATGTGGTCAACAAACTTCTTTATCTTATTTGCGATTGCTCTGCTGCTATCACCACTTGGCAAGATCCGAATTGGCGGCAAAGATGCTCGAACAGAGCACTCGACAATTTCATGGCTGTCTATGCTTTTTGCTGCGGGGATGGGGATCGGCCTATTGTTCTGGAGCGTATCAGAGCCAACGGCTTACTTTACCGATTGGTATGGCACGCCATTAAACGTAGACGCCTATTCCGAAGAAGCCAAATCACTTGCGATGGGCGCAACCATGTTCCACTGGGGTATTCATGGCTGGGCAATCTACGCCATCGTCGCACTCTCTCTCGCTTTCTTCGCGTTTAACAAAGGCCTACCGCTGTCTTTACGTTCGGCGTTTTACCCTTTGGTTGGCGACAGAGCTTGGGGTTGGTTGGGTCACGTTATCGACATACTTGCTGTTCTATCGACATTATTCGGCTTGGCTACCTCTCTCGGCCTTGGTGCACAACAGGCAACCAGCGGCATCAACCATGTGTTTGGCCTTGATGGTGGCATCGGTATGCAAATGATCGTGATTGCATTCGTTACTTTTATTGCCGTGTTGTCGGTTATTCGCGGTATCGACGGAGGGGTTAAACTACTCAGTAACATCAACATGGCGGTGGCCTTTGCACTGTTGGCGTTTGTCATGTTTATTAGCTTTGAAATCGCTAGCAGCTCTATTTGGGATAGTGCCGTCGCTTATGCCCAAAACATTTTCGCTCTTAGTAACCCTCATGGTCGAGAAGACTCCGGTTGGATGCATGGTTGGACGGTCTTTTATTGGGCTTGGTGGGTATCTTGGTCCCCATTTGTCGGCATGTTTATCGCACGCGTATCGAAAGGCCGTACCGTTCGCGAGTTCCTGTTCGCGGTTATCGTCATTCCAACCACAGTAACACTCATTTGGATGGCTGTATTCGGCGGTATTGCACTTGATCAAGTGGTGAACAATGTCGGTGAACTAGGCGCAAATGGACTGACTGATATCTCGTTAACTCTGTTCCACGTTTACGATGCGATGCCATTTAGTTCAATCATTTCAGTACTGTCTATTGTCCTGATTTTGGTGTTCTTCATTACCTCATCAGACTCTGGCTCATTAGTCATTGATAGTATTACGGCGGGAGGCAAAATTGATGCGCCAGTGCCTCAGCGAATTTTCTGGGCATGCATCGAGGGCTCAATTGCAGCGGTTATGCTTTGGATTGGCGGTAAAGAAGCGCTGCAAGCACTGCAGTCAGGTGTTGTTGCAACCGGATTACCATTTACCTTAGTGTTGCTTGTTATGTGTGTCAGCTTAATTAAAGGTCTGCGCTCTGAGTTACCAGCCTACAAAAATGACGCCATTTTGCCAGCAACGGCTCGATAAGTATGTGAGACTATAGAAGCGATAACAAAATCATAAAGCCCAAAATCATAATAACCATAAAAATGAGCGCATATTCGCGCTCATTTTTATTTACTGGTTAATTGCTTATAGCTCATTAAGCAGGCTTCTTCGCCAAAGCCGCATCAATGTCTGCTGCGCTGTGACGTTCTGCCACTTGCTCCCACTCTTCGCCCCATGCGCGATTAACAATGCGACCACGTTTCACCGCTTCACGTTCATCAATCGCTTTTGCCCAACGCACGACGTTTGTGTAGCTTGCTACGTCTAGGAACTCAGCCGCGTCGTATGCGCGACCCAGAACAAGGTTGCCGTACCATGGCCATGTTGCGATATCTGCAATGCTGTATTCATCACCACCTAGGAACTCATTATCTGCAAGGCGCTTATCCAGCACGTCTAGCTGACGTTTTGTTTCCATGGTGAAGCGGTTAATTGGGTACTCAAACTTCTCTGGCGCGTACGCGTAGAAGTGACCAAAACCACCGCCTAGGTAAGGTGCAGAACCTTGTAGCCAGAATAGCCAGTTCATTACCTCAGCGCGTTTCGCACTTTCTGTAGGCAGGAAGTGACCAAACTTCTCTGCTAGGTAAAACAAGATGTTGCCAGATTCAAACACATTCACTGGCTCCGCACCTGAACGGTCTACCAACGCAGGAATCTTTGAGTTCGGGTTAACGGATACAAAACCAGAACCAAACTGGTCGCCATCGCCAATCTTGATCAGGTATGCATCATATTCTGCTGCTGTTACGCCTGCCGCTAAAAGCTCTTCAAACATGATCGTCACTTTCTGACCATTTGGTGTCCCCATTGAGTAAAGTTGGAATGGGTGCTCACCAACTGGAAGCTCTTGCTCGTGACGTGCACCAGAATCCGGACGGTTGATGCTCGCCCACTGACCGCCGTTTTCATTATCGTTTGTCCAAACTTTTGGTGGAATGTATTCGTTAGCCATTGTTATCCCTTATTGTGTTTGAATGCATCTTCAAACTGACGGCTCAAGCACGCCAGCAAGCATTATTAAATTCGTTCGCAATATGCTGCAAGACATAACCAAGATATTAGGCCGAATTCGTCAAATAAAAACCCTACCATCTCATTTAGTTAGAACCTTTGGTTATGGGAATTTCTTTCAAGATATATACCCAAATAATCTCAAGATGCTAGATTCTAGACGACAACAACGACGAGCAAATTAAATTCAGCGGCCCATCCAACATCTCAGTTTTGATCAAACTTGCATCGTGGCAACAGCTGATTGAAAACGCGAACCCATGCAGATAATCCACCAACAAATCTAAACTGTCTTTTTCCACTTCTTGAGATAACCCCAAAGATTGAACAATCACTTGATAGCGCTCGGTAAACACTTGGGCAGGCCCATACGTTTTCATGCTCAGCATAGTTTGCAACAGCCCATTGCACTCACGCAGCAGTTCAATGTAGCTAACACACAAGTTTTTGAGTTCGCCTTGCCAATCTTCATTCACTTTAGGTTGATAAATTTCCTCCACCAGCGATGTGGTTAGCGCTTCAAGCAACGCATTCTTGTTTTTGAAATAGTGATAGATCGCCATAGGATCCACATTTAATTGTGTCGCTAATGAGCGAATGCTTGGTACCTTGCCATCCTTTTTCATCAATAACTTAGCCGTATCTAGGATGTTTTCTGCGTTTAACTGCGACTGCTTAGCGGCGGGTCTTCCGCGTTTCTTTTCGTTGACAGACATTTGATCTTCTCGATAAACTCAGCATTATTCTACATTGTAGAATTAATTTTAAACCATACTTTAGCTTGGCTCAAGCATCACCATTTTGATGAGGTACTCATGGCAAATATCGTATTCATTGCAACCAGTCTCGACGGTTACATCGCAGATAAACAAGGCAAACTCGACTGGCTACAATCCGTACCAAATCCAGACAACATTGATACTGGCTTCTTCTCACTGATGGAGCGTATTGATGGCTTAGTGATGGGGCGTAATACCTTAGATGTTGTGCTGAGTTTTGATTGTGATTGGCCCTACAGTAAACCGGTTTTCGTACTCAGCAATACCATGAAGAAAGTGCCACAAGGCTACGAAGACAAAGTCTTTTTAGTAAAAGGCGAGTTAAAAGATGTGCTTACTGACCTGAATGCAAAAGGCTTTAACGAGCTTTACATCGACGGCGGCGTGACCATTCAAAACTTCCTCAAAGAGGATCTTATTGATGAAATGGTGATCACTTGTTTCCCTATCCTTCTTGGTGGAGGCGCGCCTCTGTTTGGTGATTTGGAGCAACCACTCAATTTTAAAGTGACCAAGAGCGAAGTTGTTTTGGATACGTTAGTACAAACGACTTATGTGCGTGAAAGGTAGCTTGGTCTATTGCTGGAGAACTTAAGTTTTAGTGGGAGTATCAAAGAAGCGGTCAGATTCAATATTATTCTCAAGCATGATTTCATAAGGGATGCTCTTCAACGTAGCTAAAAAATTAGTCTTTGATTCAATAGCATACTTCAACTCTACCTCGTATTTTCCTTGAAAATGACTTTCGCTCATTGGTTTTTCCTATCCAAAAGCGAACATTTTACTGTAAACCAAAAAGATTAAACATGAACATAACGGGAAAGCAGGGGGGCTTTAGAGGAAAAGTATCCTAGGAATCCAACAAACGCCCTAAACATAAGTAAAGGGCATTTGCTGTTTTTAGGGTCGCTCGCGGTTTAAAGCACCAAACCACCATCAATCTTGATCACTTGCCCTGTGATATAGGCACTCTTGTCTGAAGCTAAAAACGACACGCCATTGGCAATGTCCTGCACGGAACCCATTCGACCTAGCGGGGTTTTGCTCTCCATCATCTGGATCACCTTTTCCGGCAAATTTTTGGTCATATCCGTAGCGATAAATCCAGGAGCAACACAATTGACTCGGATTTGATCGCCTTTGCGGGCTAACTCCTTGGCCCAACCTTTACTCATCGCTATTACTCCGCCTTTGCTTGCGCCGTAATTACTTTGACCAATGTTGCCATCAGTCCCCACTATGGACGCAATGTTGATTACACTGCCTGCACCTTGTTCCAGCATTGTCGGAGCGACGCATCGCGTCAACAAAAACACCGCTTTCAGATTGACATCAATAACACTGTCCCAATCTTGTTCCAGCATATCTTGGAGCAAAGCATCTCGCGTAATACCAGCATTGTTCACCAAAACATCAATTCGCCCATGTTGATTCGCGATCGTATTCACCACTTCACTGACGGCTTTCGCATCACAGAGGTTCAATTGATAACTCGATAACCGCTCTGACTGTGTCCAGTCGACAGAAGAGATATCCAACCCGACAACATGGAATCCATCTTCAAGTAATTGCTCACAAATAGCCTGCCCAATACCACGAGCGGCACCAGTTACGACTGCTACTTTTTCTGGTTTCATTTTGGTCTTCCTTAAATGTTGAGATTACAAATTCGCGTTGCCCCATACCATTTTGGTTACTTAGAGCGTTGAAATACGAGATTGAGTGACTTTTTGTTCACATACGTATGGGCTTTCATATCAATATAGAAAACAGTCTGGAAGTCTCAGTACAACTTATCAAGTTGGCTCCATGATATTTTGCAAATATTTTGATATGTTACTGCTATCACGTTAAACCCTGATGATTAAATTTAGGTGTCATACTTGAACAATTGATAACAACGGTATCAGTTGGCGCAGAGCCCTCGAACGCATTACTCGTATCAATAAACGTGAGAAAGGAACACCACAAACGATAAAATAGGGAGTTTTGGTTATGCTAAACATGGATTTTTCCCAAAGACTGGTCATTCACACTGCAAATACAACATGGCAAAGTAGCCCTGCAAAAGGTGTTTGGCGTAAGCCTTTGGAGAGAGAAGCAAAAGAATCCGGCCATACCACCAGCATCGTAAAGTACGAGCCAAATTCCAAGTTCACGACGCACCACCACCCCATCGGCGAAGAAATATTTGTGCTTGAGGGCGTGTTTTCAGACGAACATGGCCATTACCCTGCTGGCACCTATTTACGTAATCCTCCAGGCAGTCACCATGCACCCTATAGTAAAGAGGGATGTGTCATTTTAGTGAAATTAAATCAATTTGATCCCAATGATCACTCCCTAGTTAGAATCGACACAACAGCCACAGAGTGGTCACCTGGTATGGGTGGATTGCAAGTTATGCCACTCCATGAATTTGAACATGAACACGTTGCATTGGTGAAATGGCCCAAAGGAGAACACTTCCAACCACATCGTCATTTTGGTGGCGAAGAGATCTTTGTCTTATCTGGGGAGTTTAAAGATGAATTCGGCCATTACCCGAAACATACATGGCTGCGTAATCCACACAATAGCGAACACTTTCCATTTGTAACAACTGACACCATCATCTGGGTAAAAACAGGCCACTTAATCATGGATTAAATGCCTTAACAAATGCAAATGCAGGCAGACCTTTGAACGAACTAGAAATACTCTATGTCTGAGAGACGATATTTAAGGAAAGATTGAGCGAATAGACAAACAGGAAAAGTGGAACAGAACAAAGGCAAACGGCTCGATGGCCGAGCCGCTAATCCGATATTTAGGGCTCTGCTACGCACTCATTATTTTGGAGTACAGCCAATCTTTAAGTTCTGCTCGATTGTGTTTTAGGGCATTCATTTCATTGTCATCAATAGGGTTTCCGCGCAGTTCAAGTTCTCGAATCTCCTTATCTAACGAGTTATAATTTTTTGCTGTCTCTGCGAATGATGTGTCATTTGCGGTTAATTGATTAATGGTGTCTAAGTGTTCTGGGAATTCATGAGTTAATGAGTGATTTTCGCCTAACATAAAGACCTCTTTACTTGAGTTATATCGATGTATCGCCGCTCAAATTATGAGCAACACTGCAATAACTGTAGCATTTCATCTAAGACTAATTCGTGGAATTGCCCACAAAAAAACCAACTCACTGATTTTCAATTTTTTCTATAAAGTGTTTTCCTAAGCCGCTCAATAGTCTAGAGGCTCTTACCCAACTATGATTGTTCGTAACAACTTCACGAGGAATCTTAACGATGCAAAAAATCATTCTGATTACGGGCTCGACTGACGGTATTGGCTTAGAAACAGCAAAGGCTTTGGTTGCTGATGGGCATCATGTAATTATACATGGTCGTAACCCAACGAAAGTTCACAATGTTGAGCAACGTTTAGTCGAAATGAACAGCGGTAAAGTGGAGAGCATTGTCGCGGATCTGTCTTCACTGAGCGCGGTTAAGCAAATGGTCGTTGAAGTAGCAGAGCGTTTTGGCAAACTCGATGTCATCATCAATAACGCAGGTATCTTTGCCACAGAACATGTCGATACAGAAGACGGCTTAGACGTTCGTTTCGCGGTAAATACCATCGCACCGTACATGCTAACTAAAGAGCTGTTGCCATTGTTAGATAATACTGGACGCATTGTAAACTTGTCTTCGGCTGCACAAGCTCCGGTGAATCTTGACGCATTAATGGGGAATAAATCCCTTAACGATGGTGAAGCCTATGCGCAAAGCAAATTGGCACTCACAATGTGGTCTCGCTTATTAGGGCTACAACTGAAGAATGTTGGCCCAATGATCGTCTCGGTAAACCCTAAATCTTTCCTTGGCAGCAAAATGGTCAAAGATGCATACGGCATTGCAGGAAACGATATTGGTTTAGGTGTAGACATTCTTATTCGAGCGGCATTATCCGAGGAGTTCTCTCAAGCTCACGGCGCTTACTTTGACAATGACATTGAAGCCTTTGCTGCGCCTCATCGTGATGCAATGAATGACACAAAATCACAGCAAGTCGTTGATGTGATTGAGGCCATCATTAACAAACTGGCTTAACCCCCATCATTAGACTCACCTTAAACACCTAGCTTCGGCTGGGTGTTTTTGTTGGTTCCCTTTCGTAACCCTCACCAACATTAATTATCAACAAAATCTAAAAACTCATTCGATATTAAACCTAATTATCAACAAATAGTTCTCTTGATATTCTTCAGTAACCGGAAAGTTCTGCAAATTGAGCGGCCACTTCCTATCCAATTTTCGCGAATGATGACAACGACTCATCCCGCATCCAACTGGAGATCCATTTATGAACTTTGAAGGCAAAGTTTACCGACCATGGCCGGAATACCGTAGCATTCTTATCCAAACCACATTGGGCTGTAGCATTAACACCTGCACATTTTGCAGTATGTTTGATGATAAACGATTTAAAGTGCGCCCAATTGAAGATGTAATTAAGGATATTGAAGAAGCACGTGTTATCTATCCGCATGTCGAATCCATTTTCCTGATTGATGGGAATGTAATGGCAGCGCGCACTGACTATTTGCTTAAGATCTTCGACAAATTGCGCTCCACTTTTCCAGAGTGCAAAAAGATTTCGCTTTACAGTGGGTTGAACGATTTTCGCCGTAAAACCGTTACCGAACTAAAAGAGTTGAAAGATGCGGGTCTCGATATGGCCTACTCTGGTCTTGAATCTGGCGATCGTCTCGTATTGGAGCGCATCAAAAAGCGTATGTCTCCTGAGCAAGCGATTGAGGGAATGGCGATGGCAAAAGAAGCTGGCATTGAAGTTTTGTTGTCTTTCATATTTGGTTTAGGTGGCCGAGAGCGTTCGCGTGAACACATCATTGCTACAACGGACATTTTAAACCAAATCAATCCAGAGCAAATTGCCCCGATGGCATTGGCCATTCAGCCTGGAACCGTGATGGAGCAAGAAGTGAAAAATGGAGAGTTCATCATGCCAACACAATTGCAGGTTCTTGAGGAAGAAAAATACCTACTCGAAAATCTGAATATAGATACGTTCTATTGGGGTGATCATGGCAACAACCTCGTCCCACAGAAAGGTTGGTTATTAGATTCTCGAGAAGATTTCTTGAAAAATATCAATCATGCGATTGCGTCAAACCCAATGGCAAAAGATAACGTCATTCAGACTTTCTCTTGGTAGCCATGTCTAGTAATTCAGATAAACACACTAACTAAAGAGCGCTTTCTGGTTGGAAAGCGCTCCTGTTTATTTTTGAGACGCTGCTAACTCTCTTTCCCAGTAAGGCGGTTGGCCGTAATACTCCGCAAAGTAATCGATAAAAGCACGGACTTTAGGGGCGATTAAGCGTGAACTCGGGTACACCGCCCAAATACTGGCATTCATCACCAATGGGTAATCTTCTAATATTTCGACCAACTCCCCTTTTTGCAACTGTTTATAAACACTCCAAATCGAGTTGATCGTGACACCAAGCCCATCAATGCAAGCATCACGCATAGCATCACCGTTATCCGTTCGAAAACGCCCTGAAGCTCGGAGCGCATATTGTCCCTCCGGCGTTTCAAACACCCAATTATCTAACCCCATGAGTGTCACACATTTATGCTTGGCGAGATCTTGAGGTGTCTGCGGCGTGCCGTGTTCTTCCAAATATTTCGGTGAAGCCACCATAATACGGCGATCTGGAGCAAGTTTCCGTGCCACCAAGGTTGAATCCTTTAATTCCGCTAAGCGAATTGCGACATCAAAGCCGCCTTCCACCATATCAATGATCGAATCAGAAAAACGAAAATCCACTGTCAACTCTGGGTAAGCTTCCATAAACCCTTTCAATGCTGGTACAAGATGAAGACGACCAAATGAAGCAGGAGCCGTCACTCTGAGTGTTCCTGTTGGTGAATTGTGGCCAACGCCGACAGCACCTCGAGCTGCCTCTACAGTCGCTAATACTTCTTCAGCATGCGGCAAGAATGCCTGCCCCTCTTCCGTCAGTGACACTTTGCGCGTGGTTCGATGAACTAAACGTACACCTAACCCCTCTTCGAGTTTATTAATGTGTGCACTGGCAACAGCAGGAGATAAACCTAGCTCTTGCCCTGCCATACTAATGTTGTGGGTCGATGCCAAGCGGACGAAAAGCTTTAGATGTTCTATGTTCATTTATTTTCAACTCAATCTATAAAATATCACGCCATTGCTGGGGATTTTAATCTGAGAACATAGTAAATAATCACCACCAAAGCAAAATGATTTAAAAGAAACTGATAGGCAGGTAAAAGTCTAATTCAAACCTTTCTTCATGATTTATAAAGTGATTTTGTTGGTAATGAACGTATGCTGGCGTTGAGCGCTGCTTAAAACCTGAACTCGGTAACCACTTTTCAAGCACCATGCTGATCTGTGGCAGCAGTTCTCCATACACACCTGTTAAATGGAACACGGCATGAAGCCCTCCAGGAATGGTCATTTGATTCACCACACCTCGATATTTGAGAGGTTTATCGATCGCCATACAAGCAACGTATCTGCATTTATCGAGCTCTACCCATGCAGGATTGGAATGATGAAGCCCAAATTGCACAGAAAAATCGCGGTTTTCAGAACTGGCCCAGGCTTTCAGTACCAGCCACGCATTTCGAATGGATCGGTTATAACCCTCATGCCTTACATATGCCGCAAATCGCTGAGGAACTTCGATAATTTTAGGTTCTGGTAACGTTCGTTTTGCAACGCGATGATATCCAGCGGCCACTTCTGGGTCTTTCAGATAGGGTTTTTCCGCCACATGTAAATCGTGTTTTCGCCATGCACCCGGTGAAAGTTCAAAAGTGGCTTTAAAAGCTCGACTGAATGAAGACACCGAACTAAAACCACACTTATTCGCGATATCTAGCACCGACGATTTAGTATCAAACATTAGCTGGTTCGCAGCATACTCCATGCGAGTTCGACGAATATATTGATGAATCGACTCTCCCACGACCTCCTTAAATATCCGATGGAAGTGCTGTTCAGAATACGCGGCGACCTCAGCTAACTCTTTTGCCGACAATTCACGACTAATATCTTGGTGAATATAAAACAAAACATCATTAATTCTGGATACTTGCTGCTGGTTCATAGCGTGCGATGACACCTAAATAGCATAAATGGACATATTTAACAGCATAAACGGACACACAAAACTAAGCAATCACCATGTACTATCAAACGAATAAAAATCAAAATGATAAAATACGAGAAACACAGCACATGGAAATTGCAAAGTCACTACAGCAAGTAAAATCCTCTTATATCCGAGAAATCCTTGCGGCCGCGAGCGATAAGAATGTCATCTCGCTTGCTGGCGGCTTACCGGACGAAAAAACCTTCCCAATCGAACTGATGAAGCCAACGCTAGAAAACCTTGCCAACATGCCAGAGGTTTTCCAATACGGCTCAACGGCGGGGTATACCCCACTTCTTGAGTTTCTCGGCCAATACTTTCAACTGCCAGATTCGCATATCGCGATGATCACAACAGGCTCACAACAAGGCCTAGACTTAATTGCCCGTGCCTATGTGAACCCGGGTGATAAAGTCGTCATGGAAGCGCCAAGCTATCTAGGTGCAATGCAAGTCTTTGGATTGGTTCAAGCAGAGATTGTGACCGTATCTCAAACCGAGTTCGGCCCAAACCTTGAAGAGCTAGAGCAATGCTTTGCAACACAGAAACCTAAAATGTTCTACGCTGTACCTGATTTCCATAACCCTACGGGCGTCTGTTGGGCACTAGAAACGCGTCAGAAAGTCGCAGAGCTTTGTATTCAATATGATGTAGCACTGATTGAAGACGCACCTTATCGTGAACTGCGATTTTCAGGTGAAGCGCTGCCGTTGGTCTCTGATTTCTGCCCACAACACTCGATAGTATTGCGCTCTTTTTCTAAGATTGCCTCGCCTGGTTTACGTATTGGGGTGGTCACAGGGAAGCGCAGCTACCTAGAACCACTCATCAAAATTAAACAAGGCGCGGATTTGCATTCTAGCGTACCGATGCAAGCGCTGTTGTTCGGTCTGCTTCAACACGATAACTTTTCTACTCACATCACGACCATTTGTGAACTGTACAAGTCGCGCTATGATGTGATGTTCACAGAGCTTCAAAAACAGCTACCAGCAAGCTGCCTATTAAAGCCCGTGAATGGTGGCATGTTCGTTTGGGTCGAGATCCCAGAGTGCGACACGTTCGAATTGGCCAAATTACTGTTAGCCAATGGCGTCGCGGTGGTCCCAAGTCCCGTTTTCTACCCTGAGGGTTCAAAAGCAAAAGCCGCTTTGCGTTTAAACTTCACTAATGCCACCACCGAAGAACTCACCACCGCGGTTACTCGCTTAGCCGATGTATTAAACGGACTATAATAAAGTTCTGTCTTTCCAATAACCTGCCTTTGAGACACAAATTAAGTATCAAAGGCAGCGTGTTAAAAAGTTCCCCAAAAAATTATTTTTTTCTCTCTAAATCAACTCACTAGGTTAAGTTACTGTTTTTCTTAAACGCTTCGTCTTTCATGAAAACAGATCTCAATCACAAATTTGAAGCTTAGAAAAGTTATGACTATCTTTCAGAAAAAGGCATCAACCTTGGCGCTTCATCTGTGAATTCAAATACTTTTGCTCGTGATGGCTTAACACGAATGAAAGTAGAATGTGGAATATTGGCAAACGGTTTTGAAGAGATGAACGTTGCGAGGACAGATACAACCATTCTGAATGCTATTGATCCAATCTTTGGTTTATGACTAGACGTTGGCTGACACGCAAACTTTTACAGAGGGGTTATCAAGATGAACAACCGCACATCGAAAGGACTCGTCATCTCTGGCTTGTCCTCCATTCTTTCACTCATTGCTGTCACTTCTGCCCATGCAGGCAACACGCCCAATTGTAGCGATGTCCTCGCTGGTAATAAAACGGCGGTGTCTCAAAAAATGACGGTTCTTCTAGGTGAAGACATTACAACATCCAATTTGGTCACCACCGTTGTCCCAACCGAAGACAATCCATTTGTGACCGAAGCTCTGGTCTCTGTCGCAAACGACGTATCACCCAATGGTCCACTACCCAATAAAACACCAGAGGAAATAGCACAGGTACGCGCTAACCTTGAAAAAGCCGGGCTTGAGGTGAGTAAACTGCAAGGCACATTCGAAATTGCATTTGTCAGTTTAATCGACGGTCATTGCCAATTTTCTACCAATACCTTAACGACCCATGCCAAAATCGACTTTGACCACTTAGAGGGACTCGCTGCTTTCTCTATTCCAGCCCTACTCGCTATGGCTGATGAATCTTACAGCATGGCGAAAACTCGTATGGCGGAAGAAAAAGTAAAAGAAGAGGAAGCAATACGCGAACAACAAAGGCAAGAGGAGCTGGCTGTTGCTGCCGCTGCGGCACGATATCAAGATCCAAATGTGCTAGTTAAAATCGAGAAATTCGATGGCGCTAACGTCACATTCTCAGTAACGAATCTAGGTACAGAGGGAGAACTTCAGCCCAATTTTAATACTTTTAGAGCCTATCAAACTCAACAAGGGAAACTGGTCTATAAATCTGAGTCATTATTGAACTTAGTCGATGATAAAGGAAATGATTTGATCACTGTAGGCATTGCTGAAATTGGTTCTGGCAATGGATCTACATTGACCATTGCACCTGGAGAATCTCGTCAATTCATCACCAGCATCCGGTCTGAAGTCTCACCAGAATCAGAGCTTAGATTAAAATTTCCAGCAAAAGCGTTGAGTACTGACGATGCATTTACGCTTTCATTTACCGATAACGTCGCAATGGCCACCGCTAGCGTAAACTAGCAGCTTGAACTACGGCGCCGGCGCTTTGAACATAAAAAAGCAGACATTTTATCGTCTGCTTTTTTATTAGTTATTAGTTAGTTCTGACACTTATACGCGTTTGCGAACATAGTCACTGAACTAGAGAACCCTAGAGGTTCATACAAGTACAAAGTATCTGCACCTAAATCTGCCGCTTTAATACGCATTTGGTTTAATGTACCCCAAACCATATCTTTGTCTGCGTGTAACCAGTAATCATAAAAGTGACCCTCTGATCCCATTACGGTACCTAAATGCTGACAGTTTGCGATCGTGTTTACGTCATCCCAAATCACTTTTACTTGTTCAGATTCTTGTGTTGGGAACGTCACACAGCCAGTTAATAACATTGCTAATGCTGCACCAGTCATTAACTTTTTCATAATTTCATCGCCTTAGAATTAAAGTGTTTGCGGATTCTATTTATCGCACCGCCAATGACCAACAAATTATTTTAATTGTTTAGATAGGTATTTGTTTGCGAATTAGGGTAAAACTAAACAGTACGCTGAAAAGAGGGACGAAATTTGGTTTCTAAAAACAAACTGATTCGCTATCAAGCAACAGAAGTGGCTGATGTATTCAATAAAGAAGACGAACTGATCAAGCTTGTCCAAACTGATCAACTTTCTCAGGCCCTATTATTATGGCAAGTAAAAAGTCCGACACTGGTTCTTCCAGCAGGGAAAAAATGGCCGGAAAGCGAAGAACTAAAACAATCGCTTGAACGTTCAAATTGGAAATTATTTTCTCGTAAAACAGGCGGCGCACCGGTGCCTCAAGTACCGGGGATTGTAAATCTTTCACACATTTACCTTTGGCCAGCGGGCCAAGCGTACGACATTAAAAAAGCCTATCTGAGTTTGTGTTCTGTATTAACCACATTTTTTAAACAGCTTGGTGTCGATGTTGATGTGCATGCCACAGCAAACTCTTACTGTGACGGTGACTATAACCTTAACATCAACGGGCAAAAGGTGGTCGGTACAGCCCAGCGTGTATTGCTCAAAAAAGGTGGAGAGAAAGTGATTCTTGCACAAGCTTGTATTTTGATAGATGCCAATGTTGAAGAAATCGTCCAGCCCGTTCAACTCTGCAACCGCCTGTCTAACCATGATACTGACATCCGTGGCGAGGTTCATACGTCCTTATTTGATCATATAAAAGAAAGGCCAACTGTGGACACCTTGTTCCAGCAATTGACCCAAGCATTTTTAGATCACGCAACATGATAACTTGATAATGAAGAGCAAGACGTCTTTTGTGCTCTTCACTGTCACACTCAACTACTGGGTGTAATCGTTACGCTTACGGTTATCTTCTGAGAAATACTCAATAAATTCGAACTGCATCCCATGATCTTCGAGATAGTATACATTCTTACGATGTGGGTGCTCTGGTCCTCGATGATCCAAATGGTAGCCAATCTCCGCCAAGCGTGATATCACTCTTTCTACATCTGGAACCACAATACCCAAGTGTTTCACCCCGGTAAAATGTGTTGTCCAATGGTTTGCATTGCCCTCGCCACCATCCGAAATAGCAATATAGGAATGTTCATCACCCACATGGAACCATTCAATTGGGCGTCCAAACCAGTCATCCACTTTGCCCTCGCCTCTCACTTTCCAATCAGGGATTGCTGTCACTAAGAATTCAATGGTTTTACGTGCATCGACGACGGAAATATTGGCGTGTTCAACATAATTTTTCATAACGGTATTCCTTGTTAATTTCACTGTTCGTTGTGTTTTTCCTTTTGCTTGCTAAACACTCTAAAACCTCAAGTTAACTTTAGGTAAAGAGCCAATTTTCTTACGTTGATAAGAAATGAGATCCACATCAAATATTCATCAATGACAGAAATAGTTGAAGCCGACGGCCAAAAGCCTCAGAATGTCGCACTTTTCGCGTCGTTCATAAAATCGACGCCTTTGTTATCTAACTCGACAATTGAGAATCAAACATATGGGTTTTACCTCGTTAGGTCTATCTGCTCCAATCCTTAAAGCTATTCAGGAAAAAGGCTACGACACCCCTTCGCCAATTCAGGCTCAAGCGATTCCAGCAGTATTGGAAGGGAAAGACGTCATGGCAGCAGCGCAGACGGGTACGGGTAAAACTGCGGGCTTCACGCTACCGATTCTTGAACGCCTGTCAAATGGCCCTCGCGTTCGTAGTAATCACATTCGTGCATTGATCCTAACTCCAACTCGTGAACTTGCTGCGCAGGTTCAAGAGAACGTATTCATGTACAGCCGTCACCTAGACATAAACAGTGCTGTTGTGTTTGGTGGTGTGAAAATCAACCCACAGATGTTGCGTCTTCGCAAAGGTGCTGACGTACTGGTTGCGACACCAGGCCGTTTGATGGACCTTTATAACCAGAACGCGGTTAAATTTGACCAACTGGAAGTGCTGGTTCTTGATGAAGCTGACCGCATGCTAGATATGGGCTTTATCCGTGACATCCGTAAAATCTTAGATTTACTGCCAAAGCAACGTCAAAACCTACTGTTCTCAGCGACATTCTCAAACGAGATCCGTGACCTTGCGAAAGGCTTAGTGAACAACCCGGTAGAGATTTCGGTTAACCCTGCCAACTCAACAGCAAGAACGGTTGAACAGTCGATCTATCCATCAGACGTGAAGAAAAAAGCGCCGATGTTGGTAAAACTGATCAAAGACGGTGACTGGAAGCAAGTTCTGGTATTCACCAAAACTAAGCATGGCGCAAATCGCTTAGCGAAGTTCCTGATTGATGAGAAAATCACCGCAGCGGCAATTCACGGTAACAAGAGCCAAGGCGCACGTACCAAAGCATTGGCGGATTTCAAATCTGGTGAAATCCGCGTTCTAGTTGCGACAGACATTGCCGCTCGTGGTATCGACATTCCTCAGCTTCCACAGGTTGTAAACTACGAGCTGCCAAAAGTCGCAGAAGACTACGTTCACCGTATCGGCCGTACTGGTCGTGCGGGCGAAGTAGGCCAAGCAATTTCATTAGTGTGTGCACTTGAAGCATCAGAGTTGTTTGCGATCGAACGTTTGATTCAACAAGTACTGCCTCGTAAAGAACTAGCAGGATACCTACCAACAAACGTATTACCTGAATCGAAGCTAGATACTCGCCCTATCAAGCCGAAGAAACCAAAAAAACCTAAGAAGCCACAAGCACAAGGTGATAGAGCTCAGCACGCAGAGAAAAAAGCGTCTAACGATTCGAATAAGCCTAAACGCCACTTCAACAGTGAGAACAAAGGCAACAAAGCGGGTACAAATCAAGGTGGCGCAAGCAAGCCAAAAGCAAGCCGCGATGGTCAAGCTCGCTCAAATGGCAAACCTAGCGGCAATAAGCCGACTAATGGTAGTAAGCCAAGCAACGGTAATAAACCAAATAACGGCAAGCCGTCTGGCAACCGTAAACCTAACGGCGCTAAACCAGCGGGTTCAAGACCTTCAGCTGGTAATAAGCCATCTGGACAGCGCCGTAAGCCACGTCCACAAGCGGCAAACTAATTAGCCACCGTTGACCAAGCTAAATCGTTAAATTGAACCGCCGACAACCTCGGCGGTTTTTTTATGCTCTAAGCACTCTCAAATACTTAAATGCTCAGATACCTAAATGCTTAAATGCTTAAATACCTAGAGACTAAAAGCTCAAAGACTCATCCAACCGTTCAGCTGCTCACAAAAATGCGAGCAGTGACATTAAGGCCATCTTTACAGCTTGATACTACACTTGGTTCACTTCAAGATGATTGGACGTCTCATGTCTATATGATCGGTGAGTATTGCTATGGCAGCGGTGAATATTGCTTTGTCAGCTGTGAATATTGTTATGCCAGCAGCGAATGACAACAAGGAAGTGTTATGAACATTGGAATCTATATCTATGATCAGGCGGAAGTGCTCGATTTTTCTGGCCCCTTTGAAGTTTTCAGCACGGCAAAACGCGTCAGTCAAAACGACTGGCATGTGTTTTTTGTATCAGAAACGTTAAACCCCGTTACAGCAAGGGGGGACTTTCGTGTTCTACCTCACTACTCCATCTTCAATCACCCTCACATTGATCTCCTGATCATTGTTGGAGGAGTACACACTGAACAAATGCACAATACAAGAGTACTGAACTGGATACAGTCCGTTGAACCGACAGCAGCACGTGTTGCATCTGTTTGTACTGGATCTTTTATCCTAGCCAGTGCGGGCTTACTCAAAGGGTTGACGGTCACAACCCATTGGGAGGATATTCCTGATTTAACAGAGTGTTTTTGTGACTTACATGTCGTTGATAATGAACGCTGGGTCACCTCCGGAAAGTACACCACATCTGGAGGCATCTCTGCTGGCATAGATATGAGTTTGTTTTTGGTATCACAGCTGCATAGCCAAAACCTCGCAGAGCGGGTCGCTCATCAAATGGAGTATCGTTGGCAAACATGTAAATAGCTAGATTCGCCTTTTGAGTTCAACAATAATCACTTTAGCAATGAGCCATCGCCGAGGGTCATCTATGAGATATGAAGAGTTTAATCAATTTTGTGGCTCGTTTGCCGCGACCACCCATGTCGTGCAATGGGGAGAGGCACACGTATGGAAAGTTGGCGGTAAGGTCTTTGCGATTGGTGGTTGGAGTAAAGATAAACAGCCTGCTTTTACTTTTAAAACGTCACCTTTGAATTTTGATTTCCTCAGTGATCATGAGGGATATATCCCGGCCCCCTATTTTGCGAGTCGCGGGATGAAATGGATTCAGCAAACAGACACAACGGGCAAGTTAGATGACGACTTAAAATACTATTTATCAGAATCTTACCGGATTGTTGCTCTTGGACTAAGTAAGCGTAAACGGCAAGAGTTGGGCATTGATATCGAATTAAAACCCAAGCGATAAATAACCTCCACTTGGGATAACCTAAGCGATGACAGGGAAAGTGACTTAGCTTGCAACGCGGCGATAATCGAGCTCTCGCCGCACCCACTTCTATACACTGATGTTACTCGGGTTTAGATTCCGAACCCAAAATAGATCTCGGCGTTTTTAACTATCCATCCACCAGCACTAAGGAGTCTAAAATCCCTTTTCCGCTGTGGATCCCGCCCTCATTTTCACTTGCAGGCTTACTTCGAATTAGATATCCAGCATACCCATCCAATTCTGTGACGGGTTTTCCTTGATAGTGCGCCGTAAATAAGCCTATTTCACTCACTAAATCTGACACGAGCGTTTGCTGTGCATCTCGAATTGCAATGGTTGGAACATCGCGCTCATGAGGATAGAGACGCTGCATAAGTGCCCACGCATTATACTCCTCTTCGGACAACTGACTCAGTTGTTTGCTAATGTCCTTACCAAACACACAATGGCCACCGCCCTCACCTTGGTTTTTTAGCACCCAATGATCAATATTTGCTGATGTCCCAAACCACGCGATTGTATCTGCATTTACAGGCTTCATCTCGGCAAGTACGCTTTTCACGGCTAACGCTTCTTCAAGGTTCAAGCCCCAACGCTCATATTCCTCTGCTGGCATCATGGTCAACAACATCTGCATCGATTTACTGGTCGCCAATTGCTGACTGATGGTCGCATTCATCGCAACATAATGCTGCTCCATAAATAATCGAGTTTGACTCAAAGTATGACAACAAATCGGCTCGTTCAATTCTGGAGAGAAGTAGTCCATGAACTGATAGCCTGCACGCAAGTAGACCACATCAAGTCCACCGACATTATCGAGCATTAAACGTTGATGCTCACCGGAATAGAGCTGCGTGCTCAGTTGCTCAAAGGTACGTCTTACTGTGCGGACACCAAGCTTTTGCAGTTCGACTTCTAGCAGATGTTGGTCATAGACGTTATCTTCATTTTTCTGAACGACCATCAAAAACGTCGGTTTTCCGCCGTCATTAAAATGGGCCTTAACGCTTTTCGCCGCCGTCGCAATGCCCAACGCCAGTTGTTCCATACCGGCGTTTTCTAAAGGCGTTGCAGTTTTTTCTTCTAGCCAAGCTTGGTACACATGATTCCATTGAGTTTGCATGAACTGATGCAACTCTGCCGCACGCTGACCAAACGGAGCCATACCCGCCGCGATACCATTGAACTCGATCACTTTTGCACCAAGTTCACGATCGTCCATGAAGTCTGTTCGCATTAATAACAAAGGCTGTCTCGCCGGAGTCACTCGGTTTTTTGAATCGCCGTGAACCTCTCTGTGCAATGCCATCAACCGCTCGAAAAGAGGTTCGGATTTTTCCATATGCGCTAATGACTGCTGTAAGAAATCATGGTCTTCAGAGACATGACTAACCAGTTTAGCGATGAGCGGTGTGACGTATTTTAGATATTCAAACACAGAGCGTTCAATGCTCATCGGCGAAATGCTAAAAGGGCAGTGCTTCGCCGTATTATCAGGTTGACGGAATGCAACGCCGTGCATGATGGCCCATTCACAAATGTCTTCTACAACCTGCTGAGGAATGATTCGATTTTCTGAAGTTTTCATACGTTAACTACTTTAAAGTTTGCTGTAATCTACATCAGACGAACGAACTTTCCAAAAGACGACGAAATTTATTTTTATTCTGGAATCATTTCTAAATGACGCCAAGGTAAATGGCTTTAAGGTAAATGGCTTGAAAGTAAATTGCCTCAAGGTTTTGCTTCAAAGTAACTCGCTTCAAGGCAATTCACTTCAAGGCAAATACACCACGAGTAAATCGGCCTCTATTGCATTAGCGAGTTTCGGCACGGGAGAAAACATCCGACTAAACACTTTGTGATGATGCCCACAAACAACAAGATCAATGCCTTTCTCTTTGACGATGCCAGCGAGCTTTATGTGAAGATCGCCCACCACAACCATCGCATTAGTAATTGGGTAATCGCTCTGCTCGGCTAAGGTTGTGAGCTCTGTATTCAATGTCCGTTCTTCTTTTGGCTCTAATATCACTCGATCAACGTCAACAAAGACCAACGACATCGTGCAGTCGGTTCCTTTGGCAATGGCAATTGCTCTATCAATGACCTGTCGGCTAGACTGTGACAAGTCAACCGCCACCAAAATGTGTTTGTAACTCATTGTGCTCTCCTTTGTTTTGTTCACCGACTTTGATTGTTCCTACTTTATGCCGTTGCTCAAATCGGCCCAACTGAACCAAGCATCTTAAGGTTCGTTGGGTATATATGAGTATAAGTCTAGCACTGGGATACGCGATGCCTCTTTCTTTGCCGCGTGTGACTGGTTAAAATGCAGGAAATTGCGCATAAACTGGATAAATCATGGCAAAACTAACCCTTCAAGAACAGATGCTAAAAGCTGGCTTGGTTAACGAGAAGAAACTAAAGAAAGCCAAGAAAGGCTCTAAGAAATCACGTGTTCAAGCACGCGAAGTAAAAGCGGCGGTAGAAGAAAACAAACGCCAGCAGTTAGAGCGTGACAAACAATTGAGCGAGCAGCAAAACACCGAGCGCTTAAATAAAGAAATCAAAGCACAGATCATTCAATTGATTGAAAACAATAAGATCGATTTGAAAGATGGCGACATTAAATACAACTTTACACACGGTACGTTAGTTAAGTCGCTATATGTCGATTCAATGACTCGTGAGCAGTTGATCAAAGGTATCTTAGCGATTGCTATTATGGGCGAGAGCTACGTTGTGATTCCACGCCCTGTTGCGAGCAAAATTGCGCAGCGTGACGAATCAATGATCATTGATCAAAAAGAACCTGAAGCAGACATTCCTGCTGAAGATGACCCATACGCCGATTTCGTCGTGCCAGACGATTTGATGTGGTAATGATCCACTTAGGAAAAGGAAAATGAAAAACCGCGATCTTTAAGTGAAGTGACCGCGGTTTTTTATTGGCAGTAAACCGAACTATTCAATCAGCAAGTTCGGCCAATTTTTATCTGCACTAGCAATATTGCCGGGAATGTCTTCCTCCCACGTAGCTTGTACAGATTTACTGTAGTTGAGGTAGAGCTTACCGCTCTCAATTGACCACGCATTAGGATCTATCTTAGCAGTATAACCTTTGCTCACTGCCCAAGCACAATAGCCACCATATTGGGGTATAAATGTCTCAGGATTTTTAACGAATGCATCTCGATTTTCAGCCGATGAAAAGTACCATTTGGCATCATTCCAACGGTAAGTAAAATCGCTGTCACCTTTGACTGGTTTTGATTGAGTGAAGTAGGCGACAGGGTCGTAACCACGAATCGCTTTACCGAGAAAGTCACTATAAACAGGATCAAGAGCGAAAGCAGGATGCGTCAAACTCCCCCAAATGAAGAATACACTCAACAGTTTCAATATCAGCTTCATAACCTTCCCTCTCAGTGTCACTTGATTCGAATAATCAATCGCTACCAGTATAGAAAGGGAAATTGAAAAGAAACTTTCAGACTAAAACATCTCGGCCTCAAAGCGTGCGGTTCGCGCTTGTGAAATAGTGCAGTTCGTTTCTGACATCAACTCCGCCAAAGTAATGTTAGGATTCTCCATGACTAATCGAATAAGCTTAGCTTCCAAAGGCTCAAGCTTATCGCTGTGTTTGGCGAGACCAGCTTCCATTTTGTTAACCATAAATCGCATCGGATCAGATTCTTCTGCCTTGATATGGTCGAGAAACGTTTTCAAATCCAAAGCCTCACCAGCAATTTGCCAATTACGAGAGCGTCGAATGCGCTTCAGTTCGCACTTCTTCTCAGCCGCAATTGCTTTAGCTCGTTTAGCATGTTCACCACCAATTCGGTGAATCAAAGATGGCAATGGGAT
Organism: Vibrio alfacsensis; assembly: GCF_003544875.1. NCBI lineage: Bacteria > Pseudomonadati > Pseudomonadota > Gammaproteobacteria > Vibrionales > Vibrionaceae > Vibrio > Vibrio alfacsensis. The sequence goes on from NZ_CP032094.1 coordinate 1,326,477, forward strand.
GGTGATAAACGTATCGCCCATCAGTTAAACCTCTACCACCGACACGTTCTCTGCAACCCATTTTAAAAGCTGTTTGGCCGCTTTAGACAACACCTGATTTTGGCGCACGATGTAGCCGAAATCGGTATTGGGGAAGCTATGCAAAGGCGTCACTTCTCGAGAGAGTTTGAGCCTTGGATCGAGGGAGAAGTCAGGCACAATCGCGGTTCCAAATCCGGCTTCAGCCCAATCTATTTGAGCTTCAACACTGCCCACTTCCATGACTCTATGTTTTGGCAGGTTTAGCTCAGGCAGAGACGCGTCGATCAACTCGCGCGTTCGGGTATCGTGACCGAGCAAGATCAGTGTTTGATTCTCTTCACTGTTTTCTCGCCAATCGAAGATGTTATCGCCAAAAGCACACCAGTGTATTTGCGTCAGAGGAGTAAAGTGCAGTGGTTGACTCTCTTTCTGCGCAATAACAAAGCCGATGTCTGCGCGGGCACTTTTTACTAAATCTACCGCTTGTGATGAAGTGGTGTTGAACAGCGCTAAGTCGATACCAGGATATTCATTTTTAAATTGTTGGAATGGCTTGATAAGTAACAGGCGCGAGACAATATCACTCGCCGCAATCGAGAGCGTTCCTTGCGTTAAGTCATTAATGGCATTGAGATCGGATTGGCAGATTTGCAGCTCATTCAGCATGTGCTCGGCAGTGTCTAATAATCGCTTACCGGCCTGAGTCAGCTGTACTGGGTTGCGTTCAATCAACTTGGTACGAGTAGCTTGTTCTAGTTGCTTGATGTGAAGGCTGACATTTGGCTGCGTCATGTGCAGTTCAATCGCTGTTTTTCCGAAATGTTTCACTTCTGCCAAGGTGACAAAGGTACGTAACCAGTTCAAATCCAACATAGAAAATTACCCGATATGACTTTCTTATCAAGTTAATGAGTATAATTAATTTCTCTTATTCATGCGAGCATCCTAAGATTTTCCGGTCTGTTTTGGAGAATGAATTATGTCGTCTATCGTTGTTGTGGGTGCAAACTGGGGTGATGAAGGCAAAGGCCGCATCGTTGACTTTTTGGCAGAGCAAGCTTCTGCAAGCATTCGTTTCCAAGGTGGTAACAACGCGGGTCACACCGTAGTTAACGACCTAGGTACGTTCAAGCTGCACCAGCTACCAAGTGGCGTTTTCAACCCTGACTGTTTGGCAGTTTTAGGTCCGGGTATGGTTATCAGCCCTGCGTCGCTGTCTCAGGAGATTGCGGAAGTTGAAGAAGCGGGCGTGAAAGTGAACATGTGCATCTCTGATCGCGCAACACTGTGTCTACCTCTACACGCACTAGAAGATACGCTGGAAGAACAACGCTTAGGCGACAAAGCATACGGTTCAACTCGTCAGGGCATTGCACCTGCATACGGTGACCGTGTGATGAAAAAAGGCATCCTTGTGGGTTGGTTGAAACAACCAGAAGTTCTAGTAGAACGCATCAAGTTCTGGATGGACTGGAAACTTCCACAACTACGAGCACTTTACCCAACGTTCGAATTCGAGCAAACCGCTGAAGAAATGGCAAACTGGTTGCTGGAAGTGTCTGCCCCTTGGCGTGATGCTATCTGCAACGTAACGCTGCCGCTAAAAGAGCTGCAAGCAAAAGACCAAACTCTACTGTTCGAAGCACAGCTAGGTGCGGGCCGTGACCTTGTTTACGGTGAGTACCCATGGACAACCTCTTCAAACGTTGTGTCTATGTACGCAGGTATCGGTAGTGGTCTTCCTGCTCTACGTCCAGAGCGCGTTATTGCAGTCGCAAAAGCGTTCAGCTCATCAGTAGGTACTGGTACGCTAATCACTGCAATGGAAGAGCAAGATGCATTCCGTGAACTTGCGGGTGAGTTCGGCGCAACAACAGGTCGTCCACGTGACATGGGTTACTTTGATGCAGTGGCAACGAAGAACGGCGTTGAGCTTCAAGCAGCGACTGAAATTGCACTGACAAAAGTAGACTGTCTGACTGGTCTTAAAGATCTAAAAATCTGTGTTGGCTACGAAGGCGAGCACAGCGAAAACCCAATTTGGCCTCAAACGACGGCACTAGCACCAATCTACGAGAAGATGGAAAGCTGGAGCGAAGACATTACTGGTTGTCGTAAATTCGAAGAGCTACCAGTTGCGGCACAAAAATACGTTCTACGTATTGAAGAACTAATGGGTGTACCAGTGAAAATGGTATCGGTTGGTCCTGGTCGTGAACAAATGATTATGCGCTAAGACGTGGAATAACACGTCTATATCCAAGTTACAGTAAGTGCTTGGTTATATTAGCAAGCGGCTTTTATCTTTTCCGGGGTAAAGCCGCTTTTTTTCAAGCCCATCCAATTTCCCTATACCAAGTCATTCTCGCTCACCCTAGTACCTTTAGATTAGTTGAGTATAATTACCTGATGTAATTCATGACGATGGATGCTTCAAAATGTCAATCACTCAAATTGATACTCACACGGCTCTCATTGTGATTGATCTACAACACGGTATTGTCGACCTCGTTGACCCTAGCAACGCCAAAACGGTTATCGAACATACCAACCTACTACTCACCACCTTTCGTCGCCAGAACTGGCCTGTTGTGCAAGTGAACGTCGCTGGTCGCCCTATTGGCAGAGTCGATGCATCTCCTCGTCCATCTAATAGCCAAGGGAATAACTGGGCAGCATTGCACAAAGACGTGCTTCATCACCCTGACGATATTGCCATCACCAAGAAAACGTGGGGGGCATTCAGTCACACACATCTCCATGAAAACCTGCAACAGTTGAACGTTTCTCAAGTTGTTATCGTCGGAATCGCCACTAGCATGGGTGTACTATCAACAGCCATGCAAGCTTATGAGCTCGGTTATAATGTGACCATTTGTCACGATGCGGTCACCGACCCCTCACTAGACAATCATGCCTTTGCTCTATCGTCCGTTATTCCTAAGATTTCAGAGGTCGGCACGACTTTAGATTTCATTTCATTAGCAAAGTCCTTGTATTGATTCAGCCCACTCCCGCTCGTTCACTTTCTCTTCTATGGCAGTCATGAGAAAGTGAACTATGCTTTCTTTGCTTGCTTTAAGACAAGTCAAATAGGAGTACCAATGAAACAGATCAAATTATTATCGTTTGTGTTATCCGCTCTTCCTCTCTTTTCTAGTTATGCTTTTGATCTAAAAAGCGCAGATGTTACAGATAATCAATCACTTAAAAAATCACAAGTTTTCAATCAATGGGGCTGCACCGGTGACAACAAGTCTCCAGAGTTGAGTTGGAGCAGTCCTCCTGATGGCACAAAAAGCTTCGCAATTACCATGTATGACCCAGACGCGCCAACCGGCAGTGGTTGGTGGCATTGGTTAGTGGTCAATATTCCTGCTGATCAAACTGGTATGGCAGAAAATGCTGGTGAAAAAGGAGGGAAAAACTTGCCTAAAGGCGCCAGCATGGTAACCAATGACTTTGGTTTCAAAGGATTTGGCGGTGCATGCCCTCCTCCAAACGCGAAACCACACAATTATCAAATTACCGTCTATGCCTTGGATAAAGAAAAAATTGAGCTGCCCGACAATGCGTCAGGTGCGCTCGCGGGCTACAACATACTGCAGCATGTTATTGATAAAGTGGTATTAACCGCACCAACCAATTTAAGGTAGTTACATAGGAATTACGTATCATTCAGCATACTATTCCTTAGCGATTAAGAAGAGCTCAAGTTCGAGCTCTTTTTTTGATTCAGCTTACCCAGCATTACCTTAAGAATCATCAAAAGATAATTTCATGTTATTTTTTCTAATGGAACTCTTGACAAGAAAATTTCGGAAGAATATATTGATTACACGAACTGCCAAATGGAGTTCGTTGATGACTGTATTCGCCTTATATAGGGAATATCACAGTGATCAAACAGGAATGCCTCACAACCTCATCTCTGTGATGTTTTGTGCTTTTCATTCCGATTATTAACCATTGAACCGTATGTCTAATCTAACCCCAGATGGTTTAAAGAGTATGAGTTCGATCTCAGCACCTTATGTGTTGAGAACTATTGCTTATTGAAAGGATAGTATTATGCGTAATGTAGATATTTCCCCCTATACCGTCATGCCATTGGTTTTGATCGTCTGCTTAATCTTGTAGAAAGCAACGCAAAAAAATCATCAACAAATGGTTACCCACCATACAACATCGAACAAAAAGACGAGAACAACTACCGAATCACTATGGCAGTTGCAGGCTTTTCTGAAGATGCGTTAACTCTCACTCAAAATGAAAACATGCTGATCGTTTCAGGTGAAATTCAAGCCTCTGAAACCAAACCAACTTACGTTTATCAAGGTATTGCTGAGCGCAACTTTGAACGCAAGTTCCAACTGGCTGATTACGTGACTGTCACCGCAGCAAGCATGGAAAATGGATTGCTGCACATTGATCTCATCCGAGAAGTTCCGGAAGCAATGCAAGCGCGTAAGATTTCCATCAGCAAATAATTTCAAGTAACTATTAGTTTCAACTAACAAATAGCTTCAAGTAACCATTAGTTTCAAGAAGCAAATAGTTTCAATTTGCCGTTAAACCTAGCTAACCACACGATGTGGTAAAGAGATGCGACTTTAACCCAGATAAAAATAGGATGGTTAAAGTTCACACTACGGTGCAAAACCATAACATCACCTGTTTAGCGGCAAACACTGAACTCATTTATTTGATTGAGGCAAAGCATAACAGCGACAAAATGCATGTTATGTTCTTAGAAAACAACATCGAATTTTAAAGACTTTGCATTAAAATAACTAATGCAAAGTACAGAGGTAATTATTATGGGTAAAATCATTGGTATCGACTTAGGTACAACTAACTCTTGTGTAGCAGTGCTAGACGGCGACAAACCACGTGTCATTGAAAACGCAGAGGGTGAGCGCACCACTGCATCGGTTGTTGCATACACCGACGGTGAAACGCTAGTAGGTCAACCTGCAAAACGCCAAGCAGTAACTAACCCAACGAACACGCTATTTGCAATTAAGCGTCTTATTGGTCGTCGTTTTGAAGACGAAGAAGTTCAGCGCGATATCGAAATCATGCCTTACAAAATCGTTAAGGCTGACAACGGTGATGCTTGGGTAGAAGCGCAAGGCCAAAAAATGGCGGCTCCTCAAGTTTCAGCTGAAATCCTGAAGAAAATGAAGAAAACAGCTGAAGACTTCCTAGGTGAGGAAGTAACTGGCGCTGTTATCACTGTTCCTGCTTACTTTAACGATGCTCAACGTCAAGCTACTAAAGACGCTGGCCGTATCGCAGGTCTAGAAGTTAAACGTATCATCAACGAACCAACAGCGGCGGCTCTAGCATACGGTCTAGATAAGAAAGGCGGCGACCGCACTATCGCGGTATACGACCTCGGTGGTGGTACATTCGATATCTCTATCATCGAAATCGATGAAGTTGAAGGCGAGAAAACATTCGAAGTTCTAGCAACTAACGGTGATACTCACCTTGGTGGTGAAGACTTTGATACACGTCTAATCAACTACCTAGTAGACGAGTTCCAAAAAGAGCAAGGCATCAACCTTAAGAACGATCCACTAGCAATGCAACGTGTTAAAGAAGCAGCAGAAAAAGCGAAGATCGAGCTTTCTTCTACTTCTCAAACTGACGTAAACCTACCTTACGTGACTGCAGACGCGACGGGTCCTAAGCACATGAACGTGAAAGTGACTCGTGCGAAACTAGAATCTCTAGTTGAAGACCTAGTACAACGTTCTCTTGAGCCACTAAAAGTTGCTCTAGCTGATGCTGACCTATCTGTAAACGACATCACTGACGTAATCCTAGTTGGTGGTCAGACTCGTATGCCTATGGTTCAAGCGAAAGTTGCTGAGTTCTTTGGTAAAGAAGCTCGCCGCGACGTAAACCCTGATGAAGCAGTAGCAATGGGTGCTGCAGTTCAAGGTGGTGTACTTGCAGGTGAAGTGAAAGACGTACTTCTACTAGACGTTACTCCACTGTCTCTAGGTATCGAGACAATGGGCGGCGTAATGACTAAGCTCGTTGAGAAAAACACCACTATCCCAACTAAAGCGAACCAAGTTTTCTCTACAGCAGAAGACAACCAGAGCGCGGTAACTATCCACGTTCTTCAAGGTGAGCGTAAGCAAGCGTCTTTCAACAAATCACTAGGTCAATTCAACCTAGAAGGTATCCAAGCTGCACCACGTGGTATGCCACAAATCGAAGTGACTTTCGACCTAGATGCGGATGGTATCCTACACGTTTCAGCGAAAGACAAGCAGACTGGTAAAGAGCAGAAGATCACTATCCAAGCTTCTGGCGGTCTAAGCGATGACGACATCGAGAAAATGGTTCAAGAAGCAGAAGCTAACAAAGAAGCGGACAAAAAGTTCGAAGAGCTAGCGACTGCACGTAACCAAGCTGACCAAATGATTCACGGTACTCGTAAGCAAGTAGAAGAAGCGGGTGAAGCGCTACCTGCAGAAGAGAAAGAGAAGATTGAAGCAGCTATCTCTGAGCTAGAAACTGCACGTAAAGGTGATGACAAAGAAGCGATCGACGCTAAAGTTCAAGCGCTAATGACAGCAGCTCAAAAGCTAATGGAAATCGCTCAACAACAAGCTCAAGCGCAACAAGCACAAGGTGCTGACGCTGGTGCACAGTCGAAAGACGATGACGTAGTTGATGCGGAATTCGAAGAAGTTAAAGACGACAAGAAATAAGCTTTCTTAACTAGGAGACTGTGTATGGTCGTCTAGCGTCAATAAGACTTGTAAATATGGGCGTTTGGGGTGACTCTTACGCCCTCTTTCGATTAAAACAAAATAAAAATAAGCGGTGAATATGTCCAAACGAGATTACTACGAGGTTTTGGGTATTCCTAAAGATACGTCAACCAAAGACATCAAAAGCCTATAAAAACTCGCAATGAAATATCATCCCGATAAAAATCCGGGAGATAAAACTGCGGAAGAAAAATTCAAAGAAATAAAAGAAGCCTACGAAATCTTAACTGATGACGAAAAACGTCAGCAATATGATCGATTTGGCCACGCCGCTTTTCAAGGAGCGAGTGGCAACGCCACCACGATGGTCGTGGGCATTATCAGTCTGGTGGATTTGAAGATATCTTTGGTGGCGCGTTTGGCCGTCAAGGGTTTGGTGGTTTTGGGCGAAGCTCAGGTGGTGGCTTTGGTGGGTTTGATGATATTTTCTCTCAAGCCAGAGGTGGGCGATCTCAACCAAGCAAAGGCCAGGATCATGAATTCACCTTAACCGTTGATTTTGTCGATGCTATTCAAGGTGCAGAAAAAGTCGTTGAGCTACCAGTCAATGGCGAACAGAAAAAAATCAATGTGAAGATCCCACCAGGCATTCGAGACGGTGAAAAAATTCGTTTCTCGAACAAAGGAGCCCCTGGTATCAATGGCGGTCCAAATGGTGACCTACTATTGGTGATCAATACTCGTGCTCATGCTTTTCTAAAACGAGAGCAAGACAACCTGCTGTGCACCGCTCATATTGACATTGCCAATGCTGCACTAGGTGGAGAGGTAGAAGTCCAAGTTTTAGATAGCCGCTACAAACTCAAAGTCCCCGCCGGTTCTCAAAGTGGTCGTAAATTTAAAATGACGGGCAAAGGTGTTAAAAACCGCAAAGGCGTCACTGGTGACCTTATCGTCACGCTGCACGTTGATACCCCGACAAACCTCACTGACAAACAAAAAGATCTACTAGAGCAGTTCAAAGCAACACTCTAATCCAAGCGACAAGAGCTTCTGGCTCAAACGACATCTCAAGGTGCCTCATTTGAACAAACCAAAGTGTGGCATCTTGGCTTTTCGATACTCTGCTCTGCTCCGCTATACCCTGCTAAACAATAACGTAGACGTAAACTACCCAAGACTCTAAAACAAACGGCGCTTCATACCGGCTTTTTCCATAATGCGAGTGGTAATTTCTTCTACCGATAAAGATGAAGTATTGATATAAGGAATCGCCTCTCTTCTAAACAACGCTTCTACCGTATCAAGCTCTAACTTGCATTGCTCAGTGCTTGCATATTCACTGCCCGATAAACGGTTCTCTCGTATTTCCGTTAAACGCTCTGGGTTAATCGTTAAGCCAAACAACTTATGACGGTGGATTTCAAACTCAGGCAGTAAGCGCATTAAGCTAATGTCTTCTGCAATAAATGGGTAATTCACCACACGTAAACCAAACTGCATTGCCATGTATAAACTGGTTGGTGTCTTCCCACTTCGAGACACCCCAAGCAAAATGATATCGGCCTCTTCTAATCCTTTTAGAGTAATCCCATCATCGTGAGCCAAGGTATATTCAATAGCTGCAATACGATCAAAGTAAGTATCGGAATCTTTCCCTACGCTGCGTGAGCGTTGCAGTTTGGGCTGGGGCTCCATTTGAGTGTCGTCTTTGACTCGCTGGACGATGCTCGCCAAAACATCATAAGAAAATGCAGGAGCCTTGAGCAGTAACTCACGAACATCAGGTAGGACAATAGAAAAAAACACCAGTGGTTTGACACCGTTACGCTGGTAGGAAGTTTCAATTTCTTTGACAACGTCGGCCACTTTGTCTGGCGTTTCGACAAAAGGAAAGGCTTTTTCATTAGGGATGAATGGAAATTGCCCTAAAACAACGTGCCCTAATGTTTCGCATGTGATCGCCGTACCGTCAGAAACATAGAACACATCACGACTTTGGTTATTAATTTGCATTTCTGTTTAGATTTTCAAAATCATTTGATTAGGATTAGCAACATAATACTAACAAATAAGTTTGGCTTTCAGTTATGTTCACCACAAGGTTGAAATTTATTTCGCTTTTTTTTCAATCCGAGCGTAAACGATTGCCTTTAAGTCCCCCTACAAAAGCTGCAATGTTTCTGGAGAAAAAACATGCAAAAGAACACCCTCTGGTTCAATGGTCTATCCATGGATGATGTCGACAAAGTCGGCGGTAAAAACGCGTCACTTGGCGAAATGGTTTCTAACCTAGCTAATGTCGGTGTTTCTGTTCCCAACGGTTTTGCGACTACCTCGTTCGCGTTTAACCAATTCCTTGATCATGATGGTTTGGATGAACGGATCCACCAACTACTCGATGAACTGAATGTTGAAGATGTTGAAGCCCTGCGCAAGACTGGTGCTACCATCCGTCAATGGGTATTAGACGCCCCTTTCCCTGCGGAATTAGAACAAGAAATTCGCGAGAACTATCAAGAACTCACAGACAATCACCCGGAGATTTCGGTTGCGGTTCGCTCCTCAGCAACGGCAGAGGATCTCCCTGATGCCTCTTTTGCCGGTCAACAAGAGACATTCCTAAACGTAAAAGGCATTAATGCTGTTTTAGAAGCAACCAAACATGTATACGCATCGCTGTTCAACGATCGCGCTATTTCTTACCGTGTTCACCAAGGCTTTAATCACCGTGGTATTTCGTTATCAGCGGGTATTCAGCGTATGGTGCGCTCAGACAAAGCCTCTTCCGGCGTCATGTTCACCCTAGATACCGAATCTGGCTTCGATCAAGTGGTGTTCATCACCTCTTCTTGGGGCTTGGGTGAAATGGTGGTGCAAGGCGCAGTAAACCCAGATGAGTTTTATGTTCACAAGCCAATGCTTGAAGCGGGTCAGCACCCTATCGTAAAGAAAACTTTTGGTTCGAAACAGATCAAAATGATCTACGCCAACAGTCAAGAAATCGGTAAACAAGTTGAGATCATCGATACGTCGGCGGAAGAACGTAATACTTTTTCTTTAAACGACGATGAGATCAAAGAACTAGCAAAACAAGCGATGATCATCGAAAAGCACTATCAACGTCCGATGGATATTGAGTGGGCGAAAGATGGTATCGATGGCAAACTATACATAGTGCAAGCCCGCCCAGAAACCGTGTGCTCTCAAACTGAACAAAGCGTGATTGAACGTTATGAACTCAACAATAAAGCAGAGGTATTGGTTGAGGGGCGCGCTATTGGCCAACGCATTGGAAAAGGTCCTGTTCGCTTGGTTGATTCGCTAGACCAAATGTCACTGGTGCAAAATGGCGATGTGCTCGTCACAGATATGACTGACCCAGATTGGGAACCTGTGATGAAAAAAGCCTCTGCCATCGTTACCAACCGCGGTGGCCGCACTTGCCACGCCGCGATCATCGCACGTGAACTTGGTATTCCAGCTATCGTTGGTTGTGGTGACGCCACTAGCAAGTTAACGGATGGAGAGACGGTGACTGTGTCTTGTGCTGAAGGGGAAACGGGCTATGTTTACCAAGGCGATCTAGACTTTGAGATCAAACGCTCTGCTGTTGATGAGCTGCCGTTGCTGCCAACTAAAGTAATGATGAACGTAGGTAACCCAGATCGTGCATTCGACTTTGCTCAGATTCCAAACGAAGGCGTCGGCTTAGCGCGCCTTGAATTTATCATTAACAAGATGATAGGTATTCACCCGAAAGCTCTGCTGAACTTCGATGCACAAAGCGATGAGCTAAAAGCAGAAATCACTGAGCGCATCCGTGGTTACAAAGACCCGATTGATTTTTACGTCAGCAAGCTAACAGAAGGCATCTCAACCATTGCGTCTGCATTCTGGCCAAAGCGTGTGATCGTGCGTATGTCTGATTTTAAATCGAACGAATACAGTAACTTGGTTGGCGGTCAAGGTTATGAGCCACATGAAGAGAACCCAATGCTGGGCTTCCGTGGGGCTTCTCGTTACATTTCTCCAGTGTTTGAAGACTGTTTTGAACTAGAAACCCAAGCGATCAAACGCGTTCGTAATGAGATGGGGCTGAAGAACGTTGAAATCATGATCCCATTCGTGCGCACTCCAAGCGAAGCGGCATCCGTTATCGACTTGCTTGCGAAATTTGATCTGCGCCGTGGCGATCAAGGCCTGAAAGTGATCATGATGTGTGAACTGCCGTCCAACGCAGTACTTGCAGAAGAATTCTTGAAGTACTTCGATGGCTTCTCGATTGGCTCAAACGACATGACTCAGCTAACTCTTGGTCTTGACCGCGATTCCGGTGATGTCGCTCACCTATTCGATGAGCGCAACCCAGCGGTGAAAGCCATGCTGAAAATGGCGATTGATGCTGCCACCAAAGCTGGCAAATACGTTGGTATCTGTGGTCAAGGTCCATCCGATCACGATGACCTTGCAGAATGGCTAATGGAACAAGGCATCAGCTCCGTTTCACTTAACCCAGACACGGTTATCGATACTTGGTTAAAGCTAGGTAAAGTGAGTAAGTAGACGACTCTACCCTAGTCACCATATTGTCCCAAGAATATAACTCTCACGAAATTAGCCCTCAAGTTTTGGAATTTGAGGGCTTTTTGTTTCTCAATCAGGTTATATCTACATGGGTTCGTGACAGTAATCCCAGCCCAACAAGGGCATCAATTCTCCCTGCCTAAATTTTCACCTAGAATAAAACAATATGATTTCATAAAAGAATGGACCAATGAAAGAGCCTCTTGCTCTCATCACTACTTTAACTTTACTCGCCTCTCCTGCTTATGCCGATTGGGACGATATTTCAAACAGCCTTTCAGATCTAGGAGACGCCGTCTCTGAAACCGCCAAAGAAACTTGGGATAGCACCAAGGAATTCTCAAAACAAGCTTGGCAAGATTTCACCAATTGGTCTGAAGAAGCGATTAATACCGCAGGTGAATGGACCGATGCTAGCATCGAAACCAGCAAAGAATGGATAGACACGGCAGACAAGAAAATTGACGAGCTTATGGAGGGAGATACCCCAGAAGAAGCGCGACAAGCCATAGATTTAATGGCAGATAGCACCCTACTAAAATTATTCAATGAAAAACCAGAGGCCAAAGAGCTTTACGACAACGCTTACGGTTATGCGGTGTTTGATTCACGTAAACTGTCATTGATGTTCCACACCAACTCAGGCTCCGGCGTCGCGGTCAACAAGTCGACAGACAAACGCACTTACATGAACATGTTCGGTGCGGGCGTCGCACTTGGCGTAGGGGGTAAGTTCTATCAGCAAGTCGTATTGTTTGAACAGGAGAAAGACTTCAACACCTTTGTCGAAGAGGGGTGGGAAGCCTCAAGTGAAGCCTCTTTCGTTGCGGGTGAAGACGGTGAAGAGATGAGCGCACAGTTCAACAGCGGCGTGGCAGTGTATCAACTCAACACCACTGGTTTATTGGTTGATGCGAACGTCTCTGGCTCAAAATACTGGGTCAACAAAGAGCTAACCAATTCACAGTAATGTCGCTCAAATAACGACACGACAATAGCCATATGAAAAAGCCCCACTCACTGTAGCGGGGCTTGATATCATATTAACCTTGATTGCAAAAATACTGGTTAGTGAAGCAATTTGCTAGCTAAACAATTTACAATCGAAACAAATTCAGTCGCTAAGCTCTTTGATCGCTCAACAACACGTTTCTACATGCCGGCTGTCATGTGCATGCCGTAAAACACGCCACGACCAATCAGTTCAGATACAACGATCAATGCAAACGCGATTGCCATCGGTGCCGCTGTTACTGGCGTGCGTCGAACGACTGGCATTAGCCACAAAGCAATACCCGCAGACAATAGCACTAAGCGTGTTGTCTGTAGCGAACTGAAATCAGGAACAACAGACAGTGCAGCCGTCACGCTGGTTTCAATAGAGCCTAGGTGAGCAGTCAATTGCATCACTACGATAGCAACCGCAAACAAACCGACTAAGCCCATCACTTGTAGCACTTTATCCGCTGCTGCGTTGTCATGGTTCGCAAGAGATAACAGTAACTGGGCCAGTGCGGTACCGCTAACTAGCATGGTTACCACAAATGCCGCTGGTGTTAGTGACGTATACCAAGTTGGTACGGTATCAATCATGTATACCATCGCCATTGCGTACATAAACACAAGGCCAACCACCATTGCACCAATCATTAGCGCTTTACGAATCGCTTCACTGCCTTTATCCAACACAGATAGTAGCCAAAACAGTCCGCCTAGAGCAAAGAATACGCTGCCTGACGCAATCTCATTCGATAGCCAAGAACTGCCAACCATATTCAGTGCATTCATTGCGCGCAGTGGACTACCTAGGTGCATGATTGAAGCAAGGAAACCCAGCCCCATCACCGCCCAAAGACCGAACATCGCTTTGTGCAGACGTTCTTCAGCACCCGATGAAAGCTGCTTAGTCAAAAGCATTGTCGCTAAGACCAAGAACGCACCTACTGACGTTTGTGCCAATACCGTAAAAACGATAAGCGGCCATTCATGCCATGCCATATTAGACCTCCTTCGGATTAGCCAAGTAGCCCGTGGTGTCTCCACAAGGGCGCGCATGGCGGTTCGGTTTGATAACAATATTTGGTAGCGTCAATGATGCAGGTGGCAGCGGCGCAACCTCGGCATTTGTGCCATATTTCACACGTAGCTCATCGATAGGACCAAACTCCAGTGCACGCAGTGGACAAGAGTCCACACACACAGGGTTAAGACCTTCAGCCACGCGTTCATAACAGCCGTCACACTTCGTCATGTGGCCTTTTTCTTTGTTGTACTGAGGTGCGCCGTAAGGACACGCCATAGAACAGTACTGACAACCGATACACTTATCAGTATCCACGACTACAAAGCCATCTTCACGCTTATGCATCGCACCGCTTGGGCATACCTTGGTACACGCAGGGTTGCTACAGTGGTTACAAGCCATTGATACGTAGTAGGCAAACACGTCTTGACGCCACGTGCCGTTGTCTTCTACCCAATTACCGCCTGCGTATTCGTAAACACGACGGTAGTTACGACCTACATCTAGGTCTTTGTTGTCTTTGCAAGAAAGCTGACACGTTTTACAACCGGTGCACTTACTTGAATCAATATAAAAGCCGTATTGTTTCATGGTTTAACCTTATGCCTTCTTCACCAGTTGAACTTCTACTAAGTTGGTATGCTGAGGGTTACCCTTAGCCAGCGGACTTGGACGATGAGTCGTCAACACGTTAATACAGCCGCCTTTATCCACTTTGTTCTTATCTGGTGCGTACCATGCACCCTCACCTAGCGCTACCACGCCTGGCATCATACGTGGTGTCACTTTCGCTGGAATATGCACTTCACCACGGTCATTGAAGATACGGATCAAATCGCCGTTTTCGATGCCACGCTGCTGCGCATCCAGTGGATTGATCCACATTTCTTGGCGCGCCGCTTCCTTGATGATGTCAACGTTACCGTAGGTTGAGTGACAACGTGCCTTGTAGTGGAAACCTGTCAACTGCAGCGGAAATTGATCACGCTTCTTCGAGTCCCAACCATCAAAAGTCGATACATAGATTGGCAGTGGGTGAATCACTTCGTCTTCTTGTAATTCCCAAGTCGACGCGATGTTCGCTAAACGCTCTGAATAGATCTCAATCTTGCCTGATGGTGTACCCAATGGGTTATTTTCTGGATCTTCACGGAACGCTTTGTAAGCAACAAAGTGACCATTTGGATCGCGACGTTTGTAGATGCCAAGCTTACGCATGGTTTCAAAATCAGGCAGTGTTGGGTCTTGCTCACGAGTTAACACGTAAAGATGACGTAGCCAACCTTCTTGATCACGACCTTCGGTAAACTGCTCGCCGACACCCATGCGTTTTGAAATTTCAGAACAGATCTCGTAGATACCTTTCGCTTCAAACTGAGGCTCAATCGCTTTATCAGCAAAGATAAAGTAAGGCATGTTCGCCGCTTTCGTATCCATACAGAAGTCAGCTTGCTCTGATGTGGTTAAGTCAGGCAGTACAATGTCAGCGTATTTCGCCGATGACGTCATATGGTTATCAATCACCACAATCAACTCACACGCTTTATCATCTTGCAGGATCTCATGTGTCTTGTTGATATCTGAGTGCTGGTTGATGATGCAGTTGCCTGCGTAGTTCCAAATCATCTTGATTGGTACGCTTAATTGTTCAACGCCACGAATACCATCGCGAGTCGCTGTCATTTCAGGACCGCGAACGATAGCGTCTGTCCAAAGGAACATTGGAATCGACGCTTTCACTGGGTTCTTAAGCGTTGGGAAACGCACAAATGGGATGTTGTAATCCGATTCACGAGCACCGGTACCACCACCGTTGATACCTACGTTACCGGTCAGTAGTGCGAGCATAGCGATCGCACGTGCCGCGATTTCGCCGTTAGCAGTACGCTGTAGGCCCCAACCTTGAAGTACCGCACAAGGCTTGGTTGAACCAATTTCACGTGCAGTCTTAATGATTGTATCAACTGGGATCCCTGTGATTTTCGCCGCCCACTCCGGTGTCTTAGCTGTACCATCAGGACCTTCACCTAAGATGTACGACTTGTAATCGCTTTTCGCTGGTGCTGACGCTGGTAGCGTTTTCTCATCGTAACCAACACAGTATTTATCTAGGAAAGGCTGATCGACTAAGTCTTCCGTGATCATCACGTAAGCCATCGCCGCAATAAATGCCGCATCGGTCCCCGGACGAATTGGAATCCACTCATCTTCACGACCACCCGCAGTATCGGTGTAACGTGGATCAATCATGATCATACGAGCTTTTGAACGCTCTTTAGACTCCATCAAATGGTGAATAAGACCACCACCCGACATACGCGTTTCTGCTGGGTTATTACCAAACTGAACGATAAGCTTAGTGTTCTCTAAATCAGAGAATGAGTTACCGTAAGCCCAACCACCACCGTATGTGTAATCTAGGCCTACTGTAATTTGTGCCGTTGAGTAGTCACCGTAGTGATTTAGGTAACCGCCACTTAAGTTCATCATACGTGCGATCAATGAACTGCCTGGAGGCCAAGATTTGGTTACTGTCCCGCCTAGCGTACCTGTACCGTAGTTTAGGTAAATCGCTTCGTTACCATGATCTTTGATGATTCGCTTCATATTGTTCGCGATTTCATCGTACGCTTCTTCCCAAGTAATGCGCTTGAATTTACCTTCACCACGCTTACCTACGCGCTTCATTGGGTACTTCAAACGATCTGGGTTGTAAACGCGACGGCGCATAGAGCGACCACGCAAACAGGCGCGCACTTGGTGATTACCGTATACGTCATCGCCGGTGTTATCAGTTTCGACCCATTTGATCTCACCATCAACAACATGCATGCGCAGCGGACAACGGCTACCGCAGTTTACGGTACACGCACTCCACACTACTTTTTCTTCAATCGCTTCATTAGTGGCAGCAGCAACAGGGCTTGACTTAAAAGGGAGTGAAATTGCGCTGGCAGTGGCAGCCAGTCCACCGACGGCACTTGAAGACTTGATAAAATCTCGTCTCGTGAAGCCACCGGTCATTAATGCTTTCAGTGTTTTTTTCATAGGACAACTTCTCAATGGTTGTGAGAAAAGACTCTGTGGTCTTTGCAGTCCTCCTTTTACCTCTTTAGGAGTAAGGTTAATATTGCGCTTAATCAATGTTTTTTCCGTGCTACTCAAGAACTCACCTATCAAATTTCATAAATGATCTCGTTCATATTTTTGAACTAGTTAACACAATTTAAAATAATTAATCGAAATAGTTCGCATTATTGAGTTCGCACTATTGCATTTAATTTTTGACCAAACGCATTTATTTCAACCCTTGAAGCGGGTATGCTCGGCAAAAACATAACGCAGTTTTACTTATGCAATACGAAATTACGCTGTTTCGCCTGTTGGGCGGCCTATGCTACTACTCTCCAAATTCTGAAAGTGGTCAACAGATCTTAAGTGCATTTGCGACACAAGATGACGAATTGTTAACAAACCTCTCGACTCTGGCGCAAAGCATCGAAAGTGATACTCTCGAAGCCGACTACTTCAATTTACTGCAAGGCAGCGGAGATATGCCATGCCCACCTTGGGGCTCGGTTTATTTAGACAGAGAAAATGCTCTATTCGGATCTTCTACGATTGAATATCGTGAATTTACGCGCCAACTTGGAATGGAATGCGATACCGGACTGCGTGAACCGGAAGATCATATTGGCTTAATGCTGATGTTGGTTTCATTACTGCTTGAGCAAGACAACGTCGAGCAAGCCAAACAACTTATCAGCCAACATCTAATGCCATTCGCCCCAATCATGCTTGAAAGCATGCAGCAACACGCTGAAACCGAGTTCTATCGCCAACTTGCCGCTTTTGTCCTTGCTTGGCTTAACTTCTACTGTGAAGAGCATCAATTGCAAATCGTTGCGCGCCGTAACTACTGGCAAGAGGCAGAGTAATGAAACCAGACAGTATCGAATTAGCGATTGAGCTTAATGAAATGAACAGCAGTCGTCGTGGCTTCTTTCGTGCTGTCTCAAGAGGCGTTACCCAGTCTATTGAAGAACCAATGGCGGTCATTAACGCTTCTCGACCTCTCGGTGCTGTTGAGGAAGAGTTGTTTAATCGCTTATGTACTCAATGTGGTGACTGCGTCACTGCTTGCCCGCAAAGTGTATTAAGCATGCAAGCTAATGGGCCTTGCATGGATCTCAGCCTCAACCACTGTAACTTCTGCCATCAGTGTATTACAGTTTGCCCAACGCAAGCTCTAAACATACTCAATACAACAGATACCGGTTGGCGACCAACATTCAGCCAGAGCTGCAACGCTCGTCTGTTTGGTAACTGTCAAGAGTGTGTCGATGATTGTCCTAAGCAAGCTCTAACGCTGCCCGATGACGCTACACCTGCCCTAAATGAGAGCTGTAATGGTTGCGGTGAGTGCCTATCTAGCTGTTATATTGGCGCAATCACACTGATGGAAAAGAGTTAACCCCTCACGGTTAAGAGTCAGGGAATCGCTGATGACTTTGGGATAACACCCTATTGCGTTATGCTTGTTCCCATTCATATCAAACTGTCTAATCAACATGCCAAACGACGCATTCAATACACAACTTGCAGAAGTGATTTCCGCACTAAACTCTCCAAGTTTCACGCCCAAACTGATGCGTGTAATTAGTTCATTATTGAGTTTTGATTGCGCGGTGATCCTTGGCTATCGCGAGGGCAAGCACCCCATCTATCTTTATGATTCGCTTGAGAATGAACGTGAACTTTTGTTCCAGCGTTATCTGACCACGTCATTCCAAAATGACCCGTTTTATCAAAAGCTTAACGCAAACAAAGAGCAAGGTATCTTCACGCTTAAAGACATGGTAGGTAAAAACGTTGCAAGCAAAGATCTCGACTACCAAGCCTATTGCGAACAGTTTTATAATCAAACGGGTTGGAAAGACGAACTGAGCATACTCATTGAAATAGAACCTACACGTTGGGTCATGCTCTATTTCGGCTTTATGCAAGACGACAAACGCTTCACCAAACCGCAAATTGCAAAGCTAACGGCTTATTTTTCCATCATTCAGTCCTTGTGCCAGCAGCACTGGAAGCAAACCGAATTCACGCTTTCCGAGCCGATCTTCAACCCAACCTTGCACTCCGGGCAAATGCGTGACGCCATTGAGAACGCATTGGCCTCATTCGGTCAAACCATATTGACCAAACGAGAACAAGAAATTGCCTCTTTAATCGCCCAAGGTTTTGATAGTAAAGAAATAGCAATAACGCTCAAAGTCACGGAAGGCACCGTCAAAAACCACCGAAAACGGATCTACGCTCAATTAAAAGTCGCATCACTGAGTGAACTTTTCCAACTGTTTCTCAATCACCTCATCACACAATCAAGATAACAAACCATCCCTTTAGGGATATATCTAGATTGTGCATCGGCCCTTACTCTAAATGCATTGAAATGACATTGAAGATAAAACGATGACACTGATTGAAGATTTACAAGCTCGCGGTTTGATTGCCCAAGCGAGTGATTTAGAACAAGTTCAACAACTGCTATCCGAGCCACAAACGCTTTACTGTGGCTTCGATCCAACGGCTGGCAGCCTGCATATTGGTCACCTTGTACCACTTATTATGCTAAAACGCTTTCAAGATGCTGGGCACCAAGCTATCGCTTTGATTGGCGGCGCAACCGGCATGATTGGTGATCCAAGCTTTAAAGCGACGGAGCGCAGCTTAAACTCAGAAGACGTTGTCACCGGTTGGGTGCAAGACCTTTCCAATCAAATCCAACATCTGATGAATAACCAAGTCAGCAAGCCAATGATCATGGTGAACAATGCAGATTGGGTGAAACAGATTAACGTGATCGATTTCTTCCGTGACGTAGGTAAGCATTTCTCTGTGAATACAATGATCAGCCGTGAATCAGTAAAGCAACGCTTGCAACGCCCAGACCAAGGCATCTCGTTTACCGAGTTCAGTTACGCATTGCTTCAATCTTACGACTTTGCTGAACTGAACCGCCAATACGGCTGTCGTTTGCAAATCGGTGGTAACGACCAATGGGGCAACATCGTCAGTGGTATTGATCTCACTCGCCGCCAAAACGGTGAGCAAGTATTTGGTCTAACACTGCCTTTGATCACCAAATCCGACGGCACCAAATTTGGTAAAACGGAAGGCGGTGCAGTGTGGCTTGACCCAACAAAAACGTCGCCTTATGCGTTCTACCAATTCTGGTTATCAGCAGAAGATGCGGATGTTTACCACTTCCTACGCTACTACACCTTCTTGAGCTGTGATGAGATCTCAACCATTGAGGCACAAGACAAAGAGAGCAAAGGCAAACCGCAAGCACAGCGTATTTTAGCAGAGCAAATGACGCGTTTTGTACACGGTGACGAGGGCTTAGCAAGTGCAGAGCGCATTACTCAAGCCTTGTTTAGCGGCAACGTGCAGCAACTCAGCTTAAGCGAACTTAAACAACTAGAGTTTGATGGCTTACCAAGCATGCAAAGTGCGCAGCAAGATTTGGTTGAACTGCTGATTGAGTCAAATTTGGCGAACTCAAAACGCATTGCTCGCGAACTGATTGGCAACAATGCCATTAGCGTAAACGGTGAGAAAGTTGATGCCGAAAACCCAAGTTTAAACTTCCCCCTGTTCGATCAATACTGGTTATTACAACGCGGTAAAAAGCACTTCTGCTTAGTCAAGCGTCTGGAAAAATAGCTTAAGCAAGAAAGCGAGCTCATCAAAGACCTCGCTTTTTACTCTATATGATTTGTGGTAGTGGCATGAAAACCGTCATGGAAGCAGCAAGCAAAATCAAAGCAGGCGATGCAGACTTGGTTATCGCAGCGGGCATGGAAAACATGTCGAGCACACCATACCTTGTGAGTGCTAAAAACCGTTTTGGCAGTAAAATGGGCAACCAGCAACTGGTTGATACTATGATCCATGACGGTTTAACCGATGCGTTTAACCAATACCACATGGGTATGACGGCTGAAAATGTGGCAGAGAAATACAATATCTCTCGTGAAGAGCAAGATGCCTTTGCCCTGCGTAGCCAACAGCGCGCAGTGGAAGCAATTCAACAAGGTCGTTTTACTGATGAGATCGTACCGGTGGAAGTGCAACAACGTCGTACAACCATCAGCTTCTCGGAAGATGAATACCCTCGTGGCGATGCTTCTATTGAAAGCTTATCTAAGCTAAACCCTGCATTCAAAAAAGATGGTAGCGTTACAGCAGGTAATGCATCTGGCATTAACGACGGCGGTGTGGCATTTGTGGTCGCTTCTGAGGCTGCGGTAGAAAAACATGGCCTAACGCCTCTCGCTGAAATCGTAAGTTATGGTCAAGGTGGTCTTGACCCAGCTTACATGGGGCTTGGCCCCGTTCCTGCGATTGAGCAAGCATTGCAACGTGCAGAAATGACTCTGTCTGACATGCAACTTCTTGAGCTCAATGAGGCATTCGCTGCACAAGCACTCGGCGTAATGCACGGTTTGAGTGAGAAATACGGTTTACCACTTAGCTCGTTTGACAACAACACTAACGTTAATGGTGGTGCAATCGCACTAGGGCATCCTTTGGGTGCATCAGGTGGCCGAATTCTTACCACGCTCATCTATGAAATGGAAAAGCGTGAACTGCAATATGGCTTGGCCTCTCTATGTATTGGTGGCGGTATGGGTACTGCTATTGTGATCAAGAAGCTCTAGCCCCATTTAGGCTCGCATAAGGATGTGCGGGCCTTTACAACGACATCTTCTTAAGTAAATCCATATCATCATCCATTCATCCGCCTTTCCAGCCACCAGAGCCCAATAGATTTAGTACATCTTGTGCGGTGTATTAGCAGGCTTGATCGACCACTTATCAGTCCTTGATGCACAACGTCAGCAACGCATGACGCAAGACCGTCAGCTTGCAGCCAAATTACAAACGGCCCAAGTTACGGTGGCATTGTACAAATCACTTGGTGGAAATTGGGCTCTAGAACCAAACCCCAAAGTAGAAAACATATGAGCTTGTTACCTATAGCTATACCGATATAACCATATAACCATATAACCATATAACCATATAACCATATAAGCTCAAGATATTGATCACGAAATGTCTTGGTATTCGAGCCGTTATATTCTTGGGTAAACGAATCTAGCGGCTCATTTTCAATTGCGCATAACCTTTGAACAACAACCGGACTTAGTTCAAATTCACCAATATGAAACTGGATGTTATTTAGACAAGTCAGTATGGTTACTCATTCAGCATACGGTTTATGCACATTACAAAGGACATTGCCTCACATTACTTCAACAGGACACAAACGAACACAAGTAGGCAGAACAAGACACAACAGGAGTAGTTATGGATTTCATTGACGGTGTATTGCACATCGAATCATTTTTGGCCGTCACCCTAGGCATCGTCGTGCTGTTTTTAGGAAAACGCCTTACCCAGGCCAGTCACTTTTTGAGAGAGTTCAGCATTCCCGAACCGGTTTCAGGTGGCATATTAGTGTCTATTCTTTTTGCTGTGATTCACTATGTGACCCACATTGATGTTCAGTTTAATCTCGCGACTCGCGATCTACTGTTGGTGTATTTTTTTACCACAATTGGTATCAATGCCAGCCTGCAAGATCTATTCAAAGGAGGGAAACCTCTCATCATTCTACTCTCGGTCACCATCGGCTACATGCTGATACAAAACCTAACCGGAATTGGCATTGCGACCATGCTTGGTCAACCAGAAGCGGTAGGCTTACTTAGTGGCACCGTCTCTTTAATTGGTGGTCATGGAACCGCAATTGCTTGGTCGCCAAGAATCGCTGAAATATTTGATCTCGATACCGCAATGGAAATCGGAATCGCCAGTGCGACATTTGGTTTAATTCTCGCCAGTCTAATGGGGCCAATCGCGAAATACCTGATCAACAAGCACAACCTCAAGCCTGCGACAGTGGAAGAAATGGACGTCGGTACAGCCCAAGATGAACCGCAACCCTCTATCAACGCTTATGATTTCTTGGATGCGATGTTGGCTATTCATGTTTGTATCATTCTTGGTGCAGTGCTAAACGAGGGAGTCAGTAGCCTTGGTCTAGAACTGCCTCTATTTGTGACATGTCTTTTTGCGGGTATTCTCATTTCAAACCTGATTCCTGCATCTTATCCTCGTTTAACAGGGACACGCTGGCCTGCTAGAAAACCCGCTATCGCGCTGATTGCTGACATGGCATTAGGTGCTTTTCTCGCCATGTCTTTGATGAGTATGCAGTTATGGGCGTTAGTCGATTTAGCTGGCCCTATCTTCATCATCCTTGGGGCACAATTTTTGGTGGCAGTGTGTATCGCGGTCTTTGTTGTATTTCCACTCATGGGTAAAAACTATGACGCTGCGGTGGTGTGTTCTGGTTTTGGTGGTATCTCATTGGGCTCAACCCCAACCGCGATGGCAAACATGTCTGCCGTTGCACAAAAATACGGGAATTCACACCAAGCATTTATCATTGTGCCGTTAGTGTGCGCTTTCTTTATCGATTTAGCTAACGCGTTGATCATTCCATATTTTATTGGCTGGATCAGTTAGCCTTACTCAGAAAAATACGGTTTGCCAGAAACGGCGAATACCGTGACTTTACTGATGCTCATAGATAGAGAGGCCATATGTTAGCCTCTCTATAATTTATTAAAATAGTGCTAACACTTTGTACCACTCTCAGTAGTATAATGTGCTTCCTGAAATATTTTGTTACGTAGTTGGTAACCTTTGAGAAGAAGCATGAATAACAGCAGATGGGCAGGTATGTTCGTCGGCACAATCTTTTTAATCAGTACGTTAGTTCTATTTGGTTCTACCGTTCATTCTGCTTGGTACAAGATTCCACTTGAAGCCGTAAATGGTATTGCTTTTACGCTCGCTTTTGGTCTTGGTCTAAATCACATTCTTGCTTATGTCGCTGCGTTTGTTACATTAATTGCGTTGTTCTACCTCGGTTATGTTTTTGGGTATCGAATCCATCATAAGCTTAGGCGCTAAAACAAGCTTAAATTATTGAAAGCACAAAGGAGCGATGGTTCGCTCCTTTTATGGATTTAAAACCATATACCCAAGAGACTTCAAGGTGCAGGATTCAGAGCGGGCTGAACCTAGCATATCGAGGTTACTTGGGCATATTATGACTGCATCAAATGGTAGACTCGCAACGACGTTGCCATCGCGTTCAAATCACTGCCTAAAAACTCAATTGTTACCGGTTTATTGGCCAACAACGTCAAACTAGAATCACTAAACTTACCATCTGTATCGCACTCCAAGTGAACGAAGAACGCAGGCTTATCTGCAACGAGCGTGACTTTGTTGGTTTCAATTGTTACTTCAATCTTCGTTCTTTCCATTGGCAACGTTTTTAGTTCATGAGAACTAAACCAAGTGTTGGTGATTTTATCTTGAGCCACTTGCGCTTCTACATAGAAGAACCCCGATTTCAATTCAGAAGAATCAAATGATTCATCCAACTGCCAAATGACGGTATTACTGTCACTAGAAACCGAGTGTTCTAGTGGCCAAGTCTGCTTCACTTCACCCTGCCAATTCACCCAATGCAATTGTGCACTTACATCAACTGAATCTTTGGCGTCATTAAGTAAATGCAGGCTCAGCTTGCCAGTATGCTCCGAGAACACCAAGTACTGAGGCGCAAAGAAGCGCTTAGCATGGTAATGCAATTGCTTCCAACGGCCGCTGTATTCGAGGCTCGACCAAGAACTTACTGGCCAGTTATCGTTGAGTTGCCAATACAGCATGCCTCTGCATACCGGAGAGATTGCACGCCAATGATCACAAGCCGTTTTTATGGC
Source organism: Vibrio alfacsensis (assembly GCF_003544875.1). Lineage (NCBI taxonomy): Bacteria > Pseudomonadati > Pseudomonadota > Gammaproteobacteria > Vibrionales > Vibrionaceae > Vibrio > Vibrio alfacsensis. The sequence continues at coordinate 1,350,722 of NZ_CP032094.1, forward strand.
CACAGCCTGCTGCACTTGGCTGAGGTATAGCATCTGTTCAAAGCCAGAAGGAAAACGGAAGTAACGAGTGAACATCTCGGTGATAATACTATTACCTCGTGGGTTCTTCTGATGCTGTTCAAACGTTGGCGAGGTAACGTTCCAATCTTGCTCTGGCACAAACTGTTTCGTCTCTGCAAACGAGGGCCAGGATTGAAAACCGAATTCAGAACAAAAACGCGGATTAATATTTAAATAAGCGTTAAACGATTTTCCTGAATGCCACACATCCCAAAAATGCATGTCACCTTTGCTATCGTCATGCCATGCGTCGCCAAAGTCTAGCTCGCCATTACAAGGAGAACTCGGCCAAAAACGACGTGAATCATCTTGCTGACCAATCACTTGTTCTACCATCCGATTCAAGCGATCGTAGTTCACCGTGTATTTTACTTTGTTGTGTTTAGATTCGTCATACCAACCAATCGCACCAATGACCTCATTATCACCACACCACAAGGCAATCGACGGGTGCTCTTTCAATCGAGGGATCTGAAAACGCAGTTCTTGCTCCACATCTTTGAGAAACGCGTCATCGGATGGGTAGAGCGAACACGCGAACATCATGTCCTGCCACACAAGCAGACCTAACTCGTCACACAAGCTATAGAAAGTTTCGCTTTCATATTGACCACCACCCCAAACACGGATCATGTTCATGTTGGCATCGACAGCACTTTGTAACAGGTTACGATAACGACCATCACACTCACGTCCTGGCATCGCATCAACCGGGATCCAGTTCGCCCCTTTGGCATTAATGGGAACGCCATTCACAACAAATTCCATCGCAGAGCCGTGCTCATCGGCCTGATTATTCAAACTCAATTGACGCAAACCAAGCTTACGAGACAGTTTCTGTTCACCACATGAAACCGATATCTTGTACAGGTTGGCTTCACCATAGCCTGCAGGCCACCAAAGTAGAGGCTCGAGGACATGGCATTGAAAGTGATAGTGACCACTTCCCTCTGTATGCATCGATTGAGTCATACCATCTAGCTCAACGAAGACTTCATGGCTCTGATTCTCGGTTTCTACCTCCACCAGCACATCGACAATAACACTGCCATCTGCTTGCCAGTTTTGCTCTGTTGAAAAGCCTTTTAGCCACAACTCATTGACGACATCGATTTGGATTGGGTCATAAATACCCGACACCATCAAACAAATACCCCAATCCCAACCAGAGTGACATTGCGTTTTACGAATCAAGTTCATATGAGGAATTTGGTTGTTCCCCATCGCGGATGGTATTGGAAACGGTAGATTTTTCGCACGCTCCTCGCCCTCCAAATCAACCCTTGCGAATTCAACACGAATGGTATTCGTCCCATGTGTTAAATACGGTTTAATGTCGACTCGTTGCTGGGCAAACATGTTGCTGCAAGTCAGTACTTGCTCATCGTTAATGAAGAAAGTGGCAAGCGTGTCGACGCGCGTTAATGTCATCCACACTTGCTTGGCGGACAACACCGAGGCTTCCACTTCAAATTGGCGAGAAATGTGCCAATCACATTGTTCAATCCAACGAACTTTCGCTTCATTATCCGCAAAGTATGGGTTGGGAATGAGCTCTGCCTGCAATAACGCGGAAACGTTATCACCGGGCAGTGTCATTACAATATCGATGTCTGGGCGTTGCGGCGAGGTAAGTTGCCACAATCCATTGAGTTCAAAATGAGCCATAGGGTAAGACCTTTAGTTTTTATTAGAACAGGTTGGCTCAATGTAATCTTGAGGTGTCCCTACAAGAATAAGGGGAATGCAATTTACACAATAAATGCGGCGTACTTCACGCAATAGTTTTCACATTTAGAATCAACGCGTCATTTTAAGTCATCACAATTAATCCCGATCTGCGGTTATATTGCTCGGCTCAACGTGCTAGTATTAGCGGCTTTTTGATCATCCTCACACTTTTATACTCAGTTGTGTTGAGGGAAATACACGGCTTCCGAGCCCTAAAAAGCGAAGTAATTATGTCGAATATGACGAATGCCGCCTCCCATGCACCCATTCAGGAGGCAGACTATTCCGCCATCCATCCCCCGTCCCTGATCAAGCGTCTTGAACTCACTAACCCAGTCTTTTGGTTAAGTGGAAGCTTCCTTTCTGTTTTCGTTCTACTTGCTCTGACAGATGCAAAATCACTGACTCACATGGTCAATGCAGGCTTTGGCCTTGCAACTCAATACTTCGGAGCCTTTTGGCAAGTATTGCTGCTCCTCAATTTTCTTATTGGCTTGGCCATTGCTCTTGGCCGTACTGGTTACGTACGCTTAGGTGGCATCGCGAGGCCTGAAATCGACACATTCAAATGGCTGTCGATTGTACTTTGTACCCTACTTGCTGGGGGCGGCGTTTTCTGGGCAGCCGCAGAACCTATCGCCCACTTTGTTTCTGCTCCGCCTCTGTATGGCGAAGCCTCTCCTAAAGCTTCTGCCATTAATGCGCTCTCTCAGTCTTTTATGCATTGGGGCTTCCTTGCTTGGGCGATTCTAGGTTGCCTTTCTTCTGTAGTTTTAATGCATCTGCATTACGATAAAGGGCTACCACTAAAACCGCGCACTCTGCTCTATCCTGTATTTGGTGACAGAGCCATTAATGGTTGGATTGGCGATGTTGCCGATGCTTGTAGCATCATTGCGGTTGCGGCGGGCACAATTGGCCCTATTGGCTTCTTAGGTCTTCAAATCAGTTATGCGTTGAATTCACTGTTTGGTTTACCCGATACCTTTGTGACACAAACGTTGGTGATTGTTGCCGCTATTCTCATGTATACCTTATCTGCGCTAAGTGGCGTGAGCAAAGGGATTCAAATTATTAGTCGCTATAACATCGTGCTATCTGCGGCGCTTATTGGCTACATTTTGCTCTTTGGCCCAACGAGCTTTATTGTTGATGGTTACGTACAAGGCGTTGGACGAATGGTGGACAACTTTTTCCCGATGGCCTTATATCGTGGTGACACCGAATGGCTAAGTTGGTGGACCGTCTTCTTCTGGGGATGGTTTATCGGCTATGGTCCAATGATGGCGATTTTCATTGCACGTATCTCACGTGGTCGTACTATTCGTCAATTGATTCTCTCTATTAGCGTTGCAGCACCGCTCATCACCTGCTTCTGGTTTAGCATTGTTGGCGGCAGTGGCCTTGCGTTCGAATTAGAGAATCCAGGCTTAATTTCTTCAGCTTTCGAGGGCTTCAACTTACCCGCCGTTCTGTTAGCGATAACATCAGAGTTGCCATTCCCTATGGTGATTTCAATTCTGTTCTTAATCCTTACCACAACATTTATTGTCACCACTGGTGATTCCATGACCTACACCATCAGCGTCGTGATGACGGGTTCAACCGAACCAAAAGCGATTATTCGTGCCTTTTGGGGCGTGATCATGGGGGCAGTCGCAATCACATTGATATCAATGGGGTCTGGCGGAATTTCAGCCTTGCAATCTTTCATTGTGATCACGGCGGTTCCTGTCTCATTTATTCTATTGCCAAGCATTTGGAAAGCACCAAGCATCGCCAACCATATGGCAAAAGAGCAAGGGTTGATTTAAGCCCTCGTTTACAATATCCACAGAGCCCTTGATTGGGCTCTTTCTTACCCAGAACAAATCCTCAAATCCAACTATTTTAATATCTGACACCATTTATTAATCTTGTAAACACAACAATAGTGCCCCGTTTAAGGTCTCTACTTTCGCCAAGAAAATGGGCGATAACACACAAATTCTTAATAAATGTAAATCCATAATAAGCCACATCACCTTAGTGAGTTTTCTCTCGTCACAAATTAATCGTTTGATTAAATATTGATTAATTTTTCACATGTCGCATAAGAAATCAGCGGCTTATAATTAATCAAATGTTTAATATTTAGTGAGGCAGTAGTGACGGAAGCTAATCGGCGAGCAGGTAGGCCTACCCAAAAAATCGATGCGCGAGAAAGCCTAATTTTCCAAGCACGAGAACTTTTCACCATTCTGGCTTATGACAAGGTCTCGACACGTTTGGTCGCACAAAAAGCCGGCGTTAATGTCGCGATGATTCGCTACTACTTTGGCAATAAGGAAGGACTATTTGAAACCATGTTGAGAGATACACTCTCCCCCATGCAAAAGCAGATGCAAGCATTGGTTGCAGACAGCTCAGAGAAAAATTTCCTCGATCTAATGCGAACCTACTATCGTGAGATGATCAAAGTCCCCCAATTCCCGCGCTTGATTTCTCAAGTCATGCATATGCCCCCATCCAAAACTCAACGCAAACTGCTAGAAAAAGTCTTTGCAGATATCAGTCAACCGATGCAAGGCATTATTTTCGATAAGTTGGTTGATAGTGGTGTATTGCGAAAAGGAGCAGATCCTAAACTTTGCCGAGTTTCATATATCAGTTTAATGGTGTTTCCATTTATGGCACCACCTGCTCTACTTTCGATGCATGGTATTGAACTTAATGAAGATTTTTAAACCGCTTATTCGAACACAACATACAATTGATGAAACATGGATTTCTAGACTCGGGCAATCAATATGAAAATGAGTAAAACTGCTGTTCTTCCCTGCCCTAGCGGTCGGGGTCGTCATTCTATTCTTAGCAATAGCACTAAAGCCCGACTTGCCGACCAAACCAGCAGGCGATCGTGCGCGTTTAGTCGAAACCATTCCGTTAGAACTAAAAGCCATTGCACCTGAAGCGATCGGATTTGGAAAAATCACGCCAAAAGTAGAATGGAAAGCCATTGCCGAAGTGACAGGCAAAGTCGTCTTTCGTCACCCGCAACTAGAAAAAGGCCAAGTGCTTCAAGCAGGGAGTGAAATCTTACGAATTGATCCTCTCGATTACGAACTGAAACTGGTGCAAGCGCAAGCCGACTTAAAATCTGCTCAAACCTCTTTGGCTAAGCTAACTCAAGAAGAAACCAACTTAAAAAGCACTCTCAAGATTGAAGCTAACCGCTTGGTTATTGCCAATAAAGAGTTGGCGCGCAAACAGAATCTACGCAAAAAAGGCTTAACTTCCCAATCCGATGTGGATCAACAAGAACAAAGTGCCCTTTCTCAGCAAAAGTTGGTACTGGATATCGAAAACCAAATTGGTTTAATGCCCGATGAAAAACGCGTTGCGGAAGCTCTCGTCAAAGTCAACGCATCTAAAGTCGATGAAGCTCAGCGTTCACTCGCCAAAACCATCATCACATTGCCGTATGACTTGCGCATATCCGAGGTCGATATTGAGCAAAACCAAGTGGTCAATCTACAGCAAACCATGATCACCGCACATGGCATCGATGTCATGGAAGTCGAAGCACAATTGTCTATCCACGACATGCAAACTCTCGCGGCAAGCATTGGTGAGTTTGCTCGGGATGAATCAGGCATCCCACAGCCAGATATGAACGCTATTCACGCTAGCATCGAGCTAAACAGTGGTAATTTATCTGCTCGCTGGCCTGCCAAATTAGCGCGCATCAGTGAAACAGTCGACCCTAGTCAAGCTACCGCAGGGGTCATTCTAGAAATAGAACAAGACTATCGAATGTTAAAACCAACCTCTAATCCCCCATTGGTTAATGGCATGTTTGTACGTGCACGTATTGAGGGTCAAGCGAATCCAAGTTGGGTTATCCCTGAGCGCGCGTTGCATGGCGACAAGATCTACTTAATGGGAGAAGATAATCGACTCAGCGTGATCAAGGTTGAAGTGCTATATCGACGTGATAACCAAGTGATCGTTGATGGCAAACTCGAGCAAGGGCAAAAGCTGATCCTTAACGATTTACTGCCCGCAATCAATGGCATGTTATTAAAAGAAGCGTCTCCAGACATGGACAAATCTGACGAGGGGTCTGAATCATGATTCGATTCTTTGCAAAGCACCCTACTGCGGCCAATTTGCTCATGCTGACTTTGCTTATTTTGGGCATATCGTCGCTGTCGACGATTAAGCGTGAAACGTTTCCCGAATTTGATCCTCCTTATATCTTGGCAGGGGTCGTTTATCCGGGGGCCTCACCACAAGAAGTTGAAGAAAGCATTTGTGTGCGCATGGAAGATGCTGTCGATGGTCTAGCAAACATCGTGGAAACACAATGTGAGGCAATCGAGGGGTCAGCCCGACTAATACTAAAACTCAATGAAGACGCCGATATTGGCCGGATGTTGGTCGATGTTCAAACCCAAATTAATGCCATCAACGACTTTCCTCAAGAAATCGAATCACCAATGGTGCAAGAGCTTGATTGGAACGAACCCGTGGTTGATGTCGCCATTACCGCTGATACCACTTGGCCAGAACTCAAAGCGTATGCAGAGCAGCTTAAGCGAACGTTAAAGTTGGATTACGGCGTGTCATTGGTCGACGTTGCTGGTTTTTCTGATCACCAGTACCGTGTAGAACTGGATACCCAAGCTATTCGGCAATTAGGGCTTAGCGTTGGTGATATCGCAGAGCAAATTGGGCGCCAAAACGTAAAACTGCCGAGCGGTAACGTAGAAACACCGGATAAAAACTTCTTAATTCGATTTGATGAGCGTCGAATCACACCAGAAGAATTGGAGACCATTGTTGTCGGTTCCGGCCCGAATGGCTCGATTATTCGGTTGCGTGACATTGCAACTATTACCGACCGCTTTGAACTCGACGAGCAAAAAGTCTTATTCGACGGTCACCCATCCGCTTTATTGAAAGTGAGCAAAAACAAAGAAGATGATGCCCTACGCATAAAAGAACGTGTCAGCCAATTTGTGCAAGATCAGCAAGCCATCGCTCCAGATGGTGTGATGCTGCAAATGACAAATGACCTATCCTCCGTTCTCTGGGATCGCCTAACCATGATGGTCAAAAATGGTTGGCAAGGTATCGTTCTCGTCTTTGCGACCATGTGGCTATTCTTCAGTTTTCGGTATTCGTTCTGGGTTGCCGCAGGCCTCCCTGTTGCATTTCTAGGCGGCCTATTTCTGATGGCTCAATTAGGGCTTTCGATCAACATTATGTCACTCGTCGGTTTGCTCATGGCTATCGGTATTATGATGGACGACGCGATCGTGATTGCAGAATCCATCGCTTCACATCTAGACCGCGGCGAAGAAATCGATGATGCAGTCGTTAAAGGCGTGAAGAAAGTGCTGCCGGGGGTTATTTCTTCCTTTCTTACCACCGTCTGTATTTTTGGTAGTTTACTATTTCTACAAGGTGAAATGGGCGCGGTGCTTAAAGCGGTACCCCAAGTACTGATTTTGGTGCTTACCCTAAGTTTGGTCGAGGCGTTTTTGATCTTACCCAACCACCTCTCGCACTCTTTGCACAAGCAAAACAAGATAAACCGACCGCCAAATTTAAACAAAAATTATTAGATTCATTCGAGAACTTTCGCAATACCACGTTGGTGAATGCGGTCGACAAAGTTGTAGAATATCGTTACGCGTTTATCGGCGGAGTGATCGCGCTACTGCTCATTTCAGCGGCAACGCTTGTTGGGGGAGTGCTCAAATTCCAGCCTTTCCCTGAATTAGATGGCGACATTGCTGAGGCGCGGATCATTCTTCCACCCGGTTCTTCTTTGTCTCAAACCGAAGCCGTGGTCGACAAAATTGTTGCTTCAGCGCAAAGGCTTGATAAAGCATGGTCTGAGAGTGAAGAAAATGGGCAGCCACTCATACACCACATCACCAGCCAGTTTAACGCGAATGCAGATGCGAATGAATCAGGCCCACACATTGCCACAGTTCGCCTAGATTTATTAGGCGCTGAAAGCCGTAATACGCTAATTGATGATTTTATTGCAGCATGGCGTGATGATGTTGGGGAATTGGCGGACCCTATCTCCTTAGTCTTTAAACAACCAACCATGGGGCCAGGAGGCCGAGCAATTGAGATCCGTGCTAAACATGACGATCTTGATGCACTGAAAGCCGCATCCATCGATATTCAACAATATCTTAATGAATTTGATGGCGTTCACGGCGTATTAGATGACATGCGCATGGGTAAAGAAGAAGTATTGGTCAAACTACGTCCCGGAGCAGAAGCCTATGGTATCAACGGCCAACTGATTGCTAACCAACTTCGCGCGGCGTTCTTTGGTCAAACAGCTGATGAAATTCAAGTTGGTGTAGAGAACATTTCAATTGAAGTGCGTCTCAACAAAGTACAAGCTGGGGATTTACAACAATTGGCAAATTTCCCAATCATTTTGTCCGATGGGAGCCAAATTCCCCTTGCAACGGTTGCGACTCTCGACTTCCAACGTAACTACGTTCGAATTCAACGCATTAATGGACTTCGCACAATCAGTGTGTTTGGGGATATCGATAATACCAAAGCGAACTCTACTGCCATCATTCGTCAATTTCAAAAAGATGAGGCGCCAAGGCTTATCCAGAAATATCCTGGGTTGCGTTTTGACTTTGAAGGTGAAGCCAAAGATACCGCGGAAACAGGGGCATCGATGGGTAAAGGATTCTTACTTGGATTGTTTGGCGTATTTGCCATTTTAAGTTATCAATTCCGCAGTTATCTGGAACCCTTTGTGGTCATGCTTGCTATTCCACTCGCTTTTATTGGTGTGGTTTGGGGACATATTTTGCTTGGGCACTCGCTAAGTATGCCAAGCATGATGGGCTTTGTTTCATTGGCGGGAATCGTCGTGAATGACTCCATTCTATTAGTCCAATATATTCGTCATCACGTAGATGAAGGGGACAGCGTTCACGACTCGGTAGTTAAAGCTAGCCGCGAGCGCTTTCGGGCAGTATTCCTTACTTCCATGACGACCGCTGCAGGCTTGTTGCCTCTGCTGACGGAAACCAGCTTACAAGCTCAAGTTATTCAGCCGCTGGTTATCTCCATTGTGTTCGGTATTTTTGCATCAACATTGCTCGTATTATTTATGATCCCGCAGCCTACGCCATTTTGGCCGATTTTGGCTTAGTTCATAAACATGAAACCATTTAATTTATCCGCAGAATTCTGTCTTAAATAATTGGATAATCGAAATGGAAAGAGAGTGGCAAACGTCACTCTTTTTCGTTAGCCTCAGCTAGGGATAATCTAGACTTGCTTATCCCAAGTTGAGGTTAATTATTTTTACCCACAAAAACACACAAACCAGCAACATTTAATGCCAGTTTGCGTCAAATTAAACTTAAATATGAAGGCTTATTAATGGAATTGTGGGAAATTTTCATAATCAAACTGGATACCAGGATAGAAATCATTCAACTTATCGAATTAAATGCCTGTTTTTGAGCAGTAAAAACACACCTAACCAACACATTTTTAATCATACCCAACGAAAATGAAATCATTGATTCGACAATTAACATTTCAACAATGATTTCAACAATGTTAACTTTAGCCTCGTTGGTCGCACTGGTGGTATGCCCCTCACCAAGCCTATTATCAGTTTGATATGGACGTTCGACCATCTCCAAAATGAATAGACACCTAAGTTGGTGCCCTTTTTCGCCCGTGAAGGCTTTCTTTGCGGGCTTTTTTCTATCTATTGCATCCCTATACCTAAGTGACTTCAAGGCACTGAATCCACAGCTTTATCATTGACTCGAGGGGGCTTGGGTATACACACAAAAAAGCCAAGCGATAAAGCTTGGCAAACAGAGCAACAAGTTCAATGTCGACTGCTAACTGACATTGAGCTCGTATGAGAATCACTCTTGGTTATCACTCATTCTAGTGACAAACCGTTGGTCAGAAACTAAGACTTACTCGCCTCTGTTTTCTGGCATTTGATTTTAACCAATTGGGCTTGTTGTTCTTTGATATGTTTAACGATACGTTCGTCACGTTCATCAATGGCGTCCATATTCATTTGTTCGATATCGGCGACGGCTTCATGCTTCATCGTTGTAAATTCTTGACGTAAATCTGCACTCCACTCTTCTTTATCTAAAGTGTTAGCAGCAGTGATTGGCGATGACATTACAGCAATAAGACCTAGAGTAGAAAGAAATACGCTTTGCATAATAAGCTCCTTTAGGATTAGCAGTTCATTGGTTTACAATTTATACATTGCACATAGGATGCCAACTTTTAAAGCCTTAATATCAATAACTTACATTAAATAAAACAATTTCCACTTTTACTCAATGGCGAAATTCACACACACAGAGTTAAATTAACCAACGCTATTTTTGAATAACTAACCATTCACTTAATCTATAGTATAACCCTAGTCGAGTTAAGATGCGGTTACCCCGAAAAAAACAACGCACAAAAAAAAGCAGCTCGAGAGCTGCTTTAGTTAGCGTTTCAAAACGATGAATTAACTTTGCGTACTTTGATCGCCAAGTTGGGTCTGCTTATCTTTTCTGAATCGACCAAATATGCGCCCAAAAAATCGCTTAACCGCTCGGAAGATATCTTTAATATCCTCTAACATGAGGTACAAACACGGCACCAAAATGAGCGTCAGAACGGTTGCAAATAGAACGGCAAAGCCAAGCGCGACCGCCATTGGGATGACAAAGCGTGCCTGTAGGCTCGTTTCAAACATAATTGGCAGTACACCCGCAAAGGTCGTGATAGACGTCAGTGTAATAGCACGAAAACGCGCGCACCCCGCCTCAACAACCGCTTGCTTAATGCTCATCCCTTTCTCACGCACTTGGTTGACGTAATCGGTCATCACCAGAGAATCATTGATTACAACACCAGCCGCCGCAATCAATCCAAAGGTAGACATCATACTGATGTCCATATCCAACCAGAAATGTCCCCAAATAGCCCCCGTTAAGCTAAACGGAATCACTGACATCACAATCAATGGTTGGGTATAACTTTTTAATGGCACAGCAAGCAGGATATAAACAATGATCATGCCTGCAATAAAGAACATGATCTGTTCATTACGTTGCGCGGCTTGCTCTTCGATGTCACCACCAAGCTCAGTTTTAACACTTGGGAACTCACTCTGTAAGTCTGGCAAAATAGTGTCGTCAATGATCTTCACCACTTCTTGTGGTTCCACCAGTTCTTCATCGATTGAGCCGTAGACATAAACCGTTTGGTATCCGCCCTCACGTCGAATCGTACTCACACCTGGCTGCTCACTGATATTCACCACGTCACCCAACATCACTTTTTTGCCTGCTGGTGTTGTGATCACAGCATAACGCAATGATGAGAACGCTTCACGAGTCAATTGAGGGTAACGGACCATGACTTTGATCTCTTCACCATCTCGAATGATGCGCTGTGCTTCCCCGCCGTAGAAGCTCCCACCAACTTGCTCAGCAACCATTGTCAAATCTAAGCCAAGGTCATAAGCCACCGGCGCTAAAGACAGCAGGACTTCTTTACTGCCTGAATCGATGGATGACGACACATCATACAGTCCCTCTTCTTGCTGTAGACGATCAATCAGATAACGACCCGCTTCGTTAAGCTCATTGATATCTGAACCAAACAGCAAATAGCCGAATTCATCACGATCACCACCACCAGCACTTTGCTCACGAATCTTAAAGCTCTTCATACCAGGAATTGTTGGCATAGCTTCTCGCCAACGTCGTGCTAATTCAAACGTGTTGAAAGGACGCAATTCTTCATCCACAAGCGGCACTAAAATACGCCCCTCGGTGCGACTTCGGTTGTAAGACAGTACGTCTCGAATCATCCCTTGTCCGTATTCATCAATGGTTTGATTCTCAATTTTCTGCATCACCCCCTCAATGATTTTTAGAGCGTTGATGGTTTGTTCACTCGAAACGGTATCGTTCATTTCGATCGTCACCGCAGGGTAATCTGTCGGTACTTTAGGGTTTGGAATCACTCGAACATAATTTGAAGTGACAAGTGCCGCACTAATAACAAGTAAACCACAAAAAACCGCAAACACCGTCCAACGCCAATGCGTACAAGTGGAAACAAAACGTCGATAAGGCCCGTTCACGAAACCGAAAAAGCGTTGGTTAAAGCGATCTCGCCAACTCCCTGGCTCAATTGGAGTAAAGTTTGTGTGTGCCAAGTGTGCAGGCAGAATGAGCTTTGATTCAATCAAGCTAAAAATCAAACACAGGATGACCACACCAGCGATACCGTAGAAAAAGGCACTGTCTATCCCACTCGATAGCAAGAACGGAGCGAAGACGGCAATCGTCGTCAGAACCCCAAACGTAGCAGGTGTTGCTACTCGCTTAACACCACGAACGACGTTGTCTACACCTCCACCTTTTTCTTCAATTTCACTATAGGCACTTTCTCCAGTTACGATAGCGTCATCGACAACAATCCCAAGAACCATAATAAAGGCAAACAATGAGATAACGTTGACTGTTATGCCTAGCATCGGCATTAGCATCACTGCCCCCAAGAAACAAACGGGTAAGCCAACCATAACCCACATTGCTAACCGGAAACGTAAGAAAATCGACAACATGATGGCGACTAAAGCGGCACCTTGAAGTAGATTTTTCAACATCATGTCTAAGCGGCCATTGAGGTAGTACGTCATATCGACAAGCACTTTTAACTGCACATCATCAGGCAACGTTTTATTCTTAGCCTCGATGTACTTACGAACCGACTCCGCTACAGGAATGATGTTTTGGTCACGAGTCGCTTGTACCGCCATATAAACGGCATTTTGACCAGAATATTCGAAATAACGGTCTTCTTCGGTAAAGCCATCTTTAATGGTCGCAATATCTTGCAGCAACACTTTTGCACCATTTGCGCCTAATTTTACCGGGATATTGCGAAACTCATCGCCATGATAGTATTGGTTTTCAATACGTACCGCGATCATGCCTGCGTTTGTCTTTACTTCACCGGCCGAAAAGTTAGCGGAATAACGACGAATCGCGTTACTCACATCATTCAAGGTGAGGTCGTATTTGCGCAGAACCAGAGGGTCTACTTCAATGGCGATCTCTTCTTCTGGAGCACTGAGATCAACCAACATGATGTTTTTCAGTTGTAGAAGTTCATCTTCAACTTGCTTAGCAATAGGTTTAAGCTCTTCAAGAGGACGGTCCCCTACCAAGCCCATTTCTATCACTTCTTGGCGCCATTCAACCTGATAAACGTTGATGGGTTCCATGCCTGCCGGTAGATTAGATAAAGTATCAGTCCGCTGCTTTACATCGTCCAAAACGCGCTTAATATCTGCGTTTACATCCACTTCAATCGAGACATGCGCACTGCCTCTAGACGCCCGCGCAACGGTTTTCTTGATGCCGGTAACGTCCTTGACCGACTCCTCTATTTTCACAAGGATACTCTCTTCTATTTCTTGTGGAGAGGCCCCTGGGTAAGCCGCACGAATATTGATGTAGTTCACTTCAACGTTCGGGAACATCTGGCGTTGGATAAACATAAAGCTCACGATCCCCATAATGATAATAAACATCATCATTAGATTCGCGGCGACGGAATTATTGGCAAAATAGGCGATTAAGCCTTTTTGTTGTTTCTCTTCCATGATGGACTCCTACTTACTGCACGACGATTTCGGAGTCGTTATTCTTTTTTGCCACTTGGACTGCCATGCCTTTTTGCGGATATTCCGGCAGCGTTAACACCAGCTTATCTGATTGCTCTAAGCCCTCGCCTACAAGCAAAAATTCACCTTCGGCACGCAAAACATTCACGGTACGTGGCTGCAATTCATTTTCTTCATTCACCACCCAAACGGTGCGGTTTTTTACCAATTCTTGAGGAAGGCGATAAATATGCTTCAACTCTTTACCGGTGAAGCTCACTTCCACGTAAGAACCAAATTTGATTGGAGGCTGTTTATTATCTAAGCCATATGGGTCTCGGACCTGTATAACCATGTTGATCATGCGAGTTGCGCTATCAATCATACCAAGATCGCGAACCACAACCCCCTCTCGAGTCGTAGACAAAATACCTTGCTGAGTGACGGTTGCTCTTAACTCAGAAACTGACTCTGGGAGAAATGCACTGTCAAACCCAGCAATCGGGACATGAATTTCTGCAACTTCAATATTGTTTAACGTTGCCACTCGTGACCCTGACGATACAAACTGACCTACGCCAATTTCACGTTCAACCACTAGCGCATCGTATGGTGCAACAACTTTGCAATTTTCCAGATCACGCTTAGCACGCTTCAACGCCGCTTGCGCCGATTTAACCTGAGCTTGGGCGCTCAATACATGAGGCTTACGCAAATACAAGTCCGTGACTTGCTTATCGCTGAGCTTTCGTGCTTGTCGCTTCGCCACTTCGGCTTTTGCTTCTTCTTCAATCAAGGTGGCGCGCGCACTTGCTAGCCCGGCTTCTGCTTGTAAAACGGCCGCTTCATAGTTATCACTTTCTATCGTAAACAGCACTTCTCCGCGTTTTACTATGCCTCCTGTGACAAAATTAGGGTGCCAACTGATCACCTCACCACTCACTTGAGCCGCTAAGTGGGTTTTCTCAAACGGCACCATTTCGCCGTGACTTGTGATCACCACTTTATGGTCTGTAGGGAACAGAGAGGAGGTATGGACGGTCGGATCACCGATCGCTGTTTTTGTTGGTTCTTTTTCTGGGGCCGTTGCGGCGATAGCAGCATAGCCCGCATAAGAGCCACCCACGACAACGAAAGGCAGTAGCCAACGGAAGATTGGTTTTGCTAACATCAAAAATCCTTTTTTATTGTAGTAATCACCGATTCACCCCTAAGACTCTCGTCTTTGCACTATGTTAAAATCAAATTGATCAATAACTTAGATTTTCATTCCCAAGGGTAAATGGTGAGATATTCGCATCTGAAATAGACAACTTTGTAATGAGGTAGCGAGCACATAGGTTATGTTCTTCCGCCACAAAATCACTTTCCATAGAAAGTTAATAAAATTAACAAAAGTTAACCACTTGTGCAAGTCATGCTCCATTACACCTACTCTTTATACGCAATCCATATGCCAAAAGTTTACTTATTAATATTCAATAACTTAGACTGCTTAGAGATTTTCATTAGCGCAGTATTGGCAATTACCACCAATAATTAGTGATATTAACCATTTGAGTACGAAACATAATGAAAAACATAATATTGTCCGTCTGGAAAGTAGAGAGGAAAAAGCAAAACTGCGACTCAACGACACTTCGACAGATTACCTGCTGTTAATCCTTGATATATAATCAAAGTAATCTCAATAAATGGAATTCACAGCGTTATCATTGATTCTAATTCAAAGAAAATAACGCAATGGCAAACAAGGAAGTGTGCATTGCCCCATTCTCTCTAAAATATTTTTGAGCTCGATTCTAATATTGCTTGCAGCTTGCTCATCGATACAGCCTCGAGACCCAAGTGAAAAATCGACCAGTTTTCACTTCGGCTACCAACAAGACTCTCCTTTGGCCGCATTTTTCGAAGACTATGAAAAAAAATCGACCAGCGCTTTTGTTCCTTTACACCAAGGTGATGATGCCCTGTTGGCAAGAATTGCCTTAATCGAATCTGCCGAAAAAAGCCTCGATTTACAGTACTACATCTATCGAAGTGATGAGACCAGTCAATTGATGACATGGCGTTTGTATGAAGCGGCACAACGGGGCGTTCGAGTTCGCCTTTTGCTCGATGATATGCAAAAACGCAATGATTTAGGTATGGCAGAGCTCAATGCTCACCCTAATATCGAAATACGTCTGTTCAACCCTCATCAATATCGTGATGCTCGCGTCTTAGCATTGGCGAGTGATTTCACCCGTCTAAATCGACGTATGCACAATAAATCCCTTATTGCTGACAGTGCTTCGGCGATCGTTGGCGGTAGAAACATCGGTAATGAGTATTTCTCTTTTGAATCCAGCGTCGAGTTTGGTGATTTCGATGTCATGCTATTTGGTGAAGCCGTCACTCAAACCGCCGATCAGTTTGATCTCTATTGGAACAGCCTCTATTCCGTACCGATGGAGTGGATCATTCCTGGTTCAGACAAAGTCGCAGATGAAGTGATTCAAACACAGGTGCAAAAACTACGCTTGGAAGAAAAGTTCTCTACCGGTAACTATAATTTTCGAAAGCTCGACCTATATGAAGATCTGGAGCAAGGCACAGTCAACCTCTATTGGGGCCCAGCCCAAGTTTGGTTTGACCTTCCGGATAAAATCGCCACGCAAGAGAGCCAATTGATCCATAACTTAAGCGAACTGCTTGCAAGCGTAGAGTCTTCCTTTGTTTTGATCTCACCATATTTTGTTCCGACAGAGTCCGGTACCCAAGCGTTAGTCGACGCAGCCAAACGTGGCGTGGATATCACTATTATTACCAACAGCCTAGCATCCAACGATGTATTTGCCGTGCACGGTTGGTATGCAAAATATCGTCAGGACTTAGTGGAAGCGGGAATCAAGCTTTGGGAAGTCAAAGCCAGCGCGGAGGTAAAAAGTAAATGGAGTTTAACTGGCAGCAGTCGCTCTAGTTTGCACGCCAAAGCGATGATGATTGATGGCACGACCTTATTTGTTGGTTCAATGAACTGGGATCCTCGCTCTGCCGAACTCAATACTGAAATGGCAGTAGTGATTGAACAATCCGAATACGTGCAAGAGTCTTTGGCGAGATTACCAGCACAACTCAAACAAAACGCTTACCAAGTTGTGGTTCGCGATGGTGACATAGCATGGATTGATGCCACAACAGGAGAAACTTTCGATTCAGAGCCCGAAGCCAGTATTTGGCGACGACTTGGCGCATGGTTTTCCGGAATCTTACCCATCGAAGATCAGCTATAACCTGTCAGCATGATGACACTCGCCCATTTAGTGTTGCTAAACAGCCATTGATCATAAGGCCTCGTGAATGAGGCCTTGTTTTTATGCAGCTTGCTCCGTCGGCGTTACTTTAGGTTTTCCACTTGCGAGCGCTAAAATAACCCCTAGCGCAACACCTAGGCTAGCCGCAAACACAACTTGAAATGCAGGCGGCAATAAGAAAGTAATCGTATGAGCCGGAATCCAAAATAGCGGAATGGTCTTTTTAAACACAAAACCATACTGTACGTTCCAATCAATTTGACTGAATTTTTGTGCCATATTGATGGGTTTAATCAGTGCTGAAATGGAACCGTTATAATCAGCAATGTGTAAGTCCGTGATTTTATGTAAAGTCATAAAAATTGGTGCAAAAATTAAGTTAAGACCAAGGCTAATAGACAGCGCAGTCAGCACAGGACCTGCCTCAGGTAAGAACTTGTTCAACACAACAGGATCGCCAACCGCAAACACGACAAACGCCGCTTTAATCACAACGCCTAATACGTACCAAACGATCATTTTCGGGATAACACCAAACCCTTTTATTGACCATGACCCGGTGCGAATGCGCTGTCCTAGCACCTCACCAAAGGTTGCCAATATGGCAAACTTGACACCCGACATCGCAAAACCATGTTGGTCTGTAACCGCAATAAACGCTTGATACACAGAGTCAAAGATAAAAAATGGGCTGAAAAAAGCCAGCACTCCTGCAAGGACTGCTTTATCCATAGTATTCATAATATTTCCTTAAGGGTAATGTTTAGGTTGGTCTATGTGTCGGTCATGCCTTAGCTCTCGATATTTGTTGCCAAACAG
This sequence comes from Vibrio alfacsensis, assembly GCF_003544875.1. Lineage (NCBI taxonomy): Bacteria > Pseudomonadati > Pseudomonadota > Gammaproteobacteria > Vibrionales > Vibrionaceae > Vibrio > Vibrio alfacsensis. The sequence goes on from NZ_CP032094.1 coordinate 1,368,326, forward strand.
TAAAACAACACCTACCGAAGCCGTCATCGCCGCCACTAAAGGGATATAATTCATGCCTAATGATGCGGTCACCAAAGAGTTAACAACGCCAGACAGAAAGTTCCCACTTCCGGCTATGGCCATAAAGATGGTTAACGCCATTGATTTAGAACATTCACCGGAAAGCTGCGCGGCCTGAATTTGAGAACTGGCCATCATAAAAGGCCAAGTACAACGATTAAAAAACACCATGCAAAGCACAATGAACATAAGGCCTGCGCTGTAATAAAATGCACAGTAAGCAAGCACAATGAACACCATCGCTTTCACAGCACTTGAACTGATCAATACGTTATCGGCACCAAATCGCTCGGTTAGCTTGCCGACAATGGGATAAAAACTCAGGGCGATGATGCCGCTCACACTCACAACGGCGCTGGAATGTTCAGGGGCAATTTGGAATACTTCTCGCATCAACACAGGGAACGGCAAAAATAGAATTTGGGCAGCAAAACAGAGCAGTCCCCAGCCAAGTGCCATGATGCCAAAAGGAGATAACACCAGCTTTCTCACTTGTTGCGATTGCTGCTCCGGACTGCGTTTTCGAATAAAGATTTGTTAAAATCTGGTACCAATACCAAGGCAAGTAGACTGGTGACGATCATCACCATGCTTGCCCCCACAAAACCGACCGCAGGAGCATCGATTCTTCCGGCAATACCAAAACCGATCACTTCTCCAATGATAAAAGCAGCAATCAGCATGCCGGTTCGGCCATGCCATTCCTTTTCTTCATAGCGTCGAACAATCAGCAAATTGAGGATAGAGTACCCTATCGCATAAATAAGCCCCTGCACGAACATATTGATGAACAAGCTCATGACACTTTGTGAGTACTGAACAAAAAACGCTAAGCAGGCATTAATAAGAAATAAACCCGACAGCCAAATTTTAGGCGTGCCCCATTTATCAATGTATTTTGAAAACCAAGGACCAATCAAAGGCCCTGCAGTCCAAGCGGACATGATCAAACCAATCTTAGCCAGCCCAGAGTCAAAAGAGGCCACAACAAATTGTGGAACCAACATAATGCAGAACCCGACGTTAAATGCGCCAAGAACCACCATAAAAAGATACCAAGGTTCAATCTGTCGCCATGATGCTCGTAATGTATCCATAACGTAAAACGGGAAGGCATTTCGCCTTCCCGCCCCCTACATTAGTTCAAGAAAATGTCATCACCACCAATGACGGTTCCGACAATACGAATATCTTTCAGGGTTTCACGTTTCTCTTCTGTTGCTTCTTCTGCCAAGACGGTGAAATCGGCCCACTTACCCACTTCGATTGAGCCACGAACGTCTTCTTGGTGTGCAAGCCACGCGTGGTTGTAAGTGATTACGCGCATTGCTTCCGCAACCGTCAAACATTGATCTTCACCGTATACTTTGCCGCTAAGAGAGCGACGGTTGACCGCACACCAAGCCGAGAACAATGGGCTCACTTCCGTCACCATGTCATCCGAATGCACACCATGCATTAAGCCATGATTGGTTGCAGAACGGCATGCATCCATACGTCTCACGCCATGTTCACCGACAGTGTATTTCGCGTGCACATCACCCCAGTAGTACAAGTGGTTAGTAAATAGGTTTGGCGTAATACCCACTTGCTTCATGCGGTAAAACTGGTTTTCTGTCGCTAACTGGCAGTGCTCTAATGAGTGACGGAATCCAAGATTTGGCTTGGTTTTACGAATTTCTTCAATTGCTTGAATCGCGACTTCCGTGGCACCGTTACCGTTGGTATGAATAGAACAAGACATACCATGAGATTCACCAATAGAAATCTGTTCAATTAACTTCTCTTTGGACATCAATAGATGACCATTTGGCTTACCCTCTGTGACGTAGTTTTGACCTGGTAGCAAGTGCGCGGTAAACCCTTGAATTGAACCATCGGTTAACATTTTAAAGTTGCCAACGGATAGGTACGGATTTTTCTCATCACGGATTGCGTGCACCGCATCCCAGCCTTGTTTGTCACCGTAAACCCAGCGATCAATTGAAGCAAACCAAGGTTCCATATTAACGCGAGTATACAAACGGCCTTGCTCTTGTGCTTTTAACCACCCCTCTGCTGCCACATTGCCTGGAGTCAACGGGAAGTTCGTGCCTTTATCTGTCACGCTTGTGCAACCGTTGATGCGCGCCACTTTGGTTGCTAACTCACCCGCATGAATGATGCCCTCTTCAGAGAAGTCCATTCTTGCTGCGCCTTTAGCAAACGCGAACTGCATCATCGCAGGCTCCGCAACCGTGCCGTTCACTTGACCATTTTCATAACGGAATAGGTTTGGGTCTTCTTCCATATTCTCGTAACCACATAGCTCAATCGCGACAGAGTTAATGTTGATGACATGACCAGACGCATGCCCTAAACAGATTGGAAACTCTTTGCTCACTTCATCCAACACATTGCGAGTCACGTCAGCGCCAGCGAGCAACAATGGGTCAAAGCCCCAACAGTTTAACCACTGTTCACTATCCGATTCCAAACGGGCACGGTCTTTTTCAATCAACGTTTTTAGGTGTTCTGTCAGTTGCTCAACCGATTGAATACCTTTCATGACTGAGCCATCTGCCGCTTTACGATCCACATAACCCACGTAGTGTGAATCTTTAAGGTATGCACCTAACACATGTGGATGCATATGATGTTCTGCAAAGCCTGCATAAATGTAGTTTTGCTCAAACATATCGTTGAATTTGGCTTCGATACGATGGGCTGTTAGCAATGAACGAATCGTTTCAATTTCACCGACACCGACAATCACACCATTTTGAACCGCAACCGCTTCTGCTTCTGGTTGGTCAGGGTTCATCGTAATCACTTTCTGTGCTGTAAATACGGTCACTGGTTGTTTTGCATCAATTAGGCGCATGCATAGAGCTTGATAGTTCATAAAAATGTCTCTTCTTATTAATTTGTAGGGTGCGTCCTGCGCTCACTTTGAGAAGTGGGATAGCAAGTAAGTGCAGGACATTTCATTTGAATTTCGTTTTATGGTTTTTGGGTCCAACCTTGAGTCGGGATGCCCATAAAGCCTGGAATGTGAAGCAGAACGAATAGTGTCAGAGCCCAGAACGCATACTGTGCCGATTCGATACGTACTTCTTTGTAGATAGAAAGTGCCGCTTCTGCTTGAGGCATATCTGCACCCGCTTGTGTTAGCTTATCGAGAAGCACTTGGTTAGACATAAAGCCATGAACCGGAGTCTCTGCAACATAGGCTTTCACCACTGGTGCAACATCACTTTGTTCAATGTTGGATTTGTATAGTGACGTCGAGCTGAACAACAGCACTGCACCAATAATCGCAACACCAGCGGCCTGCCAAACGTTACGAGTTGAACACTGAATACCACCCGACTGCGCTGCATCACGAGGGTTAAGTGCTGAAGCCACAATCATTGCTGATTGAGAAGCGTAACCACCTTGACCACAGCCAAGCAGTAGCAAGCCGGCATACATAAACATTGGGTTGAAACCATCTGCTTGAAGCGAGTACGCCATTGAAAGCGCGCCAAGGCAAACCGCTGCTGATGACGCCAGTACCACCATACGAGGAGACCAATGGCTGTATTTTTTAGGAATACCAAGAGAGAAAATAATCATTGGTGCAGCCATGGTTGCCATTGCGACACCCGTTGCGGCGCCACCAAGACCTGCAACCACCATGATCCACGACAGCGTCACGAAAAATGCTGCGCCAAACACCGCAAAGATAAGGCCCGTTACATACAAACCATTACGAACTTGGCGAGTTTTGATAAACGATTCTGGAATAAGCGCTGCGCCATGTTTTTGCTCAATTTGTTTTTCTACCATCATGGTCACAATCATGATCGCGATACCCAAGATAGCAAGTGGTAGCGCTGGAGAAATACCCATCACAGTAAACGGAGCCGACATTGGCTCAATTAGGCCCCATTCAGACACTTTTGAACAACCAATGATAAACGCGAGCAAACCTAATGACGCCATCACCGTGCCCACATAGTCAACACGCATTTGTGCCGGTTTGATGTCTGGAATGATTTTCCACGCCGCTAAGAAAACAAGTACAAACCAACCTGACATGGTAGAAAACGCAGCTTGATAACCCGATACATCCATGATGATGCCAGCACCAATCGGCATCACAACCGCCGCAACACCCGTAGCTGCGCCGACACCACCAAACGCTACTGCTCGTTCTTTGCCCTCATAGAGAGAGACAATAATGCCTAGCACAGATGGAATCATTAACGCGGCACCAAAACCCGTTAGAGAACGAGCGCCCCAAATAAGTACATCCATATTTGGTGAAATAACCGCTAGCGCTTCACCAGCCGCACACAACGCTGCGCCGGCCATAAACACCTGTTTAAAACCCTTAGCGATACCTAACATGCCGCCAAATACCATCAACGCACCCGCAAGTAGGCTGTACACGATATTGGCCAACTGAACCTGGTTCATCGTCGCATTCAGTTGCGAGATAAACTCATTGGTTGACATTGAAAGCACCGAGTTATCGCCCGATGTTCCGACCTGTGCGACACAGACCACAAGCAAAGGGAACCACATGGCCATTCCCGATTTATTTTGGTTTTAATTGCTACATCCATAATTTTTCCTTCTAGCAATCTAGAAATATTGAGGGTATTCAGAGAAGAAGTAGATAATGCCGATTGACCAAGCATCGCCATGGAACAAGCTGTTCTTGGTTGAGTCATGATCAATTCGATATTCAGAATAGAGGGCGAGCTTTTTATCAAAGTTTTTCACTACGCCAACATTAGAGAATTCTGTCGTGTATGCGTCCGTTTCAGTCGTTAAACGGTTGTAGCCAACAAAGGCTTTCCAGCTATCAGAAAAGCGGTAGTGTCCAAAAAATTCGATGCCATCGGAATCAACGAGTTCTGAGGCAACGGGTGAGGCGCCAAATTCTTTTTGATTGTTGTTGCCAAATGTATAGTTTCCACCCAACATCCATTTTTCATTGTTGTAGAATGCCCCGACAATGGTCGCACTGATGGCATCTTCACCCTTTGCTAACCCATCCGCATTCGCGACTTGGTGAGCGACACCAAATTGAAAACCACCTTGCGCATAACGTAGAGAACCACCATAAGTCGTACCGACGGTGACCGTATCAGTAATCGCTTGGTCACTTTGATCACCCGCAATCAAACCAACAAGTATCTTGCCGTCACCAACACCAAATTGGTTATAGTACTTAACCGAATTATCAGCTCGACCAAAGCCGCCCACTTCTGATGCTGGGGCAAAGAATGCTCCCGTGGCGGTATCTTTATTGCTGAATACGGTGTCTGAATACATAGCGATGTCATAAAAAGGAGACCAGACTTTACCCGCTTCAATCGAACCATATTTTGTTCGCATGCCGATGTAACCAAGACGCGTATTGAACTCTTTATCGGTCACATCACTAAACGCTAAGGCATATTCCAATTTGCCAAATGCGGTGATGTCGTCATTGATTTTGTTCTCACCCGCCAAGAACAAGCGAGAGGCATTAGAGTTAAAGCCTAAATCATAGGGACTATCATCAAAATTGTGACTGTATTCAGCAGCAATCCAGCCACCAAATTCCAGTGTTGCCGTATCATGTTTGGCTATCTCAATGGCTATCGCAGGAGAAGCTAACAAGAAAGCACTAGCAGTAAGCAAAAAGCGATTTGTTTTCATTTTCTATCTCCGAAAACAACAAGGTCGTTGGGTACATGCAGTAACTCAACGATGTAAATGGCATCAAGCCGATGGAGATAGAATGCGATTTCAGTGAATAATAGACCTCAAAAACCTCAATTTGATGTTTTATTCTTTCAAATGCCATCATATTGGTGAATATATCTAGATAAGAAAGGTATAAATTCTGTTTTTATCAAAAATATCTCAAGACAAAAGTTATTGTGAAGTTTAACAACATAACCAAATCCGTTAGCTCTTAGAATGTCGGGATGCGTAAATTAGATAGGTTGGGCAACGAATGAATTTAGTTCTGCACAGCGATCATTATCAATTTGACGACTTTTGTTATTCTCCGACAGAGGGCGTGATAGTAACCAAAGACAAAAGAATCATCTTAAAAGCTCGTGAAAACGAATTGCTGCACATTTTAATTAAACAACACCCATTACCAGCAACACGAGATGCAATTCAACAAGCACTATGGAGCAACTCCTATGCAACTGACTCAACCATTAACCAAGCCATAAAAACATTAAGAGACGATCTCATTGACAGCGATCGCACGTTAATAAGAACCATCCCAAAAACAGGATACATATTGGGTGCTAGTCCTAAATTTGTTCGATACCAAATGGGAGCCGCTTCTAAACAAAAGGGCGCTCATATCCAATATTTACCTACTTTTATTTTTGGGCTGATCTTTGGCTTATTTTTTCTTGTTATTGGGTATCAATTTGGCGCGCCGGAAGTCGTAGGAATAACAGCAACTAATAATCAAACTCATTATCTTTTGAGCCAGACAATATAGAACTCGCTCGATTTAATTCAACCCATTCAGATAAAGAAGCATTTATTGAAAGAACCGAGCTGGGATATAGACTTTGTGAAATAAATCAGGGAGTAATGTTATGCAAAAACATCATGTAATTACGAGCATCACATTATTTGTCACTGCATTCGTATTTTTCTGGGCTGGGTATGAGCTACATAATAAACTGAACTTACCACTGCGAAGTATCGCAGGAGTTTGGACCGGACATTCAAAATTAGAAACAAAAACGGGTCCGATAAACTACGAAGTCAATGCTCTTATTCAGGCAGAGTCCATCACCCTATCGCTCGTTGCGCAGGCACAGGATAACGCGAAATTTGCATTTCGACTTGATCTCAAATACGTGGAACACACAGGAAGTGAGTATCTATTTACCGTCAGAGATCGCACAACAACTTGGCTAGAGCAAATTCGTTCGCAAGAAAAATTGGATATCCCCGTCATTGGGCATTTTCTTTCTGCAACGTTAGTAAAGAAAAATGAGCACCAAGTTTTCTTTGTATTTGATCTAGGAAAAGAATACGCATTCGGCACATTGTTTGAAAAAGGGATTTAGTTGGTTCTAGGGGAAGCTAGACATTCAAGCAATACACGAGTTGCAGTAAGGAATAGCACGTGTACATGATTAATGGCATCTGTTTTAACAGTGCCGAACAGACAATCAGCTTTAATGAAAAAAGTATTCTACTGAATCCTAAAGCCAATCAGTTATTACTGTTTATGGCGCAGAACCCAAACAAAACACTCTCAAGAGAAGAAATTTTAACCTCTGTTTGGAGCCGTGATTTTGTAAGCGATCACTCACTAACACAAGCGGTAAGCGACTTAAGAAAAGCCTTGGCAGAACTCGGCTCTGAGCACAAGAAAGTCATTGTCACCCGGCCCAAAGCTGGCTATGTATTGGAGGCAGATGTCGAATTATGTGACGTTACCTCAACAGTAAGTAATGACTTACCAACGGCGAAAACGCACATCCTCAAACAGTCAAAAATCATGCTTGGCCTCTTAGTGATGACGTTAATCTCCGCTATTTCTATTGCGGTTTGGTCACTACCCAAGGGCCTTTCAACGCCAAATGTCACGATCGACCCCTACAATATGGTTTTTGTCACTTTTGAGTCCGAACCTAAATATCAACACTTTGCGTTCAGTCTAAGTGATCTCATCAATTATCGAGTCAACCAACAAGGTCGCTACCGTTCATCATTATTGTATGAACAAAGTAGTGAGCTTTCGGAACGCGCCGCTCTCGTCATGTCAGGATTTATTGAAGAACAAGACAACCTACCCGTTTTAACTTTCTACATCTATGACAACTTGTCGAATAACAAAGTGTTCGAAAAACAATACTCGTTAGACGACAATGTGATTTCAACCGTCCCTAAAATCATTCTTTCTGATATAGAAGCTGCACTGGAAGCGCCTTTTGACCATGAAATTATCAGTAAACTAGACCGACAATACCCGAAAGATGCCGCTACCTTTAACTTAATACACAAAGCGCATTATGCGTCCAATATTATTACCGTGCGCTCACTCTATTCAGCGATCAAACTTTATGATCAAGTGCTAGCCATTGATCCAACATTGGAAATTGCGGCTGCCGAACGTTTTATTTCAGCGTCCATTCTCAACTCCATTCAGCCAAACACCATTTCAACAACGGAAATGGAGCTCTTGTTCAATAGCTTAATGGATATCGATGATGAGCTTCACGCCCCAATTTATTATGAAGCGCTAGCGATTCACTCTTTTTCACTCGATGATCCAAAGCAAGCAAAAGAGCACCTATCTCGAGCACTTTCAGTGAGAGAGTCATGGACCAGTAATATCCTTGCTGGGAAAATATCTCAAGCTGAGGGAAAGGATTATCAAGCGGCAACGTCATACAAGCGCGCATATTCAATGAAACCCGATGAATCAACGCTACGGGTAGTCAATACCTTATTATTCACCACCAATTTAACAGAGTTTGGTGTGCCATAGATTCACCCATTTAAGTGCTCGCTAAGCCCTTTATCCTATCCCCATATATGGAAAGGGCTTAGTTGTATTAACGCCTAATCATTAAAATCAATAATCAAAACCAATCAATAGATAAACCAGTAAAGCGCCCCCTCGCGACTTCCATTCATCATAAAAATACCGGTACGGCTTTTGTCGTTAAACACTTTATAAAACAACCATTTTTCGTTCGATTTTTGCTAAACCACGTCTCAATTTGCTATGGTTTCATGGATCCATCCAAAAACTCGACGCAAAAGGACGTTTTATGCGCACAGCTATCGCCATTTTTTTCGCCGCCCTCCTCTCTTTCCAAACTTTCGCGTCCGAAGAGAAATATTCCGAATCTGAACTATTAGATCGACCGCTCATGGAGCGTTACATTCTCGATGAGCTAAAATCACTCCGTCAGGAACAACAAGATTTAGAACGCCGAATGATTGTCGAAATCACCGACCGCGAGTTAACCGTTGCCGATAAGTCATTAAACTATGCGAACGTCACCGTGACGTATTTCTTTTACATCATCGCTGGTGTTGCTTCTTTGATTGCGTTCGTTGGCTGGCAGTCATTGAGAGAATTCAAAAACAACACGACAGAGATGGCCGACAAACGCCTAGAAAAAATCGCACAAGAATACGAGAAAAAATTCGTGGCTCTTGAGCGTGATTTAAAACGCAAGACACGCATCATTAGTGAAAACAACAAAGAAATCGAAAAGATCAACGAAATCCATAATTTGTGGTTACGCGCGCAAAGCTCTCAAACGCCCGAGCAACGCATTGATATTTACGATGAGATTTTGTTGGTTCGTCCAGGTGATTTAGAAGCACTCACCTACAAAGCCGATGCCGCGATGGAGATAAAAGAGTACCACTGGGCACTCAGTCTATGTAATCGCGTCCTAGAAGTGGACGATACAAATGGCCCTGCACTATATCAGCGAGCCTGTGCTTATTCTCGATTGGGTATCGAAGAGCAAGCTATCGAAGATCTAGAACGTGCAATTGACACCAGTCCATCGATTCGTGATCTTTTAGCCGAAGAGCAAGATTTGGAGCTCTTACATGGTCATGAGCGATTTGAGCGCTTACTTTATTCCGCCGCCGATCAATAAAAACACAAGATACACATTACGAAAAGGGCAATCTAGCCCTTTTCATCCTGTGATAAATTGGACCCTGCGTGCTCTTTACCTAGTACATCATCAGGATTTCTCAATGCGCAACTTTCAAGAGAAAGACACCCACAGCCAATACAACCGCCCAAGTCATTTTGTAATGCTTTAAGCTTTTGGATTTTCAGATCGAGTTGCTGATGCCAATGGCTCGCCATGCTTTCCCACTGCGCTTTATTGGGAGCCCCATGTTGTGGCAGTTCATCCAACGCTTGCTTGATTTCTTCCAAAGATAGTCCGACTTGCTGCGCGGCTTTTATCACCGCCACACGACGCAATACACTGCGGTGATAACGGCGTTGATTGCCTGTATTGCGCCAACTCGATATCAATCCTTTCTGCTCATAAAAGTGCAGCGCTGACACTTTTACTCCAGAGCGTCTGGCGACTTCCCCAACGCTAATTTCCATTGCTTACTCCTTGTTTCTTGTTTTCTACTTAACCTCAAGAATACTTGAGGTTTAACACGATAACGAACATAGAGTAAAGATACGGTGTTACGCACTTAGGTATGTTCAGCATTGGAGCACTCACGTTCATTGATTATGAATTCATGACCTAGATTAAAATTCAATCGCTTTCATCATGAAATAAATCACATATTTTTGTGGATATTGGGCCATGCTTATGACTATGACCTCTATGCAAGGTGATTATATGTTTCGAGTCATCCGAAAAATGACGTGGAAGACGAGGTGGCGGTAAACCCGCCGACTCTAATGCAGTTCATAACCTAACTTCAGGTTAGTCCAAGGACTTTACGGTTCTTCACGTCATTTGCAAGGAGGCTCTATGCCTATCAACAAGATCCGCAACATCGCCTTTGTCGGCCAAACGGGGACTGGCAAAACTACGTTGATTGAAAAACTGCTTTATACCTGCCAAGCCACTAGCCATCTCGGGTGTGTAGAAAAAGGCGATACCGTTACCGATTTCGATTCCCAATCCATCCAATATCAACACAGCATTGAGGCGACACCCGTCAGTTTGAGTTGGAATAACCATCGACTGAACATCATTGACACCCCAGGACAAAGCGAGTTGCTTGGGCGAACCATCAGCATCTTTCCTGCTGTCGAAACATCCGCGCTAGTCATTGATCCTCAGGCACCAATCAACCAAACCTCAGACCGACTCTTTGCTTTTGCGAAAGAGCAGAAAAAGTGCCAAATGATCATCATCAATAAATTGGATGATCACGGCAATCAACTCGAAACCGTTCTTGATAATATTTTTGAGCATTTTGGCGACAACTGCTTGCCAATCAACTTACCGTCTTCCGATGGAAAATCTGTCGTCGATTGTTATTTTGAGCCGAATACGTCTATAGAAACCCTCATATCCAATGTTGAAGATACGCACGAAACCTTGATAGACCAAGTCATCGAAGTCGATGAAGAACTGATGGAGCTCTACTTAGAACAAGGCTCAGAACTCACGGCAGAACAACTTCATGACCCCTTTGAAGAAGCATTACGGACGGGCCATGTTATCCCTATCTGTTTCGTATCATCGGAAACCGGTGCAGGTATAGAGCTGCTATTAAGAACCCTAGCGGAAATCATGCCAATGCCGAATGAGGGCAACCCTCCAATGCTTGAAAAGAACGGTAAGAGGGTTAAAGTCAACTGTGAAACGTTAGAGCATACCGTGGCACACGTATATAAAGTGAGCGTCGATCCCTACATGGGAAAACTCGCCTATTTACGTGTCTATCAAGGTGAAATTACTGCCGGTAGCCAACTCTTTGTCGGAGAAAATAATAAAGCATTTAAAGTGGGTCATTTGTATCAACTACAGGGTAAAGATCGAAAAGAAATACCACGAGCACTGGCGGGAGATTTCTGCGTACTAGCGAAAGTAGATGATCTCGTATTCGACTCGATCGTGCATGATTCGCATCAAGAAGATGGTGTGCAACTTAAAACACTCAATTTCCCTGACTCTATGTACTCTTTATGCTTGAAGCCAGTAAAACGAGGGGATGAACAAAAACTTGGCGACGTCCTTAATAAAATTTCAAGCGAAGATCCATCACTCAGGGGAGAACATCGTGCACGAACCAATGAAACCATCATCAGCGGTCAAGGTGAGTTCCATCTAAAAGTCGCACTTGAGAAAATGTCGAGCATTTACAAGCTCGACGTAGAAACCTGTCAACCAAGCGTCGAATACTTTGAAACCATCACCAAGCCAGCTGAAGGGCACTATCGTCATAAGAAACAAAGTGGTGGCGCAGGTCAATTTGGTGAAGTTCAACTAAGAGTGCGGCCTCTTGAGCGTGGCGCAGGCTTCCAATTTATCAATAAGGTTGTTGGCGGATCCATTCCTACTGCGCTTATTCCTGCGGTAGAAAAAGGGATTGTTCAAGCCTTAGAAGAGGGCGCGATTTCTGGGAACCCAATTAAAGATGTCGAAGTCACCGTGTACGATGGTAAATATCACTCGGTAGACTCGAAAGAAATTGCGTTCGTCATTGCGGGGAAAAAAGCATTCTTAGATGCCATTAACAATGCCGATCCAATCGTGCTAGAACCGATTGTACAGATGGAGTTGCACATCCCCACCGCCAACGTCGGTGACGTATCAGGAGATCTTTCGGGCAATCGAGGATTAATCGAGGGCACAGAACCCATTGACAGTCACTTCACCATATTAAGAGCAAAATCCCCAGTGAATGAGCTTCAAGATTACTCGCGGCGTCTGCGCTCAATCACTGGTGGTGAGGGTAGTTTTAATATGACTCTAAGCCATTACGAGCCCGCTCCTCCAGCGGTACAAAAGCAAGTTTGCCAAAGCGACGCCCAACAAAATTAGCACTAACTTTCTGATAAATATCAACCAAAACGCCCTCAAGCAAGAGGGCGTTTTTATTGGCATACAAATTATTTGTCTAACGAAAGTCCAATCTGATCGAGTTTGTCTTCAAAGGCAGCAATACTCTCGGCTTTATACGTTGGTGAACCATTAAAGTAACGCGGTTTCTCTGGAAGCATCGCGTTTTTTAGCTCAACTTCTTGCTCAGCATTATCATGATAAACCGTTACTCGATTTGGAATATCCTGTTTCATCAAAGCCATCTTGATTCTCCTATGTAAAGACGAATCATAAGCGTAGAACTCAACTAGCAATATGCAAAAGTACTTATAAAGAAATCAGACGGAATCGACAGTTTGACAAACTATCTACAACACTTAAGAAGACGATAAATTGCCTGAGTTAGGTTCCTGAATTTGATAAAGTCGACGTTCACTTTCCGCACACGTTGTTTCACAATTGCAGACTTTATCAACGCCTACATTGTTCAATCCACCACAACTACCCTGAATCCGTTTGTTATGGAAGATGACACCAAGCGACATCAACAATATCACCGCTAAAAAGCCTAAGAACGTAAATAACCAAACCATCGTCATTCCTTACTTAGATATGTGTTTTATCAGTATAGTTGGCCGAATGGAACCAGAAACCTTTTCCTTATTCGCTCTTGGACTAAGCAGTAATGATGGTGCCAAGGATTTACTACCACAGCCACCACAACCACCTTTCTTCATGTGATGAGTAGAGGGCCGACCTTGACTCGCTTCAACAAGAGCAATACGGGGAACAGCAAGCACGTCATCCAATGAACTGCGCGTTGATAGCTTGAATACCTGTTTACCGCTTTTCAACAGTTTATTTAAAGCTCGCTCGCCAATGTTTCTCACTAAAACTGCATCCACTTGATACTCTTTTAACGACTGAATAAGCTGTGATTTCGCGTTACAGCCAGCTTGAGGCATTGCCGCAATATTCGCTAAGTTTTTAAGCATACCTTTGGTATCGGAATAAATAGCAATATATGGCGCTTTAATAAAATGGTTAGCGACTCGCTCACCATCATTTGGAATAGCATAAATCATGAGTTTGACTCCTCGTCTGGAAAAACCAATGCACAACCCTCAACTAGACTCTTTGCGACTTTGTAACGCGCCCTCTTCACCGTATTACCAAAAGTTTGGCGAGAAATCCCCATTTGTTCGGCAGCTTCTTGTTGACTCAATCGTTCTAAATCAGCCAAACGCAACGCTTCTAGCTCTTCAGGTAATATGTCTATTTTGTCGAGCTGGCTGTATGGAATCCCGTTGGGCTTAAAACAATGATGTGCCGCTCTTCCACAAATACGTCGTTCTATTTTTGGTCTCGCCACAACTCCTCCTTTGGTTAACTTGTTTAGATTACGCTCATAATTGGCATATGCCAATAACTTAGTTTGCAAAAATAGCGTAGCTTGCACAAATAACTTAGCTTGCAGAAATAACCTCGCTCGCAAAAATGGCCCCCAATCGAACACTACTTTTTTGACCAAGGACAGAATGCAAATGTTGATTAGACATCTAACAAAAGCATTGAGTGTTAAACCAAATTTCATTCCAATATAAAACGATAGACAAAGAAAAAACTTTGTTTATTAGGCGATTAACGTAGAGCTTTTCGACTAGTAATAATAAAAATTAACAAATAATTTCACCGTATGGCCACCTTATTAGTTTGAACACTAATGATTATTTGGTTAACATTATTGAGACAATTAGAGAAAGGAAACTCAACATGAATTATAAAACACCGTTACTATTCGCGATTGGTGCGCTAACGGCCAATGCAAATGCAAGCGAGTGTGGATCGGTCACAATTGCAGATATGAACTGGAATTCAGCCACGCTGATTGCTAACGTGGACCGCTTTATTCTTGAGCACGGTTATGGATGTGACGCCGAGCTTATACCGGGTGATACTATGCCTACAGGTACATCCATGATCGAAAAAGGCCAACCGGATGTTGCACCAGAGCTTTGGAGCAATAGCCTGAAAGATGCGTTAGACAAAGGGGTTGAGGAAAAACGCCTACGCTACGCAGGCAAAGCGTTAGTAGACGGTGGTGAAGAGGGCTTTTGGGTTCCGGCTTATCTCGTAAAGCAATACCCAGAAATCAAAACCATTGAGGGCATTAAAAAGCACGCGAAGCTGTTTTCTCACCCTGAAGATCACAGCAAATCGGCATTCTATAGCTGCCCTGCCGGTTGGAACTGTCAAATCAGTGCTGGTAACCTTTTTAGAGCAATGAACCTTGAAGCAGCAGGCTTTGACATCATCGACCCAGGTTCTAGCGCAGGTTTATCAGGCTCTATCGCAAAAGCGTATGAGCGTGAACAAGCTTGGTTTGGTTACTACTGGGCCCCAACGGCGGTACTTGGTAAATACGACATGGTAAAAGTCGATTTTGGTAGTGGTGTTAATGTAGATGAATTTGTCAACTGTACGACTCAAGCTGAGTGTGATGCCCCTAAAGTTACCATGTACCCACCATCACCAGTACACACCATCACTACTGAAGAATTTGCATCACGCTCCCCAGCAGCATACGACTACTTCACCAAACGTGGTTTCACAAACGCGGATATGAACCAATTATTAGCGTGGATGGAAGACAACCAAGCGGATGGTGAAGAAACCATGTTCCACTTCTTAGAAAACTACCCGCAAATCTGGACGACATGGGTTCCACAAGATGTCGCGACAAAAGTGCAAGGTGCACTGTAATAGCAAAGACACATCAATGGCATAGGAATGCCTTATTTGCAGTATGCCGAGGCTGATCTCAGCCTCGGTAAAAAAAGGAAGTAAACATGTCTGACTCGACTTGGCTCAGCGAATTTCCAGAAATGGATCGCTCAGACCTCAGAACCATTCGTAAAACTCTTGATGGTGCCTACCGCGATTTCTCTCGTGAGTATGGCGACTTAATTGAATCATTCTTCGACCCTCTTCTCACCTTTCTTGTTTGGTTTGAAAAGCTCCTCATTTCCACTCCTTGGGTCATTATTCTCGGCGTTTGTACCGCTTTAGTCTACGCAGCGAGTCGTTCTTGGAAGCTTGCTGTCGCCTGTTTCGGATCGTTGATATTAATTGGCTACTTTGGCATGTGGGAAGACACGATGCGGACTCTCAGTATTATTACTGTTTGTACCATGCTCGCCATCGTACTCGGTATCCCGATTGGCATCGCCATGGCACGTTCTAATCGCATTCAGTCGATTGTTACGCCGCTGCTCGACGTGATGCAAACCATGCCTGCCTTTGTTTACCTTATCCCTGTCGTGATGTTGCTTGGCATTGGTAAAATTCCAGGCTTGATCGCCGTTGTAATCTACGCCATTCCACCCGTCATTCGTCTCACCAACCTTGGTATTCGCCTTGTTGATAAAGAAGTACTGGAAGCGGCAACCGCTTTTGGTGCGAGCAAGAAACAACGTCTATTGGGAGTACAATTGCCTCTAGCCATGCCAACCATTATGGCCGGCATTAACCAAACCATTATGATGGCCCTTTCTATGGTCGTCATCGCATCAATGATTGGCGTAAAAGGCTTAGGTCAACCTGTTCTGAAATCCATCACCAATCAATACTTCACTCTTGGCCTATTAAACGGTTTGGCTATTGTTGCCCTTGCGATTTTGTTCGATCGAGCATCGCAAGCCTACGCAAAACGCACTCAAGCTCACTTAGGAGATCTAAAACATGACTAAGCCTCTTATTGAAATCAGTGGCCTATACAAGATCTTCGGTCCTAAGCCAGCCTCAGTGATAGACAAAGTAAAATCAGGTCAGAGCAAAGATCAAATCTTGGCTGAAACAGGGCACACCGTCGGTTTAAAAGACATCAACCTTAAGATAAACAAAGGGGAGATTTTCGTCATCATGGGATTATCCGGCTCCGGAAAATCCACCATGATCCGACACTTCAATCGTCTCATCGACCCGACAATGGGCCAGATTTTGGTCGAGGGCATTGATGTCATGAAACTATCAACGAGTGAACTTGAACAATTTCGTCGACATAAAATGTCAATGGTGTTTCAGCGCTTTGGTTTATTGCCTCATCGTACGGTGATTGACAACGTGGCTTATGGTTTAGAAATTCAGGGTATCAAGAAAGAGGACCGCTTAATCAAAGCGAATGAATGGCTAGATACTGTTGGTCTAACCGGTTATGGAAATCAATATCCGGCGCAGCTTTCTGGTGGACAACAACAGCGTGTCGGCCTTGCTCGAGCACTCGCGACCGATGCGGAAATTCTGCTCATGGACGAAGCGTTTTCGGCTCTTGACCCACTGATCCGCAGTGAAATGCAAGATCAACTGATTGACCTGCAAGAAAAGCTGCATAAAACCATTATCTTCATCACTCACGATTTAGATGAAGCGCTGCGCCTAGGCGATCAAATTGCAATTTTGAAAGATGGGGAGTTAGTGCAACAAGGGACACCAGATGAAATCTTGCTTCACCCTGCTGATGACTACGTGGAAGCCTTTGTTAAAGACGTCAATCGTGCGCGAGCATTAACCGTTGAAACTGTGATGAAGCCACCGGCATACCGAATAACGGCCACCACGATTGAAGAAGCGTTGGTAGAAATGAAGCGAGTGAAACAGGACTACGCTTATCATGTCACCGATGATGGCTTCCAAGGCGTACTAACACGAGAAAGCCTCCTTGACGCAGCCAAAGACAGTGCAACGCAAACTTTCGACAAAGAGATCTATGAAGAGGTGCCGGTGATTTCGCCTGATTCAGTGATTGAGCATGTACTTCCTGACACCATGTCTTGTGATTACTCACTACCAGTCGTAGACGATGAGGGCAACTTGCAAGGAGAACTCGAGCGAAGTGCTGTCGCTGAAATCTTCTCTGATGAATCAGCAGATAGCACCGCAGAGAAAGCTTCAAAAAAGCCTCCGATAATGGATAAGGCGTCATAACCTCTCCGATGTACAGCAAAGGCTCATAGGGATGAGCCTTTCTTATGCCTGCCCCTCCCAGCGATTTAAGCCCGAACATCAAATGAGCATCCAAGACTTTGCCGCTTACTGACGGTTCACGCAAATCTCTGACAAAAAAGCGATAATGACTTACGTAATATTGACTCAGTTTCGTAATAGCGAGCTATTATTTTAATAATATTTACTAAACCAAGCATCCCTAGGTGGCAGAGCATGTACACCGTTGATTCAAAGAGGACTGAAATGAAAAAGACATTGTTAGCATTGACCAGTGCTGTATTTATTTTAGCTGGCTGTCAGGACGAAAAACCAACTGACACCACTGTAATTGATGCTCCTCAAGCTACTGAAACACAAGAAAGTGTGGATGTCACTCCGATAGAAGACGAGCAAGTGATCACAACAGAAACGTTTGTGGATACGGCACATAATTCAAAAAATGCTCTCGATTGGAATGGTACTTATCAAGGCCTGTTACCTTGTGCTGATTGTGAGGGAATAGAAACGACCCTGACATTAAACACTGATGGCAGTTACACACTTAAACAAGTTTATAAAGGCAAAGAAGATGGTGAATTTTCATCAAACGGCCAATTTACATGGAACACTGCAGGAAGCACCATCACGCTTGTTGATGAGTCGGCACCCAACCAATACTTTGTTGGTGAAAACATTCTGATGAAACTTGATATGAATGGAGAAAAGGCCACGGGTGATTTGGCTTCATTCTATAACTTGAGCAAACAGCAATAGCTAACAGTTAATAAGTAATAGCTAACAGTTAATAAGTAATAGCTAATAAGCCCCGTCTCCTGGTAACGAAAAATCCGAGCATCCCTAGCTCGGATTTTATTTACAGCCCAGCTTGTCTTATAAAAATCCTTACTTATAGATATAAATGAGATTCTAAGCCTTTTGCTTACAAGCACTGCTGCTTCAACCAGTTAGTCAACTTGATGATCTCGGGTTGCCTCACTCGATTCTTTTTATGGACAAAGTAAAAGCTATCCCCTGTCTCTAAACCATGAGATGGGATGTAAACCAAGTCCTGCGCTTTATCGCGCTCATTCAACATAAAGTCATTGGCAAAGGTAATACCCTGATCGTATCTCGCAGCCTCGATCGCCAATAACATATGACTAAAGTGTTGCATGTCTACATCCTTTGGTAATTCATAACCACCCACTTCACACCATTGTGACCAGTCTTTCCCTCGCTCTCTATAAATTGAGTCGGTAGACAAAATTGGATATCGCCAAAAAACATCAGGTATAGGTTGCTCTTGTATCTCTTTCCAAAGGTTAAGGCTGCAAACAGGATAAAGCGTTTCATCGTACAGACGCACTGCCATATAATTGCGCTTTGGCTTTTGCACGGTTATAAAGCAATCCCCAACACTGTCTGTTTGGTCAGGGTCACCGGCGACCATGTTCAGCGTGAGGTCAATATCAGGATGCAAACGCTTGAAGTCCGCCAACCTAGGAATCAACCACTTTACGGCCAACGAGCTATAAATAGCGAGTCGTAAACTGCCTTTCTCACCCTCTCGTACTTTCTGGCTCGCGATCGCGATTGCGCTAATGGCCGGGCTAATATCCTCAAGGTAACGAAGACCAACATCCGACAAAGACAACTTCCGCCCCTGACGAATAAATAAAGCCTCACCAAGGTAATCTTCCAACAAACGGATCTGATGACTGACCGCACTTTGAGTCACATTGAGCTCTTGTGCCGCGAGAGAAAAGCTCAAATTACGAGCAACCGATTCAAAACAATGCACAGATCTTAATGGCGGCAACTTCATTATCTAAAAATCTCATACTATAACTAATAAATATCACTTCACTTCATCCTATGTCATCACCTACTCTTTGGCAAAGTTACAGGAGAAGAAAAAGTGAAAGTCACATCTGTCGGCGCAGCTATGCTGCTATTAATTGTTGGTAATCTTATTGCGGTACTCTCAGACGCTTTGATCAAAAGTGTGGGCAACGAAGTACCTATTTTTCAGTTTGTCTTTTACCGACAGCTTTCTGCCGTCATGATACTACTGCCCGTATACCTGTTAACAAAACAGAGTCCTTTAATGGATGGCTTTAAGTGGCATGCTGTCCGCGCACATGTATGGTTAACTGGTGCGACTTTCATGGTGACCGCCATTTCATCTTTGCCGCTTGCGACTGCCAACGCAATTTTCTATGCCGCCCCTTTGCTTATGTTGCCACTGGCTGCAATCTTCTTTGGGGAAAAACTCTCCGCACAATCAATTATCGCGGCTGTTATGGGCTTCGCTGGCGTGCTGGTAATTATTCGTCCTAATCAGATTGATTGGGCTGCGTTGTCTGCGTTAGTGGTTGCCATCACACTGGCTATCAACAACTTGCTGATCCGCAAACTTCCAAAGAATCAATCCGTAACACACACACTGTTGATGACTAACCTAGCCGGTATTCCTGTCTCACTCTTGTTGGTTTTAATTGAGGGTGAAACATGGGACTGGAGCTCATTCCCTGTTGCCGCAGGATCGAGCTTATTCATCATGATTTACGCCGCCACGTGTGTACTCGCTTATCGTTCAATCGAAAGCAATAAAATTGCCAGTGCTGAATACAGCGGGCTAATCGGCGCGGTGATCGTTGGGTTTATTTGGTTTGGTGAAGTACCCGATGTGTTTATGGCAATTGGGACGGTCATGATTGTACTACCGCTTATTTGGCTATCAAAACGGGAACGAAAAAAGCAGAAACGAGAACAAGCAGCAAAAGAGCACAAACACAATCATGCCCCTGCGGCATAAGCAGCAAGACCAAAGCACCGGGAATAGAGATAGAAAAGCGAGGGGGCGATGACTGCCCCTATCAAATCCCTATCAACTGCTATAGTTAAGAAAGTAAATAACAACACTAAGGCAGTATTGAATTCGTTATCATTTCTTAACAACTGAACGTCTTTGAACTTTGAGGAGACTCGTTTCCCTCAACACGATTCTTCGCTGCCTCTTATCAGAGAGGTACTGTGCATGCCAAACGTATTACAGTCGATGCGCCAAGTCTGGATTTGCCTATTACTCTTTCTCTTTAGCTTTGTGAGTACCACCACTTTTGCCTCTTCGATAAAAGTTGGCACCTACCCTTGTCCACCTTTTGTGATTAGTTCACTCGACAACAAGTTAAATGGCTTAAGCATTGAACTTTGGGAACACATCGCTGACGAAATGAATGTTGAGTTTTCAGTTCAGCATTACCCGCTCAATGAACTGCTCGACGCTATCGAAAAAGAGCAAATTGACATCGGCGTATCTTGTATTTCGATCACCCCTGATAGAGAACTTTTCGCAGACTTTTCACACTCGTTTTACGAGACACACCTTGCTATTGCCATTAAAAATCAAGGCTATCTCCATACATTTCGTTCGATCTTTTCTAACGGGGATTATGGTTGCTTGTCGGCGGAATATTACTAATTGCTGGATTACTTGGCGCTTTCTTTTACAACTTAGAGCAAGGGAATAATGACAAGCTCTACTCAATGCAAAGTCGATTAGGACGTTGGGTGGAGAGCTTTATCTTAGGGCTACTGTTCATCACTCGCGGTCCCTTTAATTATTTCGAGTTCAAAACACTAACTGGCCGAGTCATTACGGTTTTCATTGCCGTTTTTAGTACATTGTTTATTGCCAGTATCACTGCAGTTCTAGCAAGTAAGCTCACGCTCAGTCAGGGATATTCCCAGATAAAAAGCATTAACGATCTTGCCAATGTAAAGGTCGGAACCAAAACCGCTACGACTTCTTCAATACTGCTCACCAGTTTTGGTATTCGTCATGAAAACTATGACGATATGTCATCTTTACTTGAGGCATTGGATCGAGGCGAAGTGGAAGCCATTGTGGCAGATGATGTGGTGCTAAAGTATATGATCGGGAATGGTAGAACTTCTGGCCAATACCTTGATTTAGAAGTGCTACCCTACCAACTTGAGAAACAAAACTACGGGTTTATTCTCACTGAAAACAATACTTATGAAGAAGAGATAAATCGAGCACTTCTCCAGATCAGAGAATCGAGAAAATGGCGAAAAACACTGGTCGATTATTTTGCTGATAAATAACAAATCAGAGCGTTCTCACCCTAATTAGACACCCTTTAGTTCGAAAAATGGGCTAAAGGGTGCTTTGCTCTGTGTATTAAGCCATTGAAAAATAGCGGCAGATTATTGTGGCAATATGACTTTTCCATCTTGAATTGGGAATGTAGAACCTACAGGTTTACTTTCCAAACGAACGGTTGATGGCACGCCCGCTACATTATAAGTTACATTGTAACCTACTACTTTTTCTGATGTGGTGTATTCTGTGTGACACTGCTTTTCCGTCGTTGTCACTACGTCACCTTTTTGCACATTATCTTGGATCTCTCGACCCGCTAATGCACCTGCAATAGTCCCCGCCGCAGTAGCAATCACTTTACCTGACCCGCCACCGATTTGGTTTCCTAGTGCCGCTCCTGCCGCTGCACCACCAACCGTACCAAGCAGTTTGTTCTCGTCTTTTGGTTGCACACGGTGAGTCACGACGACGTCTTTACAGACTTGGTGAGGATTTTTCACCGTTTCTGTTACCGCCTCGACCAAAGTGATGTTTGCTTCTGTTGGTGGTGGTGGCGTCTTATCTTTACAACCCGCTAATACTGCTACCACTGCCGTTGCTATTGCAATCGATTTTATATTCATAATTTAGTTCCAGTAAATTTTACTTTGCTTGGACCAATGGTAAATCGAGAGAAAAACAAACATCAGCGAATCATAAAGCTTATGTCATTCTGAGGTTAAAAACGATGTTTTATAAGAAATAAGTCAATTCTCGATAGGAGCAACGTCAATTGACACAATGCCGACTGAAAAAGCCAAATTGGCGTTAGGTTTAAGAAGAAAGTTAGGCTGAAAAGAAAGCTAAGCAGGAACCATCCAACGCGTCCAAAAGACAAGCAGAATTGATGCACAGGCAACCCAAACAAGTGTTGCCGCAGTTAAGGTCCCCACTAGACTTAAGCGATAACTAAAATAGAAGACGGATATCAGGTAAGCACTATACGGAATAAGGGAATAGATCCCAAATAAGGCGGTATCACGCAGAGCCTCCATATCTTTATCCGTTCCAACAATAAAATGGGCAATCAATGAAAACGTCGGAAACAACGGAATTAAACCCGCAATATAGAAACTCTTCGACTTTGAAAGCAGTGCAATGATCATCACTGCAGCGGCACCGAGCAATGATTTAAGAAACAGACTGATCATCGAATTATGCCAAACTCAAAAACAGTTCATCATCGGTCAAGTATTTATGACGATGCGTTAAATTTCGCAAATGCATAAACATAAAATCAGGAAATCCCGGAGCGATGATGTTATTTGGCTCCCAGAAAATTCCCCCGACAAAGACGTATCGCCCCTGCTTTTCATCATTGTGCAATGGATTGTTGAGTGGTGAGGAAAGTTCAGCACGGCACCCCTCCACCGTACAGACGATCTGGCCTTTATAAATACCAATTACACGCTTAACAAGATTCGCTTTGATGCCACATTTCCACGCTTGACGCGTTGCGAGCTCGTATCCGTGCTTTCTTATCGTTTTTTTCTGCAAGTGGACAACCAAATTCATCATTCATTCCTGATTTGTCTTTGGTTGTACTATAACCAAATCACCCTCTAAGATTGCCGATATAAATTTATCGAAACCATAGAGGGTGATGATTAAGTTCGTGCTGAGATAGATGCTTTTTGTCTATCCATTAATCCAGCTCAGTCTGTGCATTAATTCGGCTTAATTTATGCGTCAATCAGGTAATTATCACCCTCATTTTCAAGGCGATCTATCAACTGTCGACATTCTTCTAGATCTAAAGGTTGCTCAAAACGTCGCTTTAGATTCATCAAGAAAAAGATATCTTCACACATGGCTTTTTCAGGTTCATCGCTGATTTTTGCCACTGGAGAGCCATTGCACGTCACCATTTTAATCACGATAGATAAAGGCTTATATTTCGTGCCATTCGCATTCGTGTACTCACCCATGTCGTTCGCCAGAGACGTGCCAATACCAAAGCTCACTTGCACGCGATCTTGGAAATGCTCACAAATATCCAATGCTTGCTCAAAGTTCAAACCATCGGTAAAGACTAAAGTCTTCGTCATCGGGTCAATGCCAAGCGAGTGATAATGCTCAATCATCTTCTCGCCCCATGCATAAGGGCATCCACTGTCGTGACGCACGCCTGCATACGCATGGCTCAACTCTTCATCAAAGTCTCGAAGAAACGCATCAATGCCAATGGTGTCAGTTAATGCAATACCTAACGCTCCATTAAACATTTTCTGCCAACGTTGCAATGCGACTTTCTGTGAATCACGCACATTGACGAGCGCCTGATGCCCCATGAACCATTCATGAGCCACCGTACCAATTGGTGTAAGTCCGAGTTCACGGGCTAAGTGGTAGTTACTCGTGCCAGTTAGGTTATTCGGTAAGGCTTGGCTTAAAAATTCAAGCATTGAACGCTGTGCTTGGAAAGAAAAGCGACGACGAGTCGACATATCTGCAAACTTAAAGTTAGTAATATTACGGCGCTTCAATTCCGCTTTTAAATGACGAACTTTGTCTTCTAGTACCGACTGGAACTGTTCTACAGGGATATCTGACCAACGAGAGCGGCTACGGACTTCCGATACAATACTCATGATGATGGTTTCGTAAAGAATGGTTTCTTTCCACAGGCCATTGATAGTGATGCGCAACTGGCTAGAACCATCAGCCATCGTTTTAATATTGAAAGAAACATCACGTTGAGGGTTAAAACGAAATGCACGCAGACTATCAACAAATGCCGAATTTAGGTAAGGAGCGACGTCTTTCATGTATTCAATTTCATCTGCAGAAAACTGAATATCTTGTAGTTTAAGCACTTCCTCTTTTACCACTGGTAGCAATTCAGAAAGATCCTCTTCACTACGTACGATAAATTTGTATGACACCATCGCATCGGGATACAACGCCGCAACTGCGCTCATCATGTTCACTTTGTATACGTCAAAATCCAACGCACTTTGAATGATGCGAGACGAAAATAAATTGGTGTTCATTCGGAGCCCTTCTACACGCCCTTTTTCGTTTATACCCCAATGCCCTCTGTACGAATCAAACCGTATCTTATTGTTTTTCCACTCCTGATTAAGAATGGTTCTTCACAAGGCTAATTTCGGTATATAACTTATTGTTACTAACTTAATTGCGTAAACAATAAACACGTGCAGACAGTTTGTCAACTTTTGTTACTAACCACTCATTTTTATAAGGTTTTTTCGTTCACTTTTTCCACAGACATTGTGGATAAGATAATCAGAGACTAATGGTCAATCTACCGGTAGATCTGTTTTTTGTTTCGGTGACGTTTCTAACTATTAGTTACTTACCCATTGAACCCTCCGTTGTTATGCGCTAGATTACTTACAAATTATTCTCAGGACCTCATCATGATCGTAACTGTCGACATTATTCCATTCAGACTATCAGGCAACGCCGATATAGGTTTGGAAGTGTTGCTGATCAAACGTTCCAACCCTGAACGCCCTTATCATGGAGTATGGGCATTACCGGGGGGATTCGTATTTGATAAAGACATGACCCACGAGGGTGGACGCCCTGCCGATGAAAACTTTGAGGCCGCTAGACGTCGTATTTGCCGTGAAAAAATCCACACCTACCCTCGACACTTCAGTGAAGCCTTTATCGACGGTGACCCAAAACGAGACCCGGAAGACTGGAGCTTAAATATCACCCATTACGCTTTAGTTGACCGTAACAACGTCGAACAAATCAACAATGCAGGCGTCCCAGAATCTCAGCTCAAATGGTTCACGTTACAAGACGTGCTAGAGGGGAAAGAAACCCTCGCGTTTGATCACCAAAACACCATTGAAAAGGCTTGGCAAAAGCTGCGAGCCTCCATTGAGTACACTTCGGTTTTGCTGTTTGCTTTAGATAAAGAATTCTTAGTCGCGGACATCATCTCTGCATATCAAGAATTTGGTATCGATATTAGCCGTATGACGATCAAGCGTCGTCTGGTTGATTCAGGCGTGCTTAAAGCCACAAACAAAGTCGCGTCCACCAACAAAGGAAAAGGCGGCAAGCCCGCTATGGTGTACACATTGACGAATAATGAAGTGACCTTTTTCCAAAACTGTTTGCGTGGTTAACGCAAGCTAAACGACAGATAAGGAACCTGCCATGACAGTTCAAGTTAACTACCAAACCACCGCCGTTATTGATGTAGACCCTGAAAAAGGCTTTACCGAACTGTGCCCAAATGAGTTGCCTGTTGCCGGCGCACTAGACATCGTGCCAGAGCTGCTAAATAACCATACGAAAGGTCGTTTAAAACTTGTGAGTCGCGACTTGCACCCGCCAAAAGCCGCTTGGGATGCTGAATCGCCAGCAAACATGCTAGAACCGGTTGGGTTACCAAATGTTGATATCAAATGGAATCGACACTGCGTACTCGGTACCCCGGGTTCTGAATTACTCGATGGTTTACCGCCTGTACTGGAATACGACTTTCAAGTTAATAAAGGAATGGATCCGGATGCACACCCTTACGGAATTTTCTTTCACGATGTGGCGGATACCAAAACCACTGGTGCTAATGAGTTCCTTAAGTTCAACCAGATAGACACCCTTGTTATTGGCGGCCTAGCCCTAGATTTCTGCGTAAAAAAATCAGTTGAACAAGCTCTTGCTCTTGGTTTTAACGTCATAGTAAACCTTGCTTCAAGTCGCGCTGTTATGCCAAATAATGTCGATGCAGTCATTGCTGAACTTAAAGAAAAAGGGGCAATATTGGTCAATAGTTCTGACGAGATCATCATAGAAAAACTCGCATAGTTTGGCTTATTGTCATTTGTTTTATTGCTGACAAAAACGGTCCAACATATGTGGACCGTTTTTAATCTATAAAATTTGAGGCTGATTTATTTAATCACACCACACACAATGCGTGCACCGCCACCACCGAGTTTTGCGGGATGGTCAGAGTGATTGTCACCACCAGCATGAATCATCAAAGCTCGTCCTTTGACATCGTCCAATGCCACTCTTGGTGCTAACACGGGTTGCTGGGCCATGCCATCGGCATTGACATACAGCGCTGGCAAATCGCCTAAGTGGTTGTCATGTGTCCAAGGAAAACCATGTTTACCCGTATTTTCCGGATCGTAATGACCACCCGCTGCGCCACCTAACACCGTTTTTCCCTCTTTCTCACTGCTTTCACAAGACCCATTGGCGTGTATATGAAAACCATGAGCCCCCGCAGGTAAGCCTTTGAGATTCGGCGTAAATACCGTGCCATACTCACTGGACGCAATCGTGACGGTCCCCGTTGATTGGCCTGTTCCCAAATCCATCATATCGACCGTTAACTCGTCCGCGATGGCTCCGCCTGAAAAAACAACACAAATGGTAATGAATGTACCTAGCTTCATAAAATAAGTCCCTGTCATTAGTATTAGTGTTGATTTTAGCTTGAGTTTGAAATCTTGCTTCTTAACATCAACACAATATCCTGACTTAAACAGTGAGCACATTTGGCGCAGCCTAGTTAATCCACCTATCCTCAGTTCGAAGTGATAGGTTCAAACCTTTGATCTTTAGCCATTAACCCCCGATACACCGCTTTTATTCATGTGCCATTACAAGGTGTTATTTCGAAGCGAAGTGAAATAATTTGGCTCGATGTTCATCTAAGACAACGTGATCAAATCGGTCTAAGTCGTGATGTTTAATTAAGGCTCTTAAATTTTCCACATAAGCCTCTCCACG
The DNA here is from genome assembly GCF_003544875.1 of Vibrio alfacsensis. Lineage (NCBI taxonomy): Bacteria > Pseudomonadati > Pseudomonadota > Gammaproteobacteria > Vibrionales > Vibrionaceae > Vibrio > Vibrio alfacsensis. Next base: position 1,395,776 of record NZ_CP032094.1, read on the forward strand.
AGTTGAGTAATCAACCAAGCTACCCACGAGTTGATATCCCGTTAATTCATGCTTTTGGCGCAAAGCTCTGCGCATTTCCCAAAGCTTCTTATAAGCTCTCGTACTATTTAAGTTGTGCATGTAGCTGACTGTACCCGCGTAAAGATTATCAAAAGCAGACACTTTTACATGTCCTCCTGGTGTTGTCAGGTACTTACCACCGCGGGATGAAAGATGCTCACCGTATAAATTATTACCGATGGTCGCAAAATAACTCGTACCCCAACCACTTTCATCGATGGCCTGAGCCAGTACCATTCCTATTGGAACCACATCCACTTGCAACAATAACTGTTCCATATCTTGAGACTTGATTCCATAAGAAGCTCTCATATTATCCACCCAGTGCTGCTCTTCGACCGACCAGTTCGTAGAGGGCTTTTGGGATAATTGAATGAGTTCTTTTCGTACCTCAAGTAACTGCTCATTAACTGCAACAATGGTCGGTAACAGCAAACGAATAAAACCGGATACTTTTTGTTCAACGGGAAGATGATTAAGGTCTCTCGGTAGGTTTTCAACAAAGTAGAGAGGTAACGCATTATTTTTCAGAACGGAGTTTAAACAATAATCATCTTGTTCAAATGTTTGAATCAACTGCTCTGCAGATTTCAACTGTGTCACCTCTTCCACTGGATAAGGACGCACATTTTGTTCCGGAGAAACTGGTAAGGTATCTGCAGCATGTACTTGAAAAGCCGTCACTATCAACAAAGCAACTCTGCAAAGTTGAGAAGTCAATCTAACCCTCATTGAGTCTTTCCTCTGAATTCAATAATTTGAGTGATTAGCACTTTACTCTTGTTAGGGTAATTACTCTATGCCTATTCTTTCTATTCAACTTCGTAAACCATCAGTCACTTTCGGAACTGGTGCTATATTTGATATTGCTCATTCCCTCTGTTTGCTTCACGCTAAACACATCAAAAATAATTAATGCTAGAGACTTCATCATGACCGCCGCCAGTTTCGTTCGCTTACTTTGCCTTGCTGCCATTTGGGGTGGGTCTTTTTTGTTTATGCGTGTCGCTGCCAACACTTTTGGTCCAGCCTACCTCATAGAATTTCGAGTTGGTTTTGCAGCAATAGCATTGTTACTGATCGCTTTTTATCTAAAAAAGAGACTCTCTTTTCTTCGCCACGCCAAACACTATCTCATCATTGGATTGTTCAATTCAGCAATTCCATTTCTGTTTTTTGCTTATGCAGCTCAAACTTTAAATGCATCAACTTTATCGATTCTTAACTCAACCGCTCCGATTTGGGGGGCCCTCATTGGATTTATTTGGTATTGCAGCCCACTCAATTCACATGCCATACTCGGCATGATCTTAGGAATTCTTGGCGTTGCCGTCTTAGTTGGTTGGGATGCTGCGAAAATAGGCAAAGAATCTATCCTGCCGATTACCGCGAGTTTAATGGCGGCGTGCAGTTATGGCATTGCGACCAACTACACAAAGAATGCCCCTCAAATCCCCGCTTTCAATAACGCACATGGCAGTATGTGGGCTGCAACCATTTGGGTGCTTCCGCTGTTACCTCTCATTCCTATGCGTGCAGAACCTTCTGCCTTTGAATGGAGCACGGTTGTCTTGCTCGGCGTTGTCTGTACTGGGTTGGCATACTTACTGTATTTTAAGCTGGTTTCTGAAGTAGGTCCTACATCGGCCTTATCCGTTACGTTTTTGGTTCCTGTGTTTGGAATTTTGTGGGGTAACTTAGTTTTAGATGAACCTGTCGGGTTAAATACGATACTAGGTACGATACTCGTGCTTGCAGGGACAATGTTAGTCACCGGATTTTCACCCTCACGATTACTAACAAAGTCCGTGCAAAAAGTCCCCTAAACCGTCAATTCAATTCGGTTACCATCAGGGTCTAGAATACAACTCTCGTAGTAACCATCTCCAGTTTTTCTTGGCCCATCAATCCATTTATAACCATCTTCAATAAGCGTTTTCGTTAGTTGATCAACGGCTTGTTCTGAACCTAACGAAAAAGCAAAATGAGCGAGTCCCGTCACTTGCATTGCATGAGATTTCTCACAAGCCCTTACACTGTCCATTGACATAAGTTCAAGCCGACATCCACTTTCAAACGAAAGAAAATAAGAGGAGAATTGCTTTGTTGGATTATGGTATTTGTCATTAGACACAGCATTAAAATAGTTTACATAAAATGCTTTGAGTTCTTCTAATCGCTCTGTCCAAATCGCTATATGTTCAATTTTCATATCAGTATCCTTTGTTTCGTATGGCACTCAATGTACCGAGAAAAAGCGGCGTAAAACAGAGAGCAGATTGCTCATGAGTTGTTCCGGTTTTATGGTTGGAGTTGTGTTTAGGTCGCTACAATTGACATAATGAGAAAAATATTAACAGGACAGTTCGATGGAAAAAATTTACTTTGCGGGCGGTTGCCTTTGGGGAGTTCAAGAGTTTATGCGTCATCTACCGGGGGTAATGGAAACTGAAGCCGGACGCGCAAATGGCACAACAAGCTCAACGTCCTCAGCATATGATGGTTACGCTGAGTGTGTACTGACTTGCTTTGACCCAAATCAGATATCCGTAAGTACATTAATGAGCTACTTTTTTGAAATCATTGATCCTTACAGCATCAATAAGCAAGGTGATGACATCGGTGAAAAGTACCGAACAGGCGTTTACAGCCAAAACCAACAACATCTCGCATTTGCCAAAGCATTCATTGCCTCAAAAGAAGATGCCGATAAAATTGTCGTAGAGGTACTGCCACTGAAAAATTATGTACCGAGTGACAATGAACATCAAGATCGACTGACGCGCTTTCCGGGTGACTACTGCCATATCCCACTCGATTTATTGCACAAATACAAAAACCAAAGTAAACCTTAACGGTCTCATTCCTCTCAGCGCTCTCCTTTTCTGACCACAGATTCCCTTTGAAGCTGCTTTTTCAACTAAGACGAAGCACAGGGGAACGGTATCCAAACAGGCCATCATCACTTTGCTGATATCACTGCCTGTCTTTTGTTTTCTTGGTTTCTGGTTTCTGGTTTCTGGTTTTCTAAGGTAATTAAATTTGTGCCATTTCTCCTTAATCTTTATCTATCCGAGATATTCATCACATAACATCTCTCTTAGCTCGTTAGGAATATTGATGACGTCTATCACACTTAATATCGAGTGATACAAAAATATAGTTATTGGATTTTTTACTATTTCCGAAGTTCATCATATTCACTAAATTTAACTCATTACTTCAGTACCAACGAGTTAAAAATGATTACCGAACTAACAAACGTCAGCCTAATTAATAACAAACTTCAAGCAACAAATAAAAAGAAGTGTTTGAAGAACTAGCACAAATGCTATTTGAGAATAATCGTATCAATAGCAAAGAAGCATTTTTAAACGACATTGAAATCCGTGAAGCACTAAGCGTCACATCAATGGATGGCATTGCATACCCTCACTCAAAAAGTAAAGCAGTGATTGAGCCTGCCATCGCCGTTGGAGTAAAGCGTGATGGGATCGAATACAACGATGAAGACGGCATCAAACCAACCGTATTTTTCATGATTGCGTCTCCAGACAATGGCGCGGATCACCATATTTATGTTCTTCAAGAATTATTCGGAAAATTTAGCGAAGAGTTTATTGAAGATATCCATAACGCAAAAGACGAACATCAAATATTAAATATTTTAATTAATTCATAAGGCGTAGAATTATGAGTACCCTAACAGCTCAAGCTACTAATAATAGCGATTTTAAAAAACTCTTAAGCACCATGAAAGGTCACCTTTTGTTTGGTACTTCTCACATGCTGCCATTTATCGTTGCTGGTGGTGTTCTACTGGCTTTAGCGGTAATGGCATCTGGTAAAGGTGCGGTACCTGCCGACGGTTTATTGGCTGATATTTCTAATATCGGTATTAAAGGTCTGGTACTGTTTCCAATTATTCTGGGTGGCTTTATCGGTTACTCAATTGCAGACAAACCAGCACTTGCTCCAGCAATGATTTCTTCTGGCATCATGGCAGACATGGGCGGTGGCTTCCTTGGCTGTATCGTTGCAGGTTTCATCGCCGGTGGTGTGGTATTCCAACTTAAGAAGATCCCTCTTTCTACCAACATGACGGCTCTGGGCGCGTACTTCATTTACCCACTAATTGGTACTCTCATTTCTGCAGGTATCGTGCTTTGGGGTATCGGTGAGCCAATCAAGATCTTCATGGCTTCTATGAACGAATTCTTAGCTTCTATGGCTGGCGCTTCTAAAGTGGTTCTAGGTGCTATTCTTGGCGGTATGACAGCGTTCGACATGGGTGGTCCAATCAACAAAGTAGCAACCCTATTTGCTCAAACTCAAGTTGATACACAACCTTGGCTAATGGGTGGCGTTGGTATCGCTATCTGTACACCTCCTCTAGGCATGGCACTAGCCACATTCCTATTCAAGAAGAAATTCACTAAGCAAGAGCAAGAAGCAGGTAAAGCAGCTGCAATCATGGGTTCAATCGGTATCTCTGAAGGTGCTATCCCATTCGCAGCAAACGACCCAATGCGCGTGCTTCCATCTATCGTTGCTGGTGGTATTGTTGGCTGTGTGTTTGGTTTCCTAACGGACATCCTGCTACACGCACCATGGGGTGGCCTGATCACGGCACCAGTATCAAGCAACATTCCGATGTACGTAGTTGGTATCGCGCTAGGCTCACTCACCACAGCAGTTATCGTTGGATTCTGGAAACCAGTAGCTGAAGAAGAAGCTGAAGACGAAATCGCAGAAGCAGCACCTGTACAAGCTCAAGCAGCTCCAGCAGCAGGCGAAGGCGAGTACGACATCGTAGCAGTAACATGTTGCCCATCTGGCGTGGCACACACATTCATGGCGGCAAAAGCACTTGAAAAAGCGGGCGCAGCGGCTGGTATCAAGATCAAAGTAGAAACGCAAGGTCAAAACGGCATCCAGAACCGCATCACGGACCTAGATGTAGCAAACGCGAAATTGGTGATTCTTGCTCACGATATCCAAGTGAAAGACGCACACCGATTTGCAAATGCGAATGTTGTGGAATGCTCAACTAAAGAAGCAATGAAAAACGCAACCAATCTAATTCAAGCTTAAATCTGATTAAGCTCCTCCCCTGAGCCCTCTCCCCCTAGAGGGCTCTTTTTATTTGTTCCAAGCCCGTCTTACAAAACTCAATGTCTATACTTAAAGTGGTATATCTAATTAGGAGACCTACTAATGGATTTCACTGAAAAACTCCGCCTTCGAGGTAAGGCAGAAGAAGATAGATTCTTTGCTGAACTTGATCGCCAACTTATTGAGGCCATGCACGAGAAACAAAAACGTGACGACGAACACGACGGCGAAAATGAATCGGTGATATCTCAGCACTCTCAAGAAAAGTAGTTCGTCTTCATACTCAACATTATGCTATATAAAACAGTTACATAACTATGTCGTTCGAGGGCACTTTTTAATGCGACCATTTACTCTTGCTTTAATGCTAATGTGTACCGGATTACTTCACTCAGTCGCACAGGCTTCTGAACGAGCGGAGCAAGGTTGGCAACTTATTGAACAAGGCGCAATGATAGTTGATGTTCGTACGCCGCAAGAGTTTGCGGATGGTCATTTGGACAATGCCATCAATTACCCACTGTCAGAGCTAGACACATATTTAGCCAATGTTGATAAAGACGTACATATCGTCCTTTATTGCCGCAGCGGTAATCGCTCAGGGCAAGCGTATCAATACTTACAGTCACAAGGCTTCACAAACATTCATAACGCCGGTGGATTGGTTGAGATGCAGCAGGTGAAGTAACGACATTCAGTACTACTCACCCTTCATAAATTGAGAGTACGTCAGGCTATTAAGTCACGCCGTTATGACTCCCTACAAAAAATGCTTAAACAAACGGCAGAGTAAATAGCACTCTGCCGTTTACCTTACCTCCCTCGCCCATACATCTTGTCGAAGTTTGGAATGTTCTTTTCCCAAATGGGCGTCTCTTCTCCAACTATGGATTTGAGTGTGTCGATGAATAGCTTCGTTTTAATTGGTGCATCTCGATGTGGGTACACGGCGTAGAAAGTACCGAAATCATCAATATTCAAGTCCGTCATAATTGGAACTAACTTGCCTTGTTTGATTTCGTCTTGCACCATCTGTGCGGTTACCACCGCAAGCGTATTTCCACCCGCAGCGCTTCTTGCCAACATTTCTACATCATTCACTTTATAAGCGGCATTAAGCTGAAAATGCTGTTGTTTACCTTGCTCATCTTGATAGCCGAATTTATCGAATAACAAACCTGGGGCGGCGTAAATAGTGGCGGGTAAAGATTCCAATATCTCCAGACTGTTCACCTCTCCATGTTTTTCTAAAAATCTCGGGGCGGCAACAATCAACAGACGGCTTCGCGCAATCTTTCGAGTAATCAAGCTTGAGTTTTTAGGTCGTCCGATACGGAAGCCAATATCAAAACCCTCTTGCACCATATCAACCATGCGATCTTCTAAGCGCAGTTCAAACTCTACATCTGGATATTGTTGTTGAAACACTGAAATCGCATCTTGAACGTATTGACGCCCGAACATGGTCGAGCTGGTAATGCGCAAGACACCACGAGGCTCTTCGTGATAGTTCTGCGCCAAACGGTGAGTATCACTCAGTAAAGTGCGCAGGGCTTTGGCTTGGTTAACCATTTCATTACCAGCAACCGTCAATGACAGTGAGCGCGTGGTTCGGTTAAGTAAGCGAACGCCCAACTCATCTTCCAATCTACTGATCTGCTTTGAGACCACAGAGCGGTCAACATTCTTTTGTTCTGCTACTTTTATGAATGAGCCAAACTCAACGACTTCAAGTAACAGTAATAATCGGCTAGAGAAATCCATACACATTGTGTCCCATGAAATTATTGTTGCCATATTAGCACCAATTAAATGCCATTTTGTTTATTTTTCTTAGCTTATTATACATCTATAGTAGCTTCATACACCGGGTAGAGAGACAAATCTCTTTGTATCCAGTCAACAAACAACCAGCATCGCTGTACCGAAAGCGAATGAGGAAAGAGCAATGAAAACACTATCAATCACACAACAAAATGGCATCGCTACTGTTGAAATCAACAACCCACCAGTGAACGTACTGACTATCGATTTAATCAATGAAATCAATGAATTTGTACTATCACTTAAAGATGACCGCGATACGAAAGTGGTGGTATTCAAATCGCTTCATGAGTCTTTCTTCTTGGCGCATTTAGATTTGAACGTTATCAACGGCACACAAGGTGGTCAGGCAGCATCGATTGAATTCAACCACATGATTGCCAACATCAAAGCGATGAAACAAGTATCGGTTGCTGTGGTTGATGGCGTTGCTCGTGGTGGCGGTAATGAGTTCGTGATGGCGTGTGACTTGGCTTACGGCACTGAAAACGCGGCATTTGCTCAGCCAGAGATCCACGTCAATATCCCAACGGGTGGTCAAGGTGCGGTGCAGTTCGCTCGTCGCATGGGTAAAAACAAAGCGCTTCAAGCACTGCTACTTGGTAATGACTTTACCGCACAGCAAGCAGAGCAGTTAAACATCATCACTCAATTTGTTCCTAAAGCAGAGTTAGATGGGTTCCTGGCGGCGACATTGGGTGTGATTAGCCAACTAGAAGTGCGTGACATCGTAATGTACAAAGAGATCATCGCAACCTCTATCAAAGATGAAGACGCAGGTGCGGAGCTAGAGCTGCGTTACTTCTTAGAGCGCGCAAAAGAGCAGAGAACTGCAGCGATCATCGACGCGTTCCTAAAACACGGCGGTCAAACAGAGCGTGAAGCGAAAGATATCCAAGGCATCTTTGTTGATACTGCGGCAGAGCTAAACAAACAATAGAACTTGGTTCATCATCCGCATGCTTTTGCTTATCCCACAGCAAAGGGAAGGCAACGCGTCCGGTGTCGTCGCTTTTTGCTTTCACATACAACGCCGCTAGATTATCCGCGCTGTATATCATGTACCCTTACCACAAAGAGCAATCACAAAAGCTTCGCGAGTTTATTGATTATGTCGGGGAAAGTTTCCAAACTCGCTTAACCCCTTAATCAAATTCATAGCTGACATATTCTTCGATTCTCAAGCTTGGGTCTGGATGGGACAATGATTTAGCCCAAAAAAAGACAATAAAAAAGCCAAACTGGATGGCTTGGCTTTTCATCATCTTTCTTGTTCCGGAAGCATCAAAGCACATGAGAACAAGTGTGAATAACTGATAGAGATTATCGGCGTCGATTATTAAAACGAGCGCGATCAGCACGCTGCTTAGACGAACGCTCTTTGTGCGCAGACGCTGCTTTCGCTTGTGAAGCCAGAATCGATTCTACGGTTAATTCCATTGGCTCACGTGGTTCCAATCCATGACGGAAAGTACGTGCACGTGGTGGCAAGTTGTACTCGTATTCAGACGCCTTTGGCATACGCTTGTAGCGGTATAGGTAAAAGTTCTCTACTCGCTCGCGAGCCCATTCCGTTTTCTTCAGGTATTTCACGCTGCTTGCAATGCTTGGTTTAGTATTGAAACAGTTCATACGCATTGCAGTATCTAGAATTTCCCAGCCATAAAAATCTACAAGCTGCTGCAACATGTCTTCAATTTTAAGACCATGTAATGGGTTGTTCTTCTGCAGTTCAATTCGTTCTTCTTCGGTCATAAATTCATGGCTCATGAACGACTCCTTACTGATGAGTGGCGCTTATCGGCTTACCACAGTGCCCTTTTAATAAGGGTAAAATAAAATCATAGCGGCGAATAACCTGCGCCTATTTTCGTTTATTCAAGGTTTAAGGCTATTCGCTATCTACAGGCTAAAAACTATCTACAGGTTAATAACTACTGACTAAATAGTTTCGTTACGCAGCGCTTAGTACTTTTTCTTGATGCGCCATGTACTCTTCAAACGTACCTTGGAAATTCACCAACTTTTTGTCTCTTACATCAATAATCGACGTCGCAAGCGATGATACAAACTCTCGGTCGTGACTCACAAAGATCAACGTGCCTGTATACACTTTTAGTGCGCTGTTGAGTGCTTCAATCGCTTCCATATCCATGTGGTTGGTTGGCTCATCCATAACCAGCACATTGATGTCTTGCATCATTAGCTTACCAAATAGTAGGCGGTTCTTCTCACCACCTGAGCAATTTCTCGCCTTTTTATTCGCATCGTCAGCCGTGAATAATAGACGTCCTAAGATGCCACGCACCATTAAGTCATTGTGTTTAACGGTACGCCACTGGGAGATCCACTCAAAGATCGTCAAATCGTTATCAAAATCTGCACTGCTGTCTTGCGGGCAGTAACCGATCGAAGCGTTTTCAGACCACTTTACTACACCCTGAGTTTGCTCTAGTTCGTTCACTAGACAACGTAGCAAGGTTGTTTTACCCACACCGTTTTCACCGATGATAGCAAGGCGAGTGCCCGCTTCAAGTAACAAGTTGCCTTTTTCAAACAACAGCTCATCACCAAACGAGTGACCAAGGTCTTGCAGTTCCAATGCTAAACGATGCAGTTTTTTACCCTCACCGAAATCAATCGATGGGCTCACACGGCTACTTGCTTTCACTTCGTCGAGTTGGATTTTATCCATCTTTTTAGCGCGAGAGCTGGCTTGTTTCGCCTTAGATGCATTTGCACCAAAGCGGTTTACGAAATCTTGCAGTTCGTTGATTTCAGCGGTTTTCTTCGCGTTAGAAGCCAATAGCTGTTCACGACGTAGACCCGAGGCTTCGAGGAAGTACTCGTAGTTACCTGGATAAATGCGTAGCTCACCGTAGTCAATATCTGCCATGTGCGTACAGACAGAGTTTAGAAAATGGCGGTCGTGCGAGATGATGATCATCGTACACTTACGTTGGTTTAACTCTTCCGCCAACCAGTTGATGGTGTGAATGTCCAAGTTGTTGGTTGGTTCGTCGAGTAGCAAAATATCAGGATTTGCAAAAAGGGCCTGTGCCAACAGCACACGCAATTTCCAGCCCGGAGCCACTTGCTGCATCAAACCAAAATGCAGTTCTTCTTCAATACCAGCTTGAAGCAAAATATCACCAGCGCGGCTCTCTGCGGTATAGCCATCCATTTCCGCAAATTCGCTTTCCAGTTCCGCGACTTTCATACCGTCTTCTTCACTCATCTCTGGTAATGAGTAGATACGGTCACGCTCTTGCTTCACTTCCCATAATTTACGGTCACCCATAATCACGGCATCAATCACGCTGTATTGTTCAAACGCAAACTGATCTTGGCTCAATACGCCTAATTTTAACCCTGGAGTAATCGATACGTTACCTGAGCTTGGCATTAACGCACCACTCAGAATTTTCATGAACGTTGACTTACCACAACCGTTTGCACCAATTAGGCCGTAACGGTTACCGTTACCAAACTTAGCTGAAATGTTTTCAAATAGAGGTTCAGCACCAAATTGCATGGTGATGTTATTTGTACTTATGATAGCGGCGTCCTCGCAGTAAATTTCTTTTAATAACAAGCTCTTAATTTACTTACGAGATACTGTTAAAAAAGGTCATATTGAATTTGGCCGCCATTCTATATGATTCATTCTTACGGTGATATAGGTCACATTAATATTGCGAGAGATTTTCAAAGAAACAAGCTCAAGGGGCTCTCTTTAGATTTGTAGGATGGAGCATGCTATGGCTCTAAAATTCCGATTTTCATCCTCAAAAAAGGCTCTCTATTTACTTACTCCTAGTGATTCAAACAAACTAATCATTAACCAACTTAACCAACTTAACCAAGGTTATGCCGCTCAAGGTAATCCAACGCCATGGTCAGTATCTTATTCATTAGCTATAACTAACCTTGCAGCAAGCGGCAGCCAGACAACTTTCTGTCCCCGCAATTTCGTTAATCTTAGAAAGTGTGTTGTTAAGTGAGTCGCTCACCATCCATTCAATCATAAGTAGTGCCATCATCCTTGGGGGTATCGCTTTAGTATTTTTATCTCGATCCCAAAAACTAACAAAAACGCCAGCAAGCCAATAAAAATAAAACTTTCCTCTCAACTTATCTCCCATCATCTATGCTTTTGTTAGGCACTTGTTTGCGCAGTACTTTGAGGACGAGTAATAACTAACACGCTGGCGATGGGCTTTGAATAAAAATCGGTTTGGTTATGCCTGTAAATCTGTATCAGTAATGAGACTTATAGTGCAACTTTTTCTTGGTCATTTCCCCCTCAAGCTAAAGGCTATGGGGGTTGAACTGTGATTTGAGTATTTTGCCCCAACTTGATTTTGACAAAGGATTTACAAACCACTGTTTTTTGGCCGCTATATTCCGCCTCCGAAATTCTTTCAGAATGAATTTCTGATTATTGATTGCGTAAATTCATCCACTTACCACCATAAAACAGAGCAAACGTTGATACTATGAACGACAAAGTCAAATTCGCCATAAAAGTAGCGCTTAGCCTGACTCTGGCATATTTGATCCCTTTTGCTCTGGGTTGGCCTCAAGCATCTACCGCAGCAACAACTGTCATGTTGATTGCATCCACTGCCAGTCGCCGAGAGTCACTCGCTAAGGGGACATTGCGTGTACTTGGCACCATCGTTGGCGCGGTCATTGGATTATTGTTGGTTGGGATGTTTGCGCAAGACCGCTTGTTGTACATGCTCAGCGTTTCTATTGTCATTTCATTTATCTTTTATTTTCGCAATGCTTACCAAAAAGACCCTACGTTACTTGCATTAACAGGCGTCATGGTTTTAATGATGTCCAACGGCGGCGATGCAGAGGGCGCATTTCTTTACGGTGTCGATCGAGCATATATGACCATCTTTGGGGTGGTGCTTTATACCTTGGTGGGTACATTTCTGTGGCCGACAAAAACAGAGCAAAACCTTCGTCAAATGGTTGAGCAACTTAACCAAGCGCAACACGCATTATTCAATGCCATATTGCTAAGCTTTGACCAAAGAACGGACCCTGTGGCTATCTCCCCTCATTCGGAGACAAAAGAAAGCACAAATGATGACGAGGAAAGCATCGACCAAGACGACAAGGCATCACCATCCATCGATACCTTACTCGCGAACGTATTTGCTGCACAAAATGCGCTTGAACAACGTTTTGCCATGGTCAGTGCCGAATGCAGCGATGTTTCTGCTTACATCAAAGAGTGGCAGTTAACAGTCCACTTTAATAAGCAAATCACTCAAGAGCTCAGTGTTGCTGCACACAGTCACTTTAGCCACCAGCAAGACCGAAGCTGCATCAACAACTTCGAACAAGCCATCGAAGAAATCCAAACTCTCTTCAAAACCTGTCAAGAGGTGTGGGACAACAACGGGCCGGCTTACCGTGCTCAAGAATTTAACGTCGATTACAGCCAGCAAGCTCTATCGGATGCAACGCATCTAGTAAAAGGCTCAGCGCTGACACTTGGTCACCTACTAAAGTTGATGCACCAAAGCTTATCTCGACTAGCAGAGAGTATTAGCTGCATCGATTCTGTGACGAATAACGTATCATTCGAGCAAGCACTCCCGCAGCAAAAGAGTAAGTTTCTATGGTGGGATGCAGAAAACTTCAAGACGGCCATAAAAACGTTCACCACCTATTGGATTGCTGGGCTTATTTGGATCTACTTTAACCCTCCTGGCGGTTACTCATTCGTCACTTTCTCAACCATATTCATGTCATTACTGTCATTTGTGCCCGTTCATCCCTTTGTTCTGCTCATTCTGTTTACGTTTGGCTTTCTATTTGCGGTGCCATCTTACGTCTTCATATTACCAGGGCTAGAGTTAGGGGCAGAACTCGGGTTATTCATTTTATCTATACTTTTGTGGGCTTTTATCTGTTCAAAGGCCCTGTGACCATTTTCTATATGATTGGCTTGTTCGTTCTTGGGCTCAATAACGACATGACCTATCACTTTGGCATTCTCATGACCATCATGACTCTGTTTTATATGGTGGTATTCATGATCATTTTTGCTCATTACTTCCCGTTTAGTTCTCGCCCAGAACACTTATTCTTAACCTTAAAAGAGCGCTATTTCCGGCATGTTGGGGCGTTGTTTACCAGCTACCAAGAACAATCGGAATCAAGTTTTAGAAAAGTGAAGCGCTCATTGCACCTTGTAACGCTCAATGTCTCGTCCAAAAAAATCATGGTTTGGGGATCAAAGATCAATCATAAGCTCTTTGAAAAGACGCCTCCGGAAGCCATTGGGGCATTCACAAAATCATGTGATGCACTGAGCAACCACATTAATATTTTAATGGCCACCGAACAAAAGTTGCTCAGCAATCCCCTGATTAAACAGCTACGAGCAAAACACACTGATTCCATATTACCTCTGATGGCAGGCGCACTTGCCAACCATCAGGGCACTCATGAACTCGATTCCGTGTTCGAACAGTACAGCCTCGATTACCAATCCTTTGAAAATAAACTGGAAGATTTCTTTCTCGAGTTGGAGTTATCTGACTACGCTTATTCAGATATAGCGGGTTTTATATCTTACTGAATTTAAAACGGAACGTATTCGAAGCCATCAATCAATGCAAGCAAACCTATGAGGATATCGATTGGGTGAACTTACGTCAGAAGCGGTTTTAAAGGTGAGGGAATGATGCTTCTAAAACTAACTAAACCAAGCCTCGCCATACTCTCTGCGCTCGGATTGAGTGCGTGTACGACTTTGGGTCCGGATTACGTCCATCCAGAGCAAACCGCCTTACCAAGTGATTGGTCGGTAGAAAAAGCGGCGCAAGACACGCAACAATCCGATCAAAAACTGCAGCAGTGGTGGCAGCAGTTCAACGACCCCACACTGAACCAACTGGTAGAGATGGCAAGCCAACAAAACCTCGATCTTGAGGCGGCAGGTTTGCGCATCCTCCAAGCACGTTCGCTATTGGGAATTTCAACTGGATTGCAATATCCACAAGTGCAAACCGTATCGGGCAATGTGGCTCGAGCTTATGTGAACGACCAAGGAGTCAATAACGCTGCGCTGTCGTTTGATGCGGGTTGGGAAATGGACATCTGGGGCAAATATGCACGCGGCATTGAATCAGCCGAAGCGGGCTACTACGCATCCATCGCGTCTTATCACGATATCATGGTCACCATTACGGCTGAAGTCGCTCGTAATTACATCAACTACCGTACGTTCCAAGAACGCATCTTGTTGTCTCGACGAAATATCGAAATTCAAGAGCGCGTAGTACGTATCACACAGGTACAGTTTGATTCCGGCAATGTGACCGAGCTTGATGTTCAACAAGCCAAGAATCAGCTATTCAACACCAAGGCCGCACAGCCCGCCTTAGAAATTGCGATGAAGCAGTCCCGAACGGCGTTGGCGCTATTGCTGGGTGTATTGCCACAAGAAGTCGAAGCCTTATTAAAATCGGATGGTTTTAATCAACAGCTCATCGCTTATGAACAGCAATTTAAATCGACAGGAAGAAAACCCGCATTATCTGGTCAGGACGAACGTTCAATCGTACCTCGCCCGCCGTTCGTAGATAATAAGGTCGATGCAAACTTAGTAATGCGACGCCCAGATCTACAAGTATCGGAAATGCAGGCCCGAGCCCAAAGTGCCCAAATTGGCGTTGCAGAGACTGCGCTTTACCCTAGTTTTTCTCTCTTTGGCTCCATTGGCATAAACAGCACTGTACCAGATGGCAGCAGCTTTAGCTTCAGTGATTCACTAACCATGGTTATTGGGCCTAGCTTTAGCTGGAACATTTTTCAATACGGTCGGGTGAAGAACAACATTCGCTTCGAAGATGCCCGCTTTCAAGAAACACTCACCAACTACAACAAGAAAGTGCTACAAGCCGTTAACGAAGTAACCAATGCACTCGAAGCTTATGACCTTTACTTGGAACAAAAAACGCTGCGTCTTCAATCCGTGAATTCGTCAATTCGCGCATTCAATATCTCCATGACCCAGTACGAAAACGGTCAAATATCCTTTGAGCGACTGTTGAACTCCGTTGAAAAGATGACACGCGCTGAAGACAGCTACGCCACCATCAAAGGTAACGTCGCGAACCAAGTGGTCGCCCTCTACAAAGCACTCGGTGGCGGTTGGGAAACCCAAACGGGTAAACCTTTCTTATCAGAAACCATCGCAAAACAGATGCAAGACCGCAGCGATTGGAATGGTTTATTAGACGAAGAAGAACGATTTCTGCCACCACTTCTTCTTGAGCAACCATCAGACAAAGCACAAGGGGACGCTACCGAGCAAATAAGTTCCGAGCAAAACAGTGCCGGACAAGATGGGGAGGTGCAGTAATGCCACACGAACTCTCTTGGGGCGATGTTTACTTTTCACCGCTGCTCTTAGTGCTGATTCTAGCGGTCACCGCTACGTGGATAACGGTGATCATTATGAACAAGACGCGTTTGTCTCGTTTCATCGCGTTTCCGTCTCTGACATTCATTGCCATCATGGTTTTCTACGTGGTGGCCATCGATAATTTTTATATTCCGTTTTAGGTGCCCAACAAGATGAAAAAACTACTCGTTATTGCACTCAATCTTGTCATTCTTGGTGGCGCGGCGTGGTTCGGCTATCAGAAGTTCGAAGAGTATTTTAATAACCCATGGACCCGCGATGGTCAGGTACGTGCGAACGTTATCAAGGTCGCGCCTCGTGTTTCCGGCCCAATTGTTCACGTTGCGGTTCAAGACAACCAAGAGGTGAAAAAAGGCGATCTGCTGTTCGAAATCGACCCAACCACTTATCAGGTCGCTCTTTCGCAGGCCGAGGTGGCATTAGAAAAAGCCGTAGTCAGCTCTCGCGGTAAAAAGATTGAATATGATCGCTTAAAAGATATTCGAGCAAAAGACAAAGGAGCAGTCTCACACAAAGATTTGATCCGCCGCGAAATCACCTATCAAGAGTCGCTTCTTCAGATTAAGTCTGCAGAAGAGCAACTTAAGTCAGCTCGATTGAACCTTGGCTTTACCAAAGTTTATGCCTCCGTTGACGGTTTTGTTTCCAACCTGGATATCCGTGATGGTACTCAAGCGGTTGCAAACCAACCGTTAGTGGCACTTATCGACAAAAACAGCTTCTGGGTCTTTGGCTTCTTTCGCGAGAACCAATTAGCCCAAATTCACCCAGGAAGCCAAGCTCGAGTGACATTGATGTCTCACCCCGACACACCCATTGATGCGACCGTGGATTCAATTGGTTGGGGGATTGCTCCGAAAGACGGCACCGTTGGTTACAACCTTCTACCGAATGTAAATCCAGTTTTTCAATGGATACGCTTGGCACAACGCATTCCAGTTCGCGTGTCATTAGAGGAATTGCCTGACGGTGTACACCTTAGATTCGGCCTTTCGGCTTCGATTATGGTGATGCAAGACGCTTCGTCCAAAAGTAAATAAATACGGAATAAATCATGGCGATAGGTAAAAACTCAAGAAAATCAATGAAGAAAATAATTTCTTCTATTTAACGCTAGCCCTCATTGGGCTGCTTATTGGTGGCGCTTTTGTCCAAGTAGTTGGCGAGGGGGCCATGGAGCACCTTTTGCAAGGCTTTACGATTCTTACTTTCATCGTTTGTATGGCGAGTCTGCGCTTTGATAAGAACTGGTCACGATTTCTTTATAGCTTACTTGGGACTTGGATCGCCGTCATAGTGATCAAAGCCATTCTCAATATCAAAGAGATGGATGTGGTAATGCTGGTCCTCACGTTTGCCTTTTTCTTCGGCACGTTTAAATCTATTGCAAGACAAATTCTCTTCACTGGCTACGTCAACACCAACAAGGTAATTGGTTCCGTTGCGCTTTTCTTGTTGCTTGGACTTATGTGGGCCATTGCCTATCTCATTCTACTGGAGTTTTCTCCAAACTCTTTTACCGGAATGGAGGCTATTTCTTGGGGACAGAACTTCTCCAATGCCGCGTATTTTAGTTTCGTCACCCTAACCACACTTGGTTATGGCGACATCAGCCCAGTGTCGCCTTTAGCGCAAGTCATCGTGTATCTAGAGGCCATTGTAGGTGTGTTTTATATGGCGATTGTTGTTTCAAGTCTCGTCAGTTCCAACATTGAACATCAGGAAAATAAAAATGGATAAACAATCGGTAAAAATCGAAAGTAAGATTTTCATCAGTAACATGGTGGAATCCGCCATACGTATCGGCTTGATATTAATCTTGCTGATGTTTACGTATGACATCATCAAACCATTCATTCTTCCCGTCATCTGGGGGGCGATCATTGCTGTCGCCTTGATGCCACTGTGTAAAAAGCTCGAAAAAGTATACGGCGGCAAACGTGGTCTTGCTGCAACAACCATTGCCATTTTAGGTATCGCGCTTCTGGTTACGCCATTAGTGATGGTTTCGGGTTCCATTGTTGATGGTGCAACGCATGCTCTAGAGGTTTTACAAAACGGTGAAATCAAAATCCCTGGTCCAAATCCATCGGTAGCCGATTGGCCACTTGTCGGTGATAAACTGTACGAAGTATGGACGCTCTTTGCTACTAACTTAGAAAAAGCAATTCAAACCTTTATGCCACAAATTAAAGCAGGTCTCACCTCTTTGCTTGGCAT
The DNA here is from genome assembly GCF_003544875.1 of Vibrio alfacsensis. Lineage (NCBI taxonomy): Bacteria > Pseudomonadati > Pseudomonadota > Gammaproteobacteria > Vibrionales > Vibrionaceae > Vibrio > Vibrio alfacsensis. Next base: position 1,413,453 of record NZ_CP032094.1, read on the forward strand.
GGTTGGAGGGGCTTTAGGTAGCTTACTCTTGTCTATTCTTTCTCTTGCGATCGCAGCAGGGTTTATGACGTATTCAGAGTCTATCGCCTCTGGTTTAAAAACCGTCGCAATACGCACTGCGGGTGACAATGCCAAAAGTTGGACTACGCTTATCGCCGCGACGATTAAGAGCGTTCTACTTGGGGTGGTCGGTGTAGCCGCAATTCAAGCCTTACTCATTGGTGCCGGCTTTTTCATCTTTGGGGTACCAGCAGCAGGTCTGCTCACTCTGATCTTATTGATTCTTTGTATTGCTCAGCTTCCTGCACTACTCGCTGTGTTACCCGTCATTGGCTACATGTACATGACCAATGACACCACAACTGCAACCATGTTTACTGTTTGGGTGGTGGTTGCAGCGCTGTCTGAGAACTTATTTAAACCAATGCTAATGGGCCGTGGCGTCGACGTGCCTATGCCTATCATTTTGCTTGGTGCCATTGGTGGTATGTTGTTCTACGGTATTGTTGGTTTATTCTTGGGTGCGGTGATTCTAGCGATTTGGTATGAACTATTCCTGTGGTGGATCAGCATCGAGAAAGCACAGCAACAAGAAGAAGCGCAGGTAGAGCACGAGGAGGAATCACAAACAGATTCTGGTCACGGCGCTGGGATCTAAGCCTACTTTTTGTCGTGCTTAAGCGTTATTTTTCTTACTCAAACGTTATTTCAAGCAAACCGCTGCACTCGTAGCGGTTTCAGCTTAGGTTCTTTAAGAGTGCTTGTGTTAGCTCACACTTTTTCTGATAGTAACCATCTAAATATGACGTTCTTGTTAATTTTTCATACTTCTTACATTCGAGAGTTGCAATCAAGCACTTAACGATGCACTCTCTTTGACCACTACTACAGTGCTTAGGATAAAACAATGAAATTGATCAAGCCTTTAACTTGTGCACTCGCTCTTGCTATGAGTGGCATGGCGTTTGCCGACGTAACGGTGACGGTTCCTGACGACGTTTCGATTTTGGCTGCAAATGGTGAGAAAGTGAAACTTTCTGGTAGCTTCTTCGCTTCGGAAAAATCACTAACCCTACCTGATGGCGTCAATCAGGTGGTCTTCCGCTATTCTCCGTTTTTCAGCCAAGGTAACGACCGTATTAACGTTGAAAGTGACGTAATCGTGACTCGATTCAATGCAGAAGATGCCGCGCTGACTTTTGAATTGCCTAAATACCGAGATCTTCGCGAAGCTGAAGCAAAAATCAAAGACATGAATTGGAAACTGATTGACGAATCTGGCAAAGCGATTGCCGTTGAACAAGACAAGTTGATCAAGCCAGGTATGCAGATCGGTCGAGACTACATCCGTGAAGTAGAAGATTACAACCGAGCAGGTGGTGCGGCTGCAATTGGTATCGCAAGTGCGGTTGCCGTTCAACCAGTCACTCTTCCAGCTAAAATTCCTGCAGACATGAAGCAAACCAAACCTGCAAGCATGAAAGCGGATTCAACCGCAGAAGAGATGCTACACTTTTGGTACCAAAAAGCAGACGCAGAAACGAAAGCACGCTTTAAAGAATATATCAGTCAACAGTAAACATAAGCTCGTAACAGACTTGAGCTCCTGACAAACTTGAGATCGCAACAAACTCTAGCCCGCGATAAACATTAACCTGTTTACATCGGCTTGTTTGCTTTTGGTCAATATAAAGACTCGTTCACCAAGCCACACATCTGTGTGGCTTTTTAGTTAGAACTGATAAGCTAACGTCAGCATTGGCCCATAAAAACGATAGGTCACATCCAATGACGAACGATCACTTTCATAATCCACACCCACTTCATAGTAATTGAATGAGCCTGCCATACTGAATTGATCGGTGAAGAGATACTTTGCGCCAATGTCCATTTCTAATAAATAGCCATCGATATCATCAACGGAAAGATAAAAAACTTGAGCGTGACTTTTAATTATCCAATCTGGTGTCAGTGCGTACTCAGCTCGAATGCCGATATCTGGCAACGGAGCCGTCACATCATTAATAACCGCGTCATCCACAAACATAACCGGAAACTCATCGACTCCACTCGCTTTCGCTCCTAGCTTGCCCTCTAACCCTAAAGATAGCCACATCACATGCAGCCCAGCCAATACATCAACCGCCCACTTCTCGCTCGTATAAAACTGGTAGCCGTACCCTACACGCGCGATGTCGATATCTAAATCCGTAGTGAGCTTAGAACCCGCTTGAACCACATACGTCACACCATCATTCGTAATTTCAAATGGCTTTGTGACCGTTGTTCTCGTCGCTTCTCGATGTAGACTGCGCCAATCCGCATAGAGGCTGTGCTTTTGGTTAAAGTAATACTCTAACTCGACATACGGCAACGCGGTAAACTCTTTTAAATCCAAATCGGATTCAAAATCAATGGTGCGAATCTTATCAAGGTAGGGATCATAAGCGTTCAATTTGGTGTCCGTACGAGAAAAAAATCCGCCTACTTCAATTTCCCATTCGCCGGCAAAAGAAGAACATGAAAATACGACTGCAAAACACGCCATCCAATGAGATTTATTCATCATCCTTAATCCTAACCTATTGAATTTATGACTTAAGAAAGTGTATCTATTGCAATGACATAAGGGAATGGAAACGGATCGCAACTCTTGCAGAAACCGCATGAATATCGACATCAAAGCCGAAGCAAGCCTAATTACCACTTGTGTAAATTGCTACTTATGTGAAGTGCTGCTTGTATGAATGACACACTGTGTGAACAGAAGAAAAGCCTAACGCATAACGTCAAAACTTTCCTCCCCCGCTTCAGAAACACAACTGGCTGATACGATACCGATTACCAATATCGCTCGTAAATGATGTTCCCACCGGTTTGTGCTCGGTACTTTTCCAACCCAAGTTGCTGAAGAACTGGTGAGGTGTCTTTGATCATTTCTGGATTCCCACACATCATGACAAAGCTGTTGTCTTTGGAAAATTGCAAACCAGCGCGGTCCACTAACGCTCCGGAAGAAATTAACTCTGGAATACGCCCATTCAATTTCCCGTTCAAGGTTTCACGACTCACGATAGGCAAATAACGTAAACGTCCTTCATAACGGTTTTGAAGCTGTTCAATCAGATATTGATACACAAGGTCTTTTTCATATCGCACCCCGTGTGCCAGCACAATATTATCACTATGTGGCAGTAAATTAATGTCGTCTAATAGAGAAAGGAATGGACCGATACCCGTACCAGTGGATAGCAACCACAGATCATTGGCTTGTTTGGGAATGGTATCGTGAGTCAAGTCGCCGTGTGCACTTTGGCCTACATAAACCGTATCACCGGTATTGAGTTTTTGTAGTTTTGGCGTCAGTTGACCTTGTGGATTGGCCACTATGAGAAATTCTAGCCAGTCAAATTGCTCACTTGGCGCATTGACAACAGAGTAAGCACGACTAATGGTTGTACCATCATCATCTAGCAAGGCAAGCTTAGTAAATTGCCCGGCTTTAAACGAGAGCGGCGCGCCTGAAAGCCTTAAACTAAATAGCTCTCCCGTCCAATCAACTCGCTTTTCAACTCTAGCAAGATTGAAACCTTTCAGTTCTGTCATCGACATCTCCTTTTGGTTGCGATGACTTAAACCTACGCCTCACTAACCATTATGTAAAGTTTTATGCTTACAAAACTACACCTGTACGCGTTTCACAAATAAATCACAACTTCATTACATTTAAAATCTTTCGGACTAGAATAAATACTCGACATGAGAAGTGGATTCAGAAATAAGAGAGGGACTAAACAGTGGATACATTATTAAGAGACTTCCCGGTCATTACCGAGATTGACGTTGCTTGGGGAGAAATGGATGCGCTGCAACACGTGAACAACGCGGTGTACTTTCGTTATTTCGAAACCGCGAGATTGGAGTACTTCAAAAAAATTAACCTATTGGTTGAGATGCAAACCTCACAGATAGGCCCCGTTCTCAGTGAAACACAATGCCGTTATAAACTGCCGGTTACATACCCAGATACACTTTTGATCGGCTCCCGCGTGATCGATATGCAGGAAGATCGTATTACGATGGAATATCAGTTGCTTAGTAAAAATGGGGTAAAATTGCAACGATCGCAACAGCAACTGGCGTAATGTTTGATTTCAAGAACAACGTGAAAGCCGCAATTCCTGACCACGTTCGCCAGTCAATTTTAGACTTAGAAAACACCGTGGGCAGTACGCATCATTTGGAATAAAAAAGAGACGGGAAGCGAGAGATTAGAATCGAGATTCCCGACTGTGCTCCTTCGTCGCTATCGGGAATGACGCAGAGGAATTCTTCCAACCTATACAATGAGAAAAGTTGTGTCATTCTAGCGAGCCAAGGCGAGACTAAGAATCTACTTACCGCTCGCTGCAAACCGTAGAGCGATGAATTACCTCAATATATTCTGAGAGTAGATTCTGAATCACGCTCAATGGTATGGACTCCCCACCTTAACTGACTGTGTCAACTAAAGTTACAGGTGCAAACCAAAATAGGAGCCCATACCATGAATCAATCTAGCACAATCTCAATTGATTTAGCCAAATCCGTTTTTCAAGTTGCGGTCCCTCGCGGTTCGATGTATGGACTCCCTCCAAGGAGGAGCTAAAATTTTAGTGCAAACAGAAATTTTAATTGGGAGCCATACATGAAAAAGTCTACTACTATCGCCATTGATTTAGCAAAAAACTCATTTCAAATTTGTAAGCTAGTTAGAGATCAAGTTGCCTCTGAAAAGCCTTAAATAACCAAAATTGAAGTCATGGTTACAAAACAACCCTCTTCTCATGTAGTAATGGAAGCTTGTGGATCTGCGCATCATTGGGGACGTTTTGCCAAAACTTAGGCCATGATGTCAGTATTATTGCCCCAAAAACGTAACTCCTTTTAGAGCAAACCAAAAGACTGATAAAAATGATGCTCTTGCCATCGCAATTGCAGCACGCCAACCTAATGTTCATTCTGTTGGAGTGAAAACTATCGATGCTCAAGCGCTTCAATCGATTGAACGCGTTCGGCAACATCTCAATGACCTCATAGTGGCTACCAGTAACATGGTGCGAGGTCTGATTTTAGAGTTTGGTATCGCTATCCCAAAGGGAGTTAGCGCCTTTAACAAAACCATCCCGCAAATTTTAGAAAATGGCGATAGTGAACTTCCTGATATATTGCGCCCTTATTTACACCATATGTATAACTTGCACCAAGGGCTTTCAGAACAAAAAGTTCAGATTGAAAAAGAATTGAGTTACTACATCAACCAGCATTCAGAGTGTAAAAAACTACTTGAACTTGAAGGGATTGGCCCTATCAATGCTCTCGGCCTCTATTTGGCACTAGGACACACTGGTAGAAATTTCAAAAACGGCCGAGAAGCTTCTGCTTGTATTGGTTTAACACCAAAGCAGTACAGTACTGGAGGTGTCACGACTATGCTTGGTATTAGTAAGAAAGTAGCAAACAAAAGGCTGCGTGCAAATCTCATCCAAGGTGCTCTATCCGTTGTCCGATTGCTTCAGTATCGAGAGCCTAAAAATGGTAAGGAGACTTGGCTAAAAGCCTTGATAGTGAGAGCTGGCCTAAGAAGAGCTGCTGTCGCGTTAGCGAATAAAAGCATACGCACAGCATGGTCTATGCTGATACATGACACTCAGTACTCTACTTCATTTAAACATGCTGCCTAGCAGCTAAATCTATACTTGCGAAATTTAGTTACTACCAATAATAAAGAGCGAAAGACAGGTAAGACCGACCTTAAAGAGCCAGCTCATTCTGAAGATATCCAATATCGACTGTTCGGTGTGGCATTAAGGTGCGAATGCATAAAGGGGCAGAGTTCGCTACTCACAAAGAGCCCGAATATACGCACGCATCCTATCTATCTTTCACTGTTTAAAAATCGGTTGTAATTAATTGGGAGTCCATATACAGAATGACGGTTCTCGTTTGGGTACTCGGCCCTACAAAGAGCTCAGAAGTCATTCCGGACGAGCCAAAGCCAGCCATCCGGAATTTCTCATTTAGACTTCCACCAAAACCAATTAGCAAAATGTCTCGACGTAAAGCGCTTCTACTTTGTCTCGTGCCCATTGAGTTTTACGCAAAAACTTTAATGATGATTTGATTGATGGATCTTTTTGAAAACAGTTAACACGAACGCGCTCATGCAATTCTCGCCAGCCAAAATGCTCAACTAAGCGGGTAAGGATTTTCTCTAAACTCAACCCATGCAGTGGATTGTTCGGTTGGTCGTGGCTCATGATTTTGATCCGATAGTAAAATTAATGGCGGCTAATCTAACTCAAACTGGTGCTACAACCTAATGTTTTAGCCTTGAACTTCCTCTCTTATCTCCCTATAGTAGCTCAAATTTCCTAAAAACCCTTTTCATCATGAAAGCGCTCAATGATCTGAATATCTTTGTCGAAACCGCACGTCAAGGCAGTTTTTCTAAAGCCGCAAACAGTATGGATATGACGCCCGCAGCCATCAGTGCGTCAATTAAACGCCTTGAAAGTCAAATTGGGTTTCCGCTGTTTGTTCGCTCCACACGCAGTCTACGATTAACATCGGAGGGCGAGCTCTTTTTAGACAAAACCACTCAAGCGCTTGCTATGCTCCAAGAGGGGTTAGACCAAATCTCGAGTGCACGAGGCGAGCTCTCTGGTCAGTTGCACATCACAGCCCCATCAGACTTTGGGCGAAATATGCTCTTAGACTGGGTGGATGAGTTCATCGATATCTACCCAAACGTGACGATCAAACTTGAGCTTTCTGACAGCCTCACCGATATGTATACCCAACCCGTCGACATTGCGATTCGCTACGGAGAGCCTGCCGACTCTAACCTTGTCATCTTGGCTCTGTGTGGCGCAAACGAGCGGATCTTATGTGCTTCACCCGAATACGTCGCGGAACGTCCACCACTATCCAGACCTGACGATCTCAATCAACACAACTGCTTGTGTTACATGGTGGCAGATTCGGCATACAACAAATGGACACTCACTCGTGACGGGGAAACCGAGCAAATCGTCGTAAGTGGCAACCTGTTAAGTAATGACAGTGATTTATCACACCGCTTAGCAATTAAAGGAAAAGGAATTGCCAACAAGTCATTGATGGACATCAGCCAGGACTTAATTGACGGTAGGCTTGTGCGAGTTTTGCCTGAATGGGATTGCGGCCCTGTGCCTCTTTATATGGTATGTGCAGACCGTCGCCTGTTAACACCCACCATTCGCACTTTCCGAGAATTCATTCATGACAAGTGTTGCCAGCAGAGAGAAAAAGTACTGAAAACATTCCGCTCAAAAGGCTAACCATTTGAAATGGCTAACCCTTAAAAGAACGATTTAGCTATAGTTTTTCAAAACATACGTCATTAATAGCACTAACCGACAAACTTGATTGGGCGAATATGAGAATATTCGACCCAATCATTTTCTTCTAATGCCGAGATAAAATGAACGATATGTGGGCTTTGTAAGTGTTTCTCCAGTGCCTCTTGAGATGCCCAAATTTCTTGAAACATGAACAAGCCTTCGATTTGTTCATCCAAGAACAACTCATACTGGCAGCACCCCTCTTCTTCACGTGTTGGCTCTAATAAACCGGTCAATAAAGCTGTCACTTGCTCAATGTTATTTGGGTACGCTTTAATTTCTGCAACTAAATGGATCATCGCTCACTCTCTATCTACAAGGTTTTGGTACCACAACAATTTAAACCCTCAGGGATAGAGAAAAATCGCCCTTAGTTAAAACATCTTCAAAATAAATTTGAAAATAGAGATTCAAACACTTTGAGTCTCCTCTCGATTGTGACCACATTCCCAAAGCTAGAATCGTTCAAAATCCCTGCCATAATTAAGGTACATTGACATATACAAGACAGATGTGATTTCGCGCTGCGGTGATTTAAAGTAGGAAAACATATGGATTTGAATCTACTAACGACATTCCTAGCGGTCTACAAGCACCGCTCAATTACGATTGCTTCTGCGGAGCTAGACCTCACCCAGCCTGCTGTAAGCTCCGCCATTAAAAGGCTAGAGAGCGTTATTGGAAAGAACTTATTTGTACGTGAAGGCCGAGGCATTGCACCAACAGGAGCCGCTGTATCACTTGCACATAAGATCGAGGACCCACTTACCGTATTAAGCGGCATCGAACAAAAAAAGCAAACGCTCAATGTCTATTGTACGGAGAGCCTAATTCCTTTCATGGCAGAGACACCTGACGTGCGTTTTATTGAGGCTCCTTTAGATGAGGAGCAACTGTTTGACGCACTGACCACACAAAAAGTCGATCTGGTTATCGATGTAATATCCAACAAACGCCATTCATTAATTGAAGAAGTATTGTTCGAAGACGAAGCCGTTTGTTTGACGAGAATAGGGCATCCGAGAATCAAAGACACCATTAGCTACGATCAATATTTTTCTGAAGCACACATCGCATTAAAAGTCAGACGTTCACAAATGAATACGATTGATTTCTTATCAGATAAGCCCATTGAACCACGGAATGTGATTATTGAGACCAGCTCAATTTCTAGTATGTTGATGCTCGCCAGCACAACGGATTACATCGCCTCTTCAACCCGTTCATTAGCCGAAAAACTTGCCCCTAAGCTTGACCTCAATATTCATCCATTTCCCCTTGCATTACGACCTATCCGCTTCCGTATGCTCTACCATCGTCGCTACAAAGATGATCAGCAACACATCAAAATTCGAGAATCGATCAGAAGTTCAGTCCCGAAACAGAATTGATTAACCAAATTTATTCCTTAACCTAAGTTCACTTTATTTTCGGCAAAACAGTTTCAGAAATAATCTCCAGCACTTGTTTATCCTATAAATGTACTGGAGATATCCATGAATAAACTTCGTCTGTTACCCCTCACTTTAGCGTGTTTGAGCACTTCTGTTTTCGCTAGTAATGCACAAGTCTATATTGAACAAAACATCGCTTCTAACGCAGCCGACCAAGGCACTTACACAACAGAAGCTGGAGCCACGATCAGCACATCAGAAAACGGTCAGGTATACATTGGCTTTGATGATCAAGGTTGGCTCGCTGCAGGTTATGGACATGATTTTCCACTTAGTGAATCACTCACTCTTAACTTATATGGTGAATTGGGGAAATGGGAAACTGGTGAAGAGATGCTGTTAGAAGCGACCATCGATTATCAAGTAACCGACAACTTCAATCTTTTTGCTGGTTACGGATATAATCGATCTGGTCAAACACTCGAGCAACTTAGTGATACCGCCATTAATACCAACCAACTCATCCTAGGCACAGGGCTCACTATGGGGAACTGGGCATTAGATTATCAATACACCCATGAAAATCGAGATGGTTCTAACGGAGGCTTTACACACGTGGGAGGTGACTTTTACTTCAGCCAAGATGCCTATCGTACCAATGAGCACGAGCTCGTGTTGTCGACACAAATCGATAACTGGACACCTTACGTTAAGTACACCTATTTCAATACCAATGAGGGTGAATTATCGACTTCCAGCGCCATGAGCAACATCGTTGAAAATGACAGTATTTGGACTATTGGCTTGTCCTACGATTTCTAATTTTTACAACTAACCACTCCAACTTTTGGCAGACGGATTTGCCCATTTCCTATCTCTGACTCATCGCACTCCAAACATCGATAGATAGATAAATATAAGTACCACTAGGGAAACTCATCTTTTTCAGCCATTCCCTCCCGCCTATGCGTGCTTCACGTGATCACGTCCTCGTCTTTACTCTTATTATTACTGACTATTGGCACCCTCTACATAGATGTCTCTCGCCCACCAAACATAGACGAGCGTTTTACTACAAAAATCGAACAAAAGAGAGCGACCAATTGCTAGCTTTCCCAGCATAGCCAGTACCTTTGCGCATTTTTACGAATACATAAATTTTATTTATGTTTCAACTAAAGTAAGCATTCTCCATTGTTATCCCTTTGTTCAGCATAATACTCCCATCAAGCGAACACGGACTCACCCATCGCTTAAAACGCAAAACAGCACGTACCACAAGGATGTGAATTCCTTTTCAAAAACACTGGGACTCACATATGACAACGACACGAATCATTTCAATCTTGACCCTTTCAACGGTCGCGATACTAGCAGCAACTCATTTCTAGGGCAAACCGACCCAGACATCCAGTTACGGTATTTATACCAGCAACTTTTATTCAGCCCCTAACAAAAAGGGGGAGGAGAACACATGAAAAATATAGCAAATTGACTGTTATTGCTGGCGCAGCGTTACTGTCGACTTCAGCAATAGCTAACAACCCATTTGAGCACTATCAATCAGAGAATTCTGCAAGTTTCAGTGGCTATAAACACTTTAATTATGAACAAAATGTCAGCACTGAAGAATTGCTCAAACAAGGCGGAAAAATTTACTCATCACCAGAAGAGATCCACGCCATTTTACAAGGCGGTTTAAAACACGACATTCAAACAGGTGAGGAGCTTTGGAAAGAGGGGTTAATGTTCGACGGGATAGAACCAATGGATCACATGGTCACGGCTGCAAACTGGTTTCCAAGAACAGAAGAACTATTACATAACGAAATGCGTGTCACATTCATGGGCACATCGCCAATGATTCGTCCTGGACAAGCAAACACCTCGATATATGTTGAGCTAGGCAATGGCGATAATTTTGTCTTCGACCTAGGTGAAGCCTCTATCGCGAACTACATTGGAGCAGGTGTTGCACTCAATGAGCTTGATAAAGTGTTTATCACTCACCTGCATGTTGATCACTTCGGTTCGTTACCATATCTCTATCAATTTGGGGGGTGGAATGGTCGCTGGGAAAAACCACTGACGATTTATGGCCCATCCGGTCGCAACCCTGAAGACGGCACCCGTCACATGGTTGAGGGAATGTTACAGATGCTTTCATGGCACCAAGATGCATTTGATGTCTTCCCTTCCGGAAATGACATCGAAGTCATTGAATTTGACTTTAAAGACGACGGAGGGGTGATCTACGACGTTGATGGTGTACAAGTATCACACTGGCGGCGCTCGCATGCTAAAGATGGTGCATCGGCTTATCGCTTAGATTGGCAAATCAATGATGATGAAAATTTATGTTTCATCTGGACTGGTGATGGCAGACCGACAGAGCTAGACATCCAATATGGTTCAGGGTGTGACCTTTTCGTCACAGAAGTACAGACTGAACTGGTCGGCATTGCTTCCATCGTCCAAGGTGTTCCTGCCTTCTTAACGCGCTACACTATCGATACGCATCATACTTCTGGCTATGCCGCCGGTTGGTTAGCAAACCAAGTTAAACCACGCCTATTTATGACGACCCACATGGAGTTTGACCCGTATTACAACAACGAAACCGTTGCACAAGTCCGTGAGCATTGGAAAGGCCCTTATCATTTCGGTGCACCAGATATGATTGTGGCAAACATTACTCCTGACAAAGCATGGGTGCGTGAGGGTGTTATTCCTGACTTCCCAAACAACCGTGCACCTCAGTTTAACTTAAATGATGGTGAAGTTTTCCGAGTTCCAATGCCAAAAAACTCTCGTGCCGATATTCAAGAGCAAGAGATTCGAGACCTAGAAATTGATGAGTCACTTTACTACCCAGAGGGGTATCATCCGCAGCTTCTAAAAGAGTGGCCACTTGATAGAGATTTAATCGTTCCTACAGAGGCACTACCTGAGAGCATGAAAAAAGGCATGGGAGAAAAACAACGCATGGTTGATGAGATGCGAGAAGCCCATGGTTTGGAGCCAAGATCGGTACATCGCAAACGATCTTCTGATCCATATCGTGACAGTCGCGAGGGTAACCTAGAGCAATAGTAGCATCCGTTAGGGGCAAACTTTGATGCCCCTCATATTCCAAACCTAATTCAGGAATTCAACATGAAAAAGTCTCTATTTCTATCTCTTGTTTTCATGATTATTGCACCTCAAAGTGCGATTGCAGCACAGCATGACCACGACACGCTATTTAGTAAAGATAACGCCATCATGGCGGCAGCAGCAGTAGAAACGGTCAACGACTACTGCGTCGAATTGGGAGTCATGACACATGAATATAGCCAAAAGCAATCACTCGTCATACGCCAAACCATCGAAGGGCTCTCTTTAGAAGTATTGGGAGAAGCATTCCAATTCAGTGAAGAAAATGCCTTATATCAGGAGGGTGTCTCCATGGGAAAACAACTGATCTCTGATGCGGAGCAAAATGGTCACCTCGATAAAATTTGTACTCAACCACAACAGGAGAAAACTCTATGAAAAAAATAATAATGACTGCCGCGGTGCTTTTCCCTGGGTTTGTGATAGCCTGCGGAGCACACGTTCATAACACTCTGCCACACTATGAAAACTACACTGAGTCTTTAGTCGCGATGTCGGTTTGTAAAGTGAATAACCACATCAGCGAAGAGCAGTCGGCAGTATGGTTCAAAAAATTAGCATGGGCTGCAAACGGTACCGATGAGGAATTATTTGAACACTACGTGCACTTTGCCGCTGAGCATGTAAATAGCATCGCGCAAGATGACAGTATGTTGCCTAAATGGAATGACGATTACTGTAAAGATCAGTTCTATGATGTAATGGCAATGGAGCAAGTGGTGCTAGAAGAACTGTACGATGAACAAGAACTTGCCGATCGTGAATTCAATCGCCAAATAAAACAAACTGGCACAAAGAACAAACCGACATAGATAGGTAAAAATAAAAGTCATCACATCTACAGTAACAGAGCTTATCAAACCCTTAAAGCAACAAAGCCGCTCATCTAGAGTGGCTTTGTTGTACGATTTCACTCACTAAATTAAGCAAGCAAAGACTTCACCCAAAGCACTAAACTGTCCCATAATTTTCCAATCCACGAACCCTCTGCTACCGCTTGATTGCTCACCAAAGGGTAACTTGCTACGGTTTTATCATCGTGCTTCCATACGACTTTACCGACCACTTGTCCTTTCTCGATGGGAGCAATTATCGGCTCATTAACCACAATGGTTTTATCCAACCCTGCACTGAGTGAACGCGGTAACGTTAAATACGCATCTTCTGCAAACCCCAACTCAATCTCGCTCAAGTCTCCTTTCCAGACTTTAGCGGTTGACTCCACCTCCCCCTGTGTCGCGACTTGTTTTGTATCAAAGAAGCGAAAACCATAGCTCAACAGATTCTTAGATTGGCTAATGCGAGAGCGCTTACTTGGCGTACCCATCACCACCGAAATTAGCCGCATTTGTCCCTCTTTAGCTGAACTCACTAAGCTATAACCTGCGTTACTGGTGTACCCCGTTTTCCCACCATCGACATCAATTGAATTGTCCCACAAAAGTTTATTGCGGTTGTACTGGGTGATCTTATTCCATTTAAACACTTTCTCACTGTATATGGCGTAGACATCTGGTACATCATTGATGATCGATTGCATCAGCACCGCCATATCCGTTGGGGACGTTTGAATACCATCAATGTCTAGCCCATGCGAGTTAACAAAATTTGTGTCCTGTAAATTCAGCTTTTCTGCCCAACCATTCATCAAGGCGACAAAGGCACTTTCACTCCCTGCAACATGTTCAGCGAGTGCAACACACGCATCATTGCCCGACTGTACGATGACACCCCGCATTAAGTTCGAAATGGTAATTTCATCTTTTGGTTGGATAAACATTTTTGAAGAGTCTGGAAACTTCGCTGACCATGCATTCTCGCTAATTGTGACGGTATCTTCCCAACCCAATCGCCCCGATTTAATCTCTTGCCCCACCACATAAGCGGTCATTAACTTGGTCAAACTTGCTGGGGCTAAACCCATCCGTGCATTTTGTTCGGCAATAATGGCTCCGGACTGAAAATCCATCAACACGTAACCTTTGGCTTGCAACTGCGGCGGGTTGGGAGTGACAACAGCGAACACCGCCGGTGCGCTAATCGCCTGAAGCAACAAACAAGCGAGCGTGATTCGAATTAGAGATGGTTTCATTAAGCATCCTCCATGGTCAACGACCGCCAAATGTTTTGTTTCCGTCGGGATAAACTAAATCGTACTTTGGTAGCAATATCCAAGCTTTGCTTATCAGATCATAGTTCACTCAGTGCATATACCCAAGTAACCTGTTACCGCCCAATTACTTGGGTATATTTCTAAAGCAGAATCCGATATCGTTACGCGACAAATCACAAGGAAAGACAATAACAATGAACGCTCAATCATTTATCGACGCTGGATTGCATTACACTCCCCATACTTTCACGGTTCCGCTTGACTACCAAGATGCCAGTAAAGGCACACTTGAGGTTTTCGCTCGCTCGGTTTGTCTCGTGGGAGAGCTAGAATCGAACAAGCCTTGGCTTGTGTATTTCCAAGGTGGACCAGGATTTCCGTCACCTCGCCCAAATGGCAATAATGGTTGGATCAAACGTGCACTCAATGAATACCGCGTGTTGCTGCTCGACCAACGCGGTACTGGCAACAGCAGCGTAGTGAATCATCAAACGTTAGCGAATCTAACGCCAGAGCAACAGGTCGACTACTTAAGCTATTTCCGCGCAGACAACATTGTGCGTGATGCCGAGTTTATTCGTACACAATTTGGCGTTGAGAAATGGGCAATTTTGGGTCAAAGCTTTGGAGGGTTCTGCTCATTAACGTATTTATCACTGTTTCCAAATAGTTTACTTCAAAGTTATATCACCGGCGGTGTTCCATCGATCTCTCGTCATGCTGATGATGTTTACCAAGCCACATTCAAACGCACGATGGAAAAAAACCAAGCATTCTTCCAACAGTTTCCACAAGCTCAGCAGTTATGCCAAAACATTGCGAATCACTTGTTAGAAAATGAAGAATATTTGCCTAATGGACAACGTTTCACCGTTGAGCAGTTCCAACAGATTGGGATTAATTTTGGCGTCAGTGATACGTTCTTACCAACCTACTACTGGTTAGAAAGCGCCTTAATTGAAGTGAGCGGCAAGCCTCAACTTCGTTATGAGTTTTTAAATGACATGCTGGCGCAACAAAACTTCCAGACCAACCCGATCTACGCCATCTTGCATGAATCGATTTACTGTCAGGGTTTTGCTTCTAACTGGAGCGCGCATCGAGTCCGTCAGACGCACACGGCATTTAATTATGAACAAGGTAAGCCATTCTACTTTACTGGTGAGATGGTCTTCCCGTGGATGTTCGACCAATACGTGAATCTTAAACCACTCAAAGCAGCGGCAGAACTATTAGCAGGAAAATCCGATTGGACGCCACTTTACGATGCTGAGCAATTAGCAAATAACAAAGTGCCGGTGAGTTGCGCTGTCTACGCAGACGATATGTTTGTAGAAATGGACATCAGCCGCGAAACGCTCGCCGCAATGCCCAACTCGAAAGCATGGATCACCAATGAATACGAGCACAATGGTCTTCGTGCTGATGGTGAACGCATTCTCGATAAACTGATTGAAATGGGTAAACAAACCGCCGTAACGTTGCAATAAACGTTCAATTGTCCGCAAGTAGAAACATAAAATGCCTTTTCAATGGTTGCGTCTCAAATAAGAAAGCGACTGGCTGATAAGGCATTTTTTGTTTTTAGTGAAACATCAATCTTTCACTTGCTTTATCATCGCCTTAGTGACGACTCGATAACCCATTTTATGATAGAAATCTTCACCCTCATGATTAAATGAAGCGACGGTCAATCCAATCTCTTCAATATCTTGGCTACACAACTCGCTTTCTATTTTATCCATCAACGACAAGCCAATGCCTAAGTTGCGATGACTTTCAGAAACCACAAGCTCATTGATAAAGCCGATTCGCTTTTCAGGTGAAATGATCGAGCCAACATCACGAACAATACCAGAGATAAAGCCAACGACTTGGCGATTAGAGCACGCAATATAGGCGATCATTGTGCCATCGAAATATTTATCGAACACACTACGTTCTTCGCGGATTTTTACCATGTCCTGCGGAGAACGGTAATGGTTTGGCTCCGCTTCATAATGAGAGGTATCAAGCTCAACTAACAGTTTTTCTAATAGAGGAACATCCTCTTCTCGTAGTCGTCTAATGTGAAATTGCTGCATGATGGTCTATTCCTTTACCAACGCTCCTCAGCGAAATATCGCTGCAATGTAACATCGGGGCATTACTGCACTGTGTTAAAAACGAATGTTAAATGCGCAACAAAGTACGAATTTCAAACAGTTATGTCGAGGCAATTCCCCTTATTCCTTAAATTTTTTGTTGGTAATTTGAACGCCAACAACGTTTAAGCCTCTACCAGCAAACCTATTTCTGACGACTTATTACTAGCAACTCATTGCTAATTGCCAACCCATTACCAACTAACAACGAGCTACTAGCGACAACTAACTACCACAGCATGTTGACCTAATCTCTCGCTATTTGGCGCTCCTGTAACCAAAGTACAAAACGCCAAGCGACAAACCGTCAAGTCACAGCTGACTCTAGTGCTAAGACAACCAATCCCCGCTGATCGATACTTTGGCTCAATGCGTACGATCGTGGAAATCAATCAGGGAGTAAGCGGTCCCCAAATTAAAAGGAATGCACTATGCTAAAACGAATGCTAACGATGACTTCTGTCTTTCTTGCCACCTTATCACTCGCCCTGCCCGTGAACTCACATGAGCACGGCATGATGAAAGGTGACATTGTTGATGTTGCCGCTTCAAATGGGTCTTTTAACACGCTGGTGGCGGCCATTAAAGCAGCCGACCTTGTTGGTACTTTGAAAGGTGAGGGACCATTTACCGTTTTTGCACCTACTGATGACGCGTTTGCTAAGCTTCCAAAGGGTACGGTTGAGTCGCTACTATTACCGGAAAACAAAGACAAGCTTATCGCGATACTCACATATCATGTTGTTCCAGGAAAAGTGATGGCACAGGATGTCGTAAAATTAGACAAAGCAACGACGGTCAACGGTCAAGATGTGTTAATAACAACAGAAGATGACAGAGTCATGGTTAACAATGCGACTGTCACTTCTGTCGATGTGAAAGCCAAAAATGGCGTCATTCATGTGATTGATACTGTTTTAATGCCGAAATAACCGTTTGAAGATGAAACAGCCGTTTGAAGTTGAAATATCAATTTAACGTCGATACATCGTTTAATTTCGACAAACAATGGACTAAGGGAGGGCGGTGTCATTCCGCCCGCTTTAACTATGGATAACCTTAAATTTTCAAATCACGACCTCACGACAATGGACAAGCGTAAGAGAACTCGTTTGATAAATTCAATCGTTGGATTTAAGAGTGCAAATCTTATCGGCTCTATCGACAAAGAGGGACGCGAGAACCTTGCGATTGTAAGCTCTGTTATTCACCTAGGGTCTCACCCTCCTCTTTTAGCTTTCATTGTTCGTCCACGCAAAAGTAGGCGTCACACTTTGGAGAATATTCTCAATACCAAGCACTTTACTATCAATGCAGTTGGAATGGACTTCGTCCAAAAGGCACATCAAACTTCAGCTCGTTACCCTAAAGAAAAATCGGAGTTCGAAGCAGTTGGACTCACCGCTTTCTATGAAAAGGATTTTCCTGCTCCATTCGTCATGGAAAGCAGTTTGACGATTGGCTTAGCATTAAAAGAACATATTCACATTGAAAGTAACCAGACCGAAATGCTCATTGGCGAGGTCATCGTGGTTCGCATTCCAGAACCTGCTATGATGCCAGATGGATACTTAGATATAGAACTGCTGGATCTAGTGACCATTTCGGGATTAGACAGTTATCACGTAACTCAACGACTGCATCGCTTGAGCTATGCAAAAACAGACAAAACACTGTTTCCGTTAACCCGCGAGGGAGAGCCCTCCTCTTGGGGTGCATTAAAAGTAGACATTGACTAAAAATCATCATGGTTCACTCGTCCTCCCACATTTGTTGCACTCACCGACGTTTATTTCGTTAACGGGTTCCCCGGTGACGTAAAAGTGACATTTCCAGAGTGCACGTAGCCTTGGGCATACACAAACTGAGCAAAATAATTCCCTCCACGAATTAACTTCTTTTCATAAACAAATTCTTAGGGTAAATTCCGCTTGCTCAATCACATTTCGGCAAACCATTTGAAAAAATGGGACGCAAAGCTTCCGGTCTGTCGGTACGTCCATAACTCAATAATAAACGTACCTATGATAGCGGGGTTGCCACTTAGTCATCAGCGCATGCTGAGGGTTTGCATCGCCGCAAACTTGTCCAACGACGAAGTGATACACGTGCGCCGAGGTGTGGCTTTTATTGTTAGCCCGTATAAAGGACATGTGATGAAATCATTCCCAAATAAATCTCTAGTAGCTTTGGCTCTAGCAAGCATCAGTTCAGGTGTTATGGCGCATGGTTACGTATCGGCATACAACGATGGCGTGGCTGCCAGTCGTGTAGCGTTGTGTAAATTCCCTACGTCAGACACAAACGAGAAAAACACCAACTGTGGTGCCATCCAATACGAACCACAAAGTGTTGAAGGTCCAGATGGCTTCCCAGAAACCGGCCCACGAGATGGTAAAATTGCGAGCGCGCAATCAGCGTTAGCAACCGCACTAGACGAACAAACTGCGGATCGTTGGGTAAAACGCCCAATCCAAGCTGGCGCTCAAACGTTTGAGTGGACATTCACGGCAAACCACGTCACGCACGATTGGAAATACTACATCACTAAGCCAAATTGGAACGCAAATGCATCACTGTCTCGTGATTCATTCGATCTAACGCCTTTCTGTGTGGTTGAGGGCAATATGCTTCAACCACCTAAACAAGTCAGCCATGAGTGTAACGTCCCTGCACGTGAGGGTTACCACGTTATCCTTGCCGTTTGGGATGTGGGTGATACTGCAGCGTCATTCTACAACGTTATCGACGTAAAATTTAACGGTGAAGGTCCTGTTGTTCCTGACTGGGCTCAAGGTGGCCAAATCATTCCAACAATGGATTTGAATGTTGGTGATTCGGTTTACACTCGCGTGTTTGACAAATCAGGTGAAAACGAATCATACCAAACTGAACTTGTGATCACTGATGCGACAATGGGCCAGGCAAAAAACTGGTCTTACGCGTTAGCAAATAAAATCAACCAAGAACAAAGCAAGCTAAAAGCTGGCCAGTTTGCTCAGGATAAGTTCACACCAGTATATGGCACAAACCCAGTGTACCTAAAGGCCGGTAGCGGTCTAGAGCGTGTGGAGGTTGGTTACAATATCGAAACGACTGAGCCTGAGTACTCACTAACCGTTGATGGTTTAGAAACAGAATATACCATTACCAACGAGCCTACGACGTTAGATCTTACTCTTACTGCACAAGGTGATGTATCCGCTGAGCTGACGGTTTACAACCACCACCGTGAACCTCTAGCAAGCTGGACTGGTAACATGGTAGATGGTGAAAATGAAGCTGTTTCACTCACATTAAATAAAGCAGAAGCTGGTCACCACATGTTAGTGACTCGCATTAAAGACAAAGACGGCAACCTAGTTGATCAGCAAACGCTCGATTTCCACCTGGCTGAAGAAACCGTAACACCACCAGCAGGTGATTACGATTTCGTATTCCCTGAGGGTCTATCCACCTACACTGCTGGTACCAAAGTACTCGCAAGCGATGGTCAAGTTTACCAATGTAAACCTTTCCCATACTCAGGCTACTGTGCGCAATGGAAAGAAACTGCAACACAGTACCAGCCTGCGACGGGGTCTCACTGGGAAATGGCTTGGGATAAGCTTAACTAATCATCTAGTTAATAAACAAAACCCGCATGATGCGGGTTTTCTATATCAGTCATGCCGATAATGCTTTCTCAAACCGGGTAGGAGAACAGTTACACTCGTTTTATCAAGTCCGTAAAATCTTGTTCCATTCCACTGCTAGGAAAAATCGTTTCAAGAGCGCTTGTTTGCATTCCCATATGTTGTGTCAAAACCGATTTAATAACTGCGCGCATATCATTAACTGGCGCCAAGTCTCGCCCTTGGTATAACTGCGCTTTTGACAAGCCAGGGAACTCCCCAAGCACTTTGCCACCATTGACCGCACCTCCAGCGATAAACATGACGTTCGCCGTTCCATGGTCCGTACCTTTCGTGCCATTCTCCGCCGCTGTCCGACCAAACTCACTGGCTGCAATAACGACCGTTCTTGACCATTCATTGCGCAGTGATTGTTTCAGGCTGGCTAATCCTAAATCAAGTTTACGCAACTGTGTGGCAAGTCTCCCCGTTTCTGCCCCTTGTCCTGCATGGGTATCCCATCCTCCCAACTCCAATGCCGCGATATTAGGGCCACCTCTTGAAGAAAGAAACATCCCCGCTTGAGAAGCAAGAACTGAAAATTGTTTACCTGATTGATTTTGATCAGACATCATTTCAATATTGAGTGCCTCTTCAAAATTACTCGCAAGCCTATCATCACATTGAAACAACTCTTCTAGTAGCTCAATCTGACGATCTCGAGTATTCAATTTGTTTGGATACCAACTACTTACTGCCTTATCACCTTGAACAATCAGAGGTAATCCAAAATCAATCGCTAACCCTTTTGACTTCGTATCCAATTGGAGTAGTCGATTTAGCCAACCATCACGGTGATGCGGGTTATTTGTGCCATTTTCCAATATTTTTTGGCCATCAAAATGCGATCTATCACGATATGACGTCGCACAAGCATGTACCATGGCGAACTCTTTGTGCTTATACCACTCAAAACACGTCTTCATCGCTGGGTGCAAACCGTAAAACTGATCAAGCTTATTCAGTTTTTCTGCTTTAAGTCCAATATTAGGACGTAAACTCAAATACTGTGGGTCACCATACGGAACAACGGCGTTTAGCCCATCCATTGCTCCTCGTAGTGTTACCCACACCAAGATATTCGGCGACGATGTTTGTGCAAAAGTGACGCTAGGAAATAAGCTACTTGCCCCAACCGCCACAGCGGATTTTAAAAACTGACGACGATTACAGTTCATGCGGTTTTCTTGCGTAGACTTCATCACTGACCTCAACGATATTGAAACTGGGGGCTAAGCCAAAGCAGTGATAGTTTCATCTCTGCACTCGGTGCTTTTTGCATGACTAAATTTGTATGTTCATTTAGCGCATCGCCATACAAATGTTCACCGATTTTTTCTACTAGCTCATCGGCGCTAACACCTAGAGCTTTCACATTTTTCATTACTCGTTGAGCTATTTGATTCGATAGTTGCCACCGCTGCGTAAGAGCAGATGGACTGTTGTAATCCGCATCGTTATCAGGCCACCCAGCAGGAGATCCTGATAAAAAAGGGGGTTGTCCTAAGTTTCTTAAAGCGCCTAATATCCAATTTTCAACGTTATCAGCACGCTTTTCGTTTGATCCTAAATACGCCATATCTATACTGCGTAAAACCGCAAATAACCACTCTTGAGAAGTACGAAAACGAAGCGGTTGTGCCGAGTGACTTTGCGCACTTTTAATCAGTTGACGATAAACCGGAAGTAAATCGCCTTTCGACTTTAAGTAAGTCTGGCTCAAAGGCTCAATAAGTGATTCACCAGACGGACCACAGAAATGTCGAGCTAATTTTCTAGCCAAATGGTTTGCGGTATCTGGGTGCAGCGCTAAATCGTGTAGACACGCCCTACCCTGATCGATCCCCTTTTGTGGATAACGCTTACCAAGCAAAGTAATCGTACCCGGTTCATGAGCTGCGGCGTTAAACTGAAACCCAGTTCTTGGCACTCTAAACCCGACACTCCACCCTGTGATCGCTTTAGAAAGTTCAATCACATCTTGTTGTGTATATTGGCTATCAACACCAAGCGTGTGCAACTCCATGATCTCTCGGGCAAGGTTCTCGTTTAAGCCTTTACCCCGCAAAGTACCTTGCTTTGAGTTAGGTCCTACCGACAAATTATTATCAAGGAACATCAACATTGCTGGATGCTGATTGACGGCTAAAAGCATATCAACGAAATTGCCATTCCAATGCTTACGAACAACTTCATTCTCTACACTTGCCACTATTGGCTGAACTTTTCTCGTATCAGCGGAGATGGCGAAGTGATTACTCCAAAACTGAATCAGTCGCTCTTGAAAGCCATGTGGTGTATTCAGCGTTTGTAAATTTCGTGCCTCTACCTGCCGCAAATACTGTTGTTTAAAAAACGAACCAAGTCGTTGCTGTACTTCCCGTTTCTTCTTAGGAGACTGCTTAAGCTTTCGCTTAGTTTCATTAAACGCGCTGAGTTCCAATAGTACATCATGAGAACTTAACAACTTAGTCACGGATTCATGCCAATATGTTTCACTGCTAAGTTGCTTCTCTAACGGCAACGTCTGTTGGCCATAAATCGGCCCAAAACCAAACCGCTGTTCAGATATAATGTTTTGATTTGGGTAATACTGCATAACCATTTCCATGTAATGCGTTCAATTCGGGTTAATTGATTTTCATGGTTAACCTCTAGAAGTGTCTTGACCAATTCTAGTGGCTAGCGTTGCTTTCCATATCAATGAAATGGATTACATTTACCGCACCAATACTTGTTTCAGCATTAACTATTCCAAGTAACATTTGAGCAGCATCGCATTTCAGTAAAGCGACATAAATTCCAATATACACTTTCGATAACTTTCAAACCGTGTATTTACTCACAGCAATTTTATCAATCAACACTAAAATAAAACAAAACGAAAGAAAGTCATCCATATTTTATAAATTCATTTTCTAGGTTGGCTACTTTCTCCATGGACTTTTGTGATTGATTAGGAGACAAGATGTTTCACTTGGACCAGTTTAGTTTTGGTAAACGGCTCGGGGCTGGGTTTGCGTTTATTATTTTAATGTTACTCATTGTTTTCGGCGAGGGGCTTCGTGCCCGTTGGGTAACAGAAAATCAAATAGACCAGCTCAACGCTGCCAACGTTGGTGTACGTGAAGTATTTGGCCTACAAGTTCTTGAGAACAGTTACCTAAATACTCGTGATCCTATTTATGCTGAGCGATTCAAAAAATGGCACGGTATTAACCTAAACAACTTTATTGCCAACCGTGAGTTATTTACCAACCAATCCGATCGCCTCCTTGTTGATACCTTTGCAAACGCGGGAACCTTATATGGAAAAGAGTTCGAACGCTTTCATCAACAAATGCTCTCTATTCAAACATTGGCCTCGTCATTAGAAAGCCTTGAACAAAAATGGAGCACTCAGTTTTCTTCCGATGCTGCTCAACTCATGCTGGTGAAACTCCGTCAAGCTCGCACTGAAATCGAGCTCACACTAGATCCAACGCTGACAAAACAATGGCAACACCAACTTGAACAACTGGCTGTCCAACCTAGCATCGAGAAAAGTGATGTAACGAATTACCAACGTGGGTTAAATGAGCTAACGGGATTGGTAGAAAAGTCCATAGCGACACGTGAAGCTATGATAAAAGACGCTACAGAAGTTCGAGACAGTGCAAAAGCTCTAGCTGCAAATATTGAAGCGGCAATGCTCAAAGAAAAGCGCTTTAGTGCGATTGTAAGCATCGTCGTATGTTTATTGGCTCTTGTGATCAGTTTCTTTATCGGATTAGTGCTTACACGTTCGGTTGTAAACCCAATTAAAGCCACGATCGAAATCGTCAAGCGACTCGCAGATGGTGAGCTGCATCATCGTCTACCAGAACAAGGCAAAGACGAAATGGCAAGCCTAGCGATTGCTATCAATCACATGACAAATTCACTTCATCACATGGTTAGCGATATCAGCCACAATCTTGCGCTTCTTAACAATATGACGACCGAAGTCGCATCTATGGCTAAAGACAACAATGAAGGTTCGAAAAAACAACTCATGGAGTCCGAGTCGGTCGCAACAGCAATGACTCAATTGACGACAACCATGGGAGAAATCACGAATAGTGTCTCTGATGTTGCTGACAGTGCCAAGCAAAGCCAACAACTGATCGCGCATTGTAACGAAATTACGGATAAAGCGATTGACGATTTTTCCAAGCTTGATTCGGAGATCATGGGCGCATCAACTGTCGTTGAAAAGCTGGCACAAGGGACAGAGAACATCAGTTCAATGCTCGAAGTGATCAACAGCATTTCAGATCAGACCAACCTTCTTGCGCTTAATGCTGCGATTGAAGCGGCACGTGCCGGAGAACAAGGCAGAGGATTCGCAGTGGTAGCAGATGAGGTTCGTATGTTAGCGCACAGAACGCAAGACTCGACAAAAGAAATCAATACAATTATCGATTCTCTGCGTCATGATGCGTCACAAGCCGTCAGTGTCATGGGGCAAAGCAGAAAAGCGATGTTAGTTTCTCAGCAACAAGTTAATGACATTGGCATCAATCTAAACGATGTCCAACATCTCGTTCAAAACGTTGCAGATCAAGCGATAAACTTATCCTCAGCATCCATTGAGCAGAATGTCACCGCAGAATCATTTAACGATAGCATGCACGTCATTGTAGAAATTACTCGTACGTCCTCATCCACCGCAAGCGTACTTGAAAAAACAGCACGTCAGCTTTCCCAGTGTAGAGATGACATCAATACGCACATGACAAAGTTTCAGTTATCTTAAACCCGCGATACTACATGGCTGTATCAGACCGATACAGCCAATTTCATTACACGCAAAAGTGGCAGTTTTCTCGATCTAAACCATGAACACCAGACAAATTGATTAGGTGATCACGGCCCGCTGCCAGTCCCATTTCATACCCCTCTAATAAAACGGATTGACGCATAGAAAGACGCTGGACATGAAACTCATCTGGTGGCGCAATAACTCGAACTCGAGTACCCTCTGGTGGGTTTCGAATAAATGCCAATGACTCATTATAATTTTCAGAACGGTGCAACATAGCATCTGCCATTTGTGGATGCTCCGCAAAGAGTTTTTTCATCAACCACGGCGTTTTTACTGGTTTTTTTTCGTAATTAAGTGGATGTGACAACAAAACGGTGATGTCTCTTGCACCTCTGCGGTAGGCTTCACGAACCGGAATCGAGTCAGCCACACCACCATCGGTATAACAGCCCCCAGAAAAACAAGGAGTTCGTTTGTATGCAATCGGCAATGCCGTTGTCGCCTCAATCGCGTTACCAAAATTCGCTCTATTTACGCGATAGTAATCCGCTTTGCCCGTATCTACATTCGTCGTTGCTGCTAAAAAAGGAATGCCATCAAAAAGCTTCGCTTCATCGACCGGATACAAACGATTGGATTCTTCAAATAACCATTTAACATCAATTAAG
Organism: Vibrio alfacsensis; assembly: GCF_003544875.1. Classification (NCBI taxonomy): domain Bacteria; kingdom Pseudomonadati; phylum Pseudomonadota; class Gammaproteobacteria; order Vibrionales; family Vibrionaceae; genus Vibrio; species Vibrio alfacsensis. Next base: position 1,438,812 of record NZ_CP032094.1, read on the forward strand.
TCGCCGCCTTTTAAAAATCGACGAGGATCGAAAAAACGCTTACTGGTCGCTAATTTTGTGATCACATTGATGCTGCGGTGCGGATAATCGGTCAAATATCCAATGAGATTTGATGCGCCTGCGGATACACCAATCGCAAAATCAAATGGTTTGTAGTCTTGCTCTAAAAAGGCATCTAAAACGCCGCTAGCAAAAACGCCACGCATTGCGCCACCCTCGACGACGATTGCTTTTGTTGCCATGTTTCCCCCCAATAAATACGCTTCAAAGATTACTGAAATTCGTGCTACAGCAACAATCGGTTATTCTTATTATTGAGATAGATGAAGTCTATTTATATCTGACGTTTAAAATGAAAACTAAATGTGCAAAAGCCTCGAGCAAAGATTGAACGAGGCTTTGTAAACATTAAAAACACAGTCAATTATGAAAATACGGTCTTGTACGCTTCCGCCGCTCCGTCAATAAACATCTGAGTGCCAATCACCGCAAGGATCAAGCCCATCATCTTAGTAATCACGTTTAGAGCGCTTGGGCCGACCGCTTTGACCAAACGGTCACCAAATAAAAACAATACATAGGTGATCAAACATAAGACCGCAAACGACACAATGGTAATGATCGTCTGATCAAACCCGCCCGCAGTGGCAAAGTTCATGGCGGTCGCTATCGTTCCTGGCCCAGCCAAAATAGGCATTGCTAGAGGCGAAACCGCAATACTAAGGGCGGCTTGTTGTTGAGCAGGAGAATAAGCCTTTTCTTTGGTTTTTTGATGTGTCGATTCACCTTGTAGCATGCGGAAACCAATCATAAAGACTAAGATGCCTCCGGTAATACGTAAGGCATATAAGGTGATACCAAACAGATCAAAAATGAGTTTTCCGGCGACCGCAAATACCGCCACAATCAAAAAGGCAAAAAACACCGAGCGAAGCGCGATCGAACGGACCGTCTCTTTCTCTTCATCCGCCGTCAAACTCAAAAAAATGGGAATATTGGCTATCGGATTCATAATGGCAAAAAAGCCCATAAACACCGTAACGGTATGCAGGATCAGTTCTTTCATGCAACTCACTTCTATAAACTATTGATTCTGATACTCAGTATAACCAAATCCCCTACTAACTCACGGACTAAATTTCAATCTAATCGCATACGTCACAAGCAAAAATGCTATCGACTAGCGTCTTTCTAGCAACATCATAGCTTCTGTGTGATCCGTATGGGGAAACATGTCAAACCACTGACTGCGTAATACCTTATAGCTCGACATCACCAACAAATCTTTGGCCATAGTATCCGGATTGCAGCTCGAATAAATCACGTATTTTGGCCCAGACAATTCTAGTTGCTCAGCCAATGATGCCCCCAATCCTCTTCGAGGAGGATTCACCAATATCAACTCTGGCATTTTCTCTTGTGACTGAGAGAAATTTCCCGAATCCAATGCGGCAAAATCTAAATTATCAATACCCATCATTGCGGCTGAACGCTTTGCACTTGCGATCGCCTCGGCTTCAATTTCAATCCCCGTGACTGAAGTATGCTCTGACGCACAATGCAAACCAAAGCCACCAACACCACAAAAAAGATCCCACATGGTCTTAGGTTTAATCTCTGCCACCCATTGTTGTGCGGTGGCATAGAGTTTTTCGGCCACCTGTGGATTGGTTTGAAAAAAGCTCTTAGGTCTTATTACCAAAGGAACATGATTAAAGCGCTCAAGTAAACTCTGCTGCTGAGTGAGAAAGATTTCTTCTTCCCCTTCAAGACGCGCCATATGGACAGGCTGAATATTCACCGTCACCACCGTTGCATTAGGAAAGGCTTGCTGCAAGCGAGGTAAATTCGCTCGTACCCGCTCCAAAGCCGAGTCACTGCGCATCACAAATCGCAGCATGAATTCACCACTATTTTGCGCTCGCGTCAGCAACACGAATTTCAATTCACCTTTCTTTTTAACTTTGTTGTAAGGAGGTATACCAGCTACGCGAATCCAGTCTTGCAAATAGCTTAAGAACTGCTGCGTCTCATCAGGATAAAGAGGACAATTAACTAACGATAATGGTGAACCATCTTGCACGTTTTCAATGCCTAGCGTGGGTTGATGCGCCGCCCCAAGTGCAACCATCTTTGCCTTATTGCGAAACTGTGTTTTCTCACTCAGCACTGGCGGTAACCACTCTTGTGGAGAAAATGGGGCAAACATCGCCCTCAGTCGAGCGTCTTTCTGCTCTACTTGAAGTGAGTATGGGATGTCGCTGTTTTTACAAGAAGCACAACGCTGCTGAGCAAAGAATTCACATCGCATGATGAATCGCCGTTTCAAAGAAAAAGCGCAAGTCTAGCTCTCTACTCTCGCTTTACTATTCTGATTATTTACCATGACGATAAAAATGTTTATGTTGTACAAACAAACGTAAAAAAACGCATTAGAAGAGCAAGGACGTAATCCCGTGAACAGTACCATACAAACCATCTTAAACCACCGTTCAATTCGAAAGTTTCGCTCTGAGGCAATTTCGAGTGAACAACTACAAACCATTATCCAAGCGGGATTAGCCGCGTCGTCATCAAGTATGTTGCAAGTCGTGTCTATTGTTCGAGTCACCAATCTTGAAAAGCGTAAACGGCTCGCACAATACGCGGGCAATCAAGCTTATGTAGAAAGTGCCGCGGAGTTTTTGGTGTTTTGTATCGACTACCAACGCCATATCAGCATCAACCCAAATGTCCAAGCAGATTTTACTGAATTGACGCTCATTGGTGCGGTTGATTCAGGCATTATGGCGCAAAACTGTTTGCTTGCCGCGGAGTCTATGGGATTGGGGGGCGTCTACATCGGCGGTTTAAGAAATAACGCAGAACAAGTGGATGCGCTGCTCGAATTGCCTCAAGGCTCTGCCGTGCTATTTGGCATGTGTTTAGGCCATCCTGATCAAAGCCCTGAAATCAAACCCCGTTTACCAGCTCATGTCATCGTACATGAAAATCAATATGAGCCGCTTAACTTAGATGATATTCAGCACTACGACCAAACGATGCAGAGTTATTACGCCAATCGTTCTAGTAACCAAAAACAGAGCACTTGGTCTCAAGATGTGTGTAGCAAACTATCTGGTGAGTCACGCCCTCATATTTTACCCTACTTAAACAGCAAAGGCTTAACTAAGCGTTAAAGAAAATTGCCCTGTGGTTAAATCACAGGGCGTTTAACTAATTCAACCTAAACTGCTTATAAGTCATATAGCTCAATAGAATGAAAAAAGCAGGATCACTCCAACCAAAACCAATAAAAACACCTATCACACCCGCATACACGGTAATCACAGCACCTAATAGATTGGTAATAAGTAATGCCTTAAATAATTGCTTTGCCATTCGCCCCGGCTCAACATCTTTTAACATGTAGCTGATAGCCGCAATACCACCTAAAAAGATTGAAGTATGCTGAGACAAAAACAAAGCATATTGATCGTTGATCTGTACTCCATACATCGGCCACATCGTAGTTGGTATGAAAAACAAAGCAAAAGCGAACAATGCATAGATCGCGCCATGTACAGTAAGAAAAGTACGATTAGTCATGATGTCACTCTGCAATTGGCGCACAATTAATGTGACTCAATGGGCCATTAATATCAAATACTTGGCCTCGCACTTCCGTTATGCCCATACTTTTTAATCGTGCAGTATGCATGTCCAAATACGCCATAGCAGAAGCTTCATCTTCAAATAAGTAGATACCGCCCCCTAAGTTATCTTTCTGACTCTCGGTCCAAATCTTCCAAAGGAAACCTGGCTCTTGATTGATGGACTGCGCCAACTCAACCATAGCATTAGACATTTCTTCCCCAAAAGGACCGTGATATTCAAAATCAACTTGAAGTAATTTAACCATGAGCGCCTCTTAAATTTATTGACTCAGTTTCGATGTGAGAATTATCACCTGTATAAATTTGACAAAAAAGTTCATAATACTGCCAATAACTGTCGAAAAACTGACCAATGAAACTCAAAACAACCTTAGAGCAATGGCAAACATTGCAAGCGATTGAGCAAGCAGGCAGCATCCAATCTGCCGCAATACGACTGAATAAAAGTCATACGACATTAATCTATTCAATAAAAAAACTGGAATCACAGCTCGGCCTTAAGCTCATTGAAGTGAAAGGACGTAAGGCAGGATTAACGGAACATGGCAAGACCATGCTGCGCCGTGCACAATCGATGCTGGACCAAGCAAGAGAGTTGGAGGTGATTAGTAAGCAATTAGATAGCGGTGTCGAATCCGAAATAACTGTTGCCATCGACCATTTATGCGATCAGCGTTGGTTGTATGAACCGTTAAGTCAGTTTTTTCTACACAACAATACAACGTCAGTTCAAGTAGTAGAAACATCATTGAGTAAAACAACTGAGATGGTGACTAATGAACTGGCTGACATTGCCATCATCAACTTACCGATCACTAATTACCCAGCCGAAGCCTTTGGTGTGACCTCAATGGTACCCGTCATTGCAACTCATCACCCCCTAGCTTCACAGAGTTTAGTTTCACTGGCCGATTTTTCTACTACTAGCCAGATTGTTGTTCGTGATCTGGGAGAATCAAAAAAAGAAAAACGAGATGTAGGCTGGTTACGCGCTCGACAAAGAATCACCGTCGACAGCTTTGATCATGCATTTCGTGCGGTAGAGCAAGGAGTTGGATTTTGTCGTGTTCCTGAGCATCTTGTCGAATATCGCCAAAGTGACAAAATCAAAGTTCTGGAATTGGAACACTCAAATCAGTATCAAGTTGCATTGCACCTCACCTTACCGAAAGGCGCAAAGAGTGGAGCGGCAACACTGGACTTATATCGAATCCTATTAAAGAGTGCTTCGAATCGCATGGCACGTTAACCGCGTACTGTTAGTCTTGCTGCTACATCAATCAATAAGTAGATGGCGAATCGAATCAAACTCAATCCCAACGTCAGGAGTTACGATAGCCATCCAAAAATAGCATCAGAATATCATCAACCGTTTTCTTGCGTTGTTCTAACGTCGGTTCATCTAGATTGGCAACCAACTGTGGCCATAAGAAATTTCCTTTCAACAGACACATCAGCATGTTACTCATCATGACCGGATCGTGGGGCTTTATCCTCTTATCATCAATCGCTTGGGCAAACCATAAATCTAGCTGCTGATCTTGACGTTGGAGTTGATGTAAATAGCTGCTAGCAAACTCAGGGGTGCGAATAAACTCGCTGATGACCATTCTTGCTAATGGCAGCCCAAAATCTTCATACATCGAGTCGAGCTTAGCGTGTAAATACCCCCTAAGCTGAGTGTCCAGATCTGCCATTGGACAATACTGAAATTGTAACTTCGCTGTCTGTTTCTCTAGGGCAGCTTGTATCGATTCAATAAACAACAGATCTTTACTCTCAAAGTGGCGATATAAAGTCCGTTTTGATGTAGCTGCACGCTCGCATACTCTGTCCATGTTAGCGCAAGTAAAACCATGCTCAATAAACTCTTGTTGAGCCGCTTCTATAAGCGCTAGGCGTTTCTTTTCTGAAAGTTTCATTTTCTCTGATTTATTACCCGCTAAAACTGCAGCAGGAGTATAACGCATACGCCTTAAATGTATACTTTAAAGTTTACTTTTGTGTTTTTCAAGTAAGATGCGGTCGCCGATGTTAAAGCTCCTTACAAAATACAATAACGCTTAACTCAAGCTTTGGCGCTTTGTCTTCCTGACGAAGTAATATTTTTCTGTGATACCAATACCGCAGGTAACTTTTTACCTACGGCGTTTTTTTGTTTGTCACACTCAATGAAGTTCATTATGAAATTACGCTCCTTGTTCTTAGCTTGCTCTTGTCTATTCACCGGAGTAGCCAATGCCGACTCCATCTCTCTACCTATCTGGAAAGAAGAAGCAGAAGCACTCGGCTACAACCTGCCAAAACCCTTTGGTCTAAACCTTAGCTACATGAGTATGGAGCAAGGTATTAATGTCAATTCCATCGCGTTGAAAAACGTCAAGCTGGGGCCTTTAAACTTAGACGGACTTCCATTAGAAGCGGGGGCAGGTAAACAAGCAACAGATGTTATGACCCTACGTGCCGATGTTTGGCTATTTCCTTTTTTAAACCTTTATGGATTAGTTGGAACGTTAGACGGCTACTCTGAAACCACCGTTAAACTAAAAGCTTTTAGTCATACGTTACTTGAAACGCCTTTCCGCCTAGACCTGGATGGCTATACCTATGGCGGCGGCTTTGTTCTTGCTGGCGGTTACAAACAGCTATTTGCACTTGTCGATGCAAGTTATACCCAAACCAACCTGAATGTCATCGATGGCGCAATTGACGCTATTGTGGTATCTCCTCGAATTGGTTATGACTTCAATAACCATGGTGTACCGGTGCGTTTTTGGGTCGGTACGATGTACCAAAATGTGGAACAAGAACTATCTGGAACGCTCAAGCAAGCGGGTATTAACCTATCCGGTCGTTTTGAAGTTAAACAACAATTAACTTCTGAATGGAATACCATCGCGGGTATGCAATATCAATTTAACGAAGATTGGTATCTTCTTGGTGAAGCGGGCTTTGGCGATCGAAAAAGCATTTTCTTCTCTATCGATCGTCGATTCTAAGGCAAAGACAAGATGAAAGCATCGCACCACATCGCGATTACAGCGCTACTCTGTGCTCCGTATGCACTTGCAGAGCAAGCTGAGCCAAGCTTAATGGACGATATCTTGACTAAGCTAGGCTCTAGCGAAAGCGTAGACGAATCTAAATTGATCGATTGGGGCGTATTACCAGGACCATTCGTGAACCCAGAGCAAGGCTTTGGCATCGGCGTGGCAGCCGTTGGTTTATACACCCCTTATGATTGGCAAAAAGGCGATCCCTACTCCACTGTCACCGTAACGTCTTACGGTTCAACCTCGGGTTCTTATGGCTTGGGGCTGAACAATCGTACTTACTTAAAAAGTGACAAGGTTCGTCTTCTCGGTGAGGCTTGGATCAGTCACACGCCGGGTTATTACTGGGGCATCGGGGCACAAGCAGCAGAAAACGAGCAAAACAAAGTACAGTATGAGGGCCAACGTTTACAGCTGAGCCCAAAAGTTGCGGTAGAAATCGCCCCCGATACCTATGCAAAACTGGGCTGGCAATGGCAATCTTTTAGCAAAGTAGACGGGGTTGATGGCGATATTCTTCCATCCGAGGTGACCGATGCCACCAGCAGCGGTGTGTTACTTGGAATGGAATACGACACGCGCGATTTTGAGCCAAACCCAATGCAAGGGCAGTTTCTCGATATTGAATGGATTGCAAACCGCGATTCCCTTGGCAGTGATGAAAACTACGACAACCTCGTCGCCAACTACCGTTTATACCAACAATGGTCTGACACGACCATCATAGCGATGGAGGTATATTCGCAATCTATTTTTGGTGAGGCGCCTTGGTTTGATTATGCCCAGTTGGGCGATGACCAGCGCATGCGTGGTTACTACCAAGGTCAATATCGCGATAAACATCAGCTTTCAACGCAAGTCGAGATTCGCCATACCATTGCAGGCCGCCATGGTGTGGTTGGTTGGCTAGGCGCCGGCAATATCGCACCAACTTATCACGACTTATTTGAAAGTAACTGGCTACCGACCGTAGGTGTGGGTTATCGCTTTGCCTTTAAAGCACGCATTAACGTTCGTGTCGATTTAGGTGTCGGTAAAGACAGCACTGGTTTTTATTTTCAAATTAATGAAGCATTCTAGGAGTAGGGTTTGAAAAAAACAGCACTATTACTACTGAGCCTTTGTAGTGGATTCGCCCAAGCACAAGAATTGAAAGCGCCTATCGGTGTTAGACCATGCTGTGCTTTCGGGGTTGATCTCAAAGCCCAACTAGGAAGCGTGCCTGTCCCATTTTTTTCACTTGAGAATGTAGTATCAAGCAACGAAGTAGGTACTCACCACTACAACGATGGTAGTGCATCCGTATCTGGTAGCTTTCTTGGCTTCAACGAAGAGGCCAATGGCATTATCTTTACCGAACTCGGTGGTTTTATTGATACCGCACATGTGCGTGATACAGCCGATTACACCTACTACCTATTTCAATTGAATCGACATTATCTAGGTCGCGCTGCGCACTTAGATTTACCCGCAGAATTGCGTGTGCGTAGAATTCATTGGTATCACCAAAACGTCAAGTTGTCAGAGCAAGAACAAATTAAGCGCAGCGCTAAAGCTGCGGCGCTCACTGCGTTTCGTTTTGCACAATGGCATGAGATTGCCCAATGGTTTGGTATGGTTTCCGTTAGCGGCTTTAAAGAATTGGCATCGGCATTCTCTTCGGAAGATCTCTATTCCAACATGCTAGGTGCGACACTCGCAAAGCAAGTTTTAATGAGAAATCCAGACCTTAATCAAAAAGCATTTTCTAAAGCGATGGATACGGCATTTCAGCGCGCGCTTAACGATCTAAAAGCACAGCCGAGAAGCATTACTAAGGAAAAAATTCAGCAGCTGGATGGGACATGGTGGGACAGCTCTAGGCGCTTGCCGGATAAATGGGTGGTACGATTCCGCGATTATCATTTAGCACTCGACTTAACTCCGAATTACCCAGGAGCCAATCATTCATTGTCATTATCAGAATACTTTGATGATAAGCAACCCATTGAACAATGGATGAGCGTGGAGTTTATTGCCAATCGACAAGAAAAAGCGTTCTCTTCATTACCTAAATCAATGACATCTCAGGCCATTTGGACCTCAGATGATTTTCAAACATTGGCTGATTTCGCCCGTTCAATTGATGATAAAGCACGCCCAACACTAAAATAATCAGCGTCAATATTGAATAAACGATGCCTATTTATGCACTAGGCATCGTCATTTATTTTGGTATGCAATACGTTGGTTACTCACCACAAATGTAAGAAAACATTTCTACTGGTTGTATATTCCATTAATTTGTTGCAATTTAGGTATTCACACCACCAAATAAGTTAAATGATGGTTAAAATAACCAATTAAAAAGTGACCATAATCACATCTAAAGATCATTCAGAGGATTATTCTTTCGCATTTTTTCACTCCGCTGCTAACCTGCTCGCCGCCTTGAAGTGAACTTAAGGTGCATAACTATAAGGAGTGTTCTCATGAATACCAAGAAACCGATGTCGCTCACCAGCCGCGTAATTTTAGGTATGGTAGCGGGTATCTTGACAGGATTTGCAATTCGCACACTTTTTGCCGACAACGGATTTGTCGACGCATACATTGTTAATGGATTATTCGAAGTTGGTGGACAGATCTTCGTTGCCAGCTTAAAAATGCTTGTTGTACCGCTCGTATTTGTTTCGCTAGTTTGTGGTACCAGCTCTCTAAAAGACCTATCTACATTGGGTCGCATGGGTGGTAAAACCCTTGCTTTCTACGTAGCGACAACGGCTATCGCAATCACTCTTGCTCTAACCATGGGTACGTTATTCCAGCCGGGTGCTGGTGCAGACCTAACCGCAGCAAGTTCATTCAAATCAGCAGAAGCGCCATCGTTGGGTCAGGTGATCATTGATATGTTCCCAACTAACCCAATAAGCGCAATGGCAGAAGGTAAAACCCTGCAAGTTATCGTGTTTGCCGTACTATTCGGTATCGCGATTAGTGCTGCGGGTAAGCCAGGTGAACGTATTGCCGCTTTCTTCTCTGATCTGAATGAAGTGATCATGAAATTGGTTGCGATTCTGATGAACCTAGCACCTTACGGTGTGTTCTTCCTAATGGCGAAGCTGTTTACAAGTCTTGGTCTAAGCGCAATCTTCAACCTTGCTGAATACTTCGTTGTACTAGCAGGTACGCTCTTGCTGCACGGTCTTGTGACTTACAGCTTGATGCTAAAAGGCTTCACTGGTCTAAACCCAATTACGTTCCTACGTAAGATGGAAGACGCAATCATGTTTGCTTTCTCTACGGCATCATCGAACGCGACCATTCCAGTGACAATGGAAACGGCTAAGCACCGCATGGGTGTTGAGAACCGCGTATCATCGTTCACCGTACCGCTAGGTGCAACCGTGAACATGGACGGCACGGCGATCATGCAAGGTGTGGCGACAGCGTTCATCGCACAGGCATTCAACATCGACCTAACTATGGGTGACTACCTAATGGTTATCATGACGGCAACATTGGCGTCTATCGGTACCGCAGGTGTTCCTGGTGTTGGTCTCGTCATGTTGGCGATGGTATTGAACCAAGTAGGTCTGCCTCTAGAGGGCATCGCACTTATCATGGGTGTTGACCGTCTGCTTGATATGATTCGTACCGCAGTTAACATCACCGGTGACAGCGCAGTGACTATCATTGTTGCTAAATCGGAAGGCGCATTAGATGAAGCGCGCTTTAACGACCCTGCTGCAGGTGTCGCTGAAGAAGAAGTGCACTGGAAACAAGCTCAAACTCAAAGTTAAGCGAATTCAATATCCTGTCTAAATGAAAGCCCCGATGGAACCATCGGGGCTTTTGTTGTTTTGAGTCTCGGTACACTTTGTTTTGTGATGCATTCGTTTTCTGACGCATTAGCTTTCTGATGTACTGTTTTTTTGAACCAATCGTTTTTTGACCCATTGGAGGTTTGGAGAGGTTTAAATAGATAGCAACCTTACTCCGTCATCGAAGTCAGCTTTTCTCTCGCTTGTTCTTCATGCTCTTCAGTAATCGCATTTCCAACCGAGTTTGCCGCTAAAGTCAGGGCGGCCATGTCATCGGTAAAGCCAACGCCGGCTAGCATATCTGGCACCATATCGGTCGGTAACACAAAGTAAGCCAAAGCCCCACCGAGAACAGCTTTGTGTCGTGTCGCCGTTTTAGAATCCGTCATTGCAAGCCAAGACTTAATACCCATCACGGCAATTTCTTCACCGGCTTTCTTAACGGAATTTTTCATTTTACGCCAGAACGTCTTCTCATCTGGCGCTTTCATTGTTTGGTCAATGGCGTCATTAGGCGTCGACGGTAAAGACACATTGGTTGTCATTGTTGTCTCCGAAATTTATGACTGTAGCAAACATATTATATAAGTAAATCTGAACGTAAAATTAATAATGAACGCTGATAACGGAAAAGAAATTTAATAGGCTAAAAGAAAAATCCCAAACCGAAGTTTGGGGATTACCTTTAGAGAGCCAAGCTTTGAGCTAAACCGCTTATCTAGTTTTAACTAATAAGCTTATTGAGCCATCTTCTCTAGTACACGCATCAGCATTTTGATGCGCGGTTCAATGGATTCAAGCAACAAGTACTCTTGGTCACTGTGGAAACCTGCGCCAATTGGACCTAAACCATCTAACGTTGGTACGCCTAGAATCGCCGTGTTGTTTGCATCTGAACCACCACCTACTTCATGCCATTTGATGTCAATCGCAAGCTCTTGAGCGGTTTCTTCTACCAAAGCCATCAAACTGTCTGTTTTTGAGCTAGGGATCATAGATGGCTTATACGCTTCGCGAGTCAAACTGATACTGACACCATCAACAAACGGCGTAGTAACCAAACCATTTAGCTTACTGTCGACATCATCGTACTCTTCATTGCTCCAAAAACGCACATCAACAATCGCTTCCGCCTGTTCAGGAACAATATTTGCGCCATTGCCGCCAGAAACGACACCAACATTGAGTGTTGTACCAGATTCAAAATTGGTCATCGCATTGATTGCCAAAATCCAGTTCGCCATCTCTGTGATTGCACTGCGGCCATTCTCTGGTTCGTTACCTGCGTGTGCAGCAACACCATTAAAAGTGATTTTGTAACACGCCATGCCTTTGCGTGCTTTCACTAGACCGCCGTCCGCGCGCGCTGCCTCACAAACCAACACGTTCTTCGCGTCTTTTGCTACCGATTGAATCCAGTCAACAGAATCCAAAGATCCAGTTTCTTCATCTGGGTTCATGCACACAGCAATAGACAGCTTACCCAACACCGCTTGGTCTAGATTACGCATCGCATACACGATGTTAAGCAAGCCAGACTTCATATCCGATACACCCGGACCGTAAGCTTTCTCAGCGTCTTGAGACATTGGACGTAGCTCTGCCGTACCGACAGGGAAGACCGTATCCATGTGACCGATCAGCATTACATCGATGTGCTCAGCTTCCGGCTGGTTACGAACTTCAAGACCGACACCCGCTTTGCCACAGTCGATGCGCTTTACGCTCCAACCAGACATCGCTTCATACTTCTCTTCAAATTGAGAAGCAATAAACTCAATACCGTCCGTTGTGTAAGTGCCACAATCAACGTTAATGAGTGGGCGCAGCTCTTCAAGATAGTCATTTAGAGAGAATTGCATGGCTCACTCCTAGACAAACAGGTTCATGACTAGCATTGCACCAAACGCGTTCAATACTGAGATTGCAATCATGATTGGGATGTAACGACCTTCCGTTCCGATAGGACCCATGATACGGCCCATATACTGAACTTGAGAACCCATTAGGTAGATAGCAGGCGCTAGAATCGCAATGTGTGTACCGTTAAGAATACCCTGATCGAACAGAGTGATAACCACACCGACTGCACCGCCCATCGACATCCAAGCACCGATAAGTACTGCAGCTGCTTCACCCGGAAGACCAAACACCGCCATGATTGGAGAAAACACCGTGCCCATCAGATCCAACGCGCCTGTGATTTGCAGCGCTTTGATGATAACGAACGCCATCAATACGTTAGGAACCGTAGAGGTAGTCGCAATCACCCAACCTTTCTTAGCACCCTCGACGAAGATATCCGTCACCATTGGTTTTTTCGCTTTTACGTCACCCATTATGCCGTCTCCTCTTTTAGGTTCTCAGATTTGTTTTGGTCTTGTTTATCTTCTTTACCTTCCGTGATGTTTAGGTAGATACGGAATAGGTTCGCACCGATGATCTTAAATGCGAACATCACCACAACCGCCAAACCAATTGAAGACGTAACCGCTAGAGAACCGTCTGCCATCGTTAGCGTAAACAGAACTGCACCTGATGAGAAGAAGTTAACGATGGTTGCGCCCGCCGTAAACTGGAACATCGTGAATACGTCAGTTTCGCGTTTCGTTAGGTGACCTTCATCTTTTAACTGACGCGTCATCGCCGCACCAGCATCGGTACTTTGTAAAGAAGCAATCAAAGCCAGACCAGAGTTACCAGGGATACCCATTAGAGGACGTAGCAGAGGCGTTAGAAGTTTACGAGCCGCTTCAAGCGCACCGTAGTGCTCAAGAACGTTGATCATACCTAGCGCGAACATAACGGTTGGGATCAAAGTAAGCGCAAAAATGAAACCGTCACGAGCACCGCTACCACCAGTACCACGGAATGACGTCGTCGCCGCTTGTACTGCACCATCCGCACCTTCCGTTACGCCGTACGCAACTTTACCAAAAGAGCCATTAAGAGTCGTAAAGTCAAATACACCGTACCATTCGTTCGATTGCATGAGACCAGAGAAGAACACAACAGCAAACGCAAGTGCAATGTAGCACCCGATCGTCACCTTGCGTTCAGATTGAACAGGGTTTGTCATAAATTCACCTATATGTGTGGAACAGAACACATAGATGATCCCTTGAAGTACGTGCTAGAGAGATGATCGAAATCAATCCGTTTGCCGAACAGAGGCCTTACCTAGTTGTGAAGTTTTATTTTATGATTTGAATCACATTTAAAAGATAATAAATATTTATTACGACAACAAAGCGTATTTATCTAAAACGAATGCACCATTCAATACGTTAAATTACAACGTTAATTGTTGATGAAATATAACTGAAGCACATTATTTGCCCCAAGATAAAAACGAAACTTATACACATATCTTATTGTTTAAACGCTCTTTTAATGGATGAATAAAAATTTTGAAACGACTGTATTTTGTTCAAAACCTCACCACCATCGTTTATTTAGTGAACATCGTTTATTTCGTGAAATAGCCTAAAAATAAAAGAGCCTTTCCAGGGAGGACCAAAGAAAGGCTCATGAGCGGTTTTTAATCAAAATATAAACGCTTACGCGGCGTTATTTGTCCCGCCCTACAAACGCGATCACCACTTTGTCGTTCCCTAACGAACGTGAGAACACATACGCATTCTCTTGTTCAATGACTTGATGTGTCCCTGCACCTATCGCTGGGTGCGCTTGGCGGAATTGACCTAATGTCTGCCAATGCTTGAGTAATGCTTGCTTCTCATCGGACAAAGTCCAAACCATGTCAGATCGCGTACCTTGGTGGAAATCATCCGCGTAGGGGCCAATGTTGCGCCCGACTTCATCGCCATAATACACCTGCACTGCACCTGGGCTTAATAACAATGCATTCGCCGCATTACGCTGTATTCCATAGTCTTTAAAGCGGGAGAAGAATAGCTCTGTATCATGTGATGACATGTAGCTCACAGGATTAAAATCTTTCTCGTTAGCGATTGTGTTTGCGTAACTTTGGTAGGTGTCTGCCATTTGGCTGAAACACGCCGCACCTTTGTCTAGCTTCTTCTGCATATCGAAGTTAATCAAAGCATCAAAACCATCGTCAAAATATGGGCTGCGATACGCAGTGTGCCCCCACACTTCGCCCATCATCCAAAATGGCTGACCCGATTTTCCATTTTCTTTGCGCCACTGCTCAAGGCTGCTTGATGCCTCTTCTTTTAAACGCTTCCAGACATCACTTTCAACGTGCTTCACTGTATCAACACGATAGCCATCAATACCAAAGCGTTTCACCCAGTCAGTTTGCCACTCAATTAAGTAATCGGAGACGGTGTAATTGTCACGGGCTTCTACACGAGTGCCCGGGTTATCCAAGAGCCACTGCGCTGGTTTTACTGCTTTGTCTGATTCAGTGATAAAGTCAGGCAAACCCGCCAATGACGTGGTGATGTCGCTGCTGCCAGGTGCAGGATAACCCGGTAAACCGGTTCTTACCCAGTCACCGCCCCACCATTTGACCCAATTTGAACTTTGGTAATCGATATTCTGGTGGTAGCTATGCCAGTTCTCACCCGTTTTTGGTTGCCAGTCGCGCCATTGCTTAGGCAAGTCAGCGCTTGGCTTTAATACTTCAATGCCGTCAAACTGTAAATCCGCCAAGGTTGCGTAACCGGTGTGGTTAACAACCGCATCCATCAGGACTTTAAGACCACGTTTGTGCGCCTCTTCCACCAGCATTTTTAGATCGTTTTCGTTGCCGAAGTTTTCATCAATCTTGGTGAAATCACGCGTCCAGTAACCGTGGTAAGCGTAAAATGGGAATGAACCGCTATCGCCGCCACCCACAAAACCGTGCACTTGCTCGACGATTGGCGATAGCCAAATGGCGTCTGTACCTAGGCTCTTGATGTAATCTAGCTTTTCGATTACACCTTTTAGATCACCACCGTGGAAAGTACCGATCTCTTCTTTGCCGTCTTTCTTACGCCCATAGCTATTGTCATTGCTCGTATCGGCATTGTTGAAACGGTCGACCATCACAAAGTAAATATTGGCATTGCGGTAGTCGAACGGTACCGCTTCTTTGGTTTTCTTCACCGGCTCTAGCAGCACTAAGCCGCCGGAATCTTTACTTGGCGTCAGTGATACTTGTTGATCTTTTACTTCCACCATCTGACCAGAGTAAGCATCACGTAACTTCGTGCCATCAGGGAAACTATTACCTAGCGCAATAGTGACTTCGCCGCCTTGGTACGCCTCACATTGCACCTGTGGAATTGGGCGTTTGAATTCTGTCTTGGCAGCTTTCTTCGGTTCACGCTTAAAACGCAGTGTTTTCGCTTCCGCATCAAAAGCAAAGGAGTAATCGCCGGTAAAGCGGATTTTTAACGGCAGCTCAGTGGGTTTACCGCAGTTCAGTGCGATGGGTTTGTTGAATTTGACTTTCTGGCCATCGGGCGCAATACAGTCACCCTCAACACCCGTAATTTTGAGTGTATAACCGTCTTTGGTTAAAGGCACTACCAGAGGTTGCTCTGCACTTAAAGGAAAATCACGGCTGTTGGTCGTGGTAGATATGGTGATATTTGGCTCAGCGATGGCACTTGCCGATGCAAGCAATAAAGTCGTA
The DNA here is from genome assembly GCF_003544875.1 of Vibrio alfacsensis. Lineage (NCBI taxonomy): Bacteria > Pseudomonadati > Pseudomonadota > Gammaproteobacteria > Vibrionales > Vibrionaceae > Vibrio > Vibrio alfacsensis. The sequence goes on from NZ_CP032094.1 coordinate 1,454,935, forward strand.
GTTATCAGATTCAGTTTCATCATTCAGTCCATTGGTTGCGCATGTTTACTGCGCTAAATTATTAGTTTTATTCACGCTAATACTAAATGGATTAAAAACTGAGCACATCATTCTGAAAGGCTACGCCCTAAAGCTTGTGATGCTTCACAATTTGCGTTTATTGGGGCGTAGTTCTATTTACAAAAATCTGATTTTTAAAGTTTAAAGCTCAAAACTTGAAGCTTAGTAACTTAGAAACTTAAAGTTGGACCGTACCAAGGTTACGCATTTGTCTCATCGCCCAATTGACACGGTTTATCGTATAAGAGGTTTGTGGGTACACCTTGATTCGATAGGGGTTTGGCAACACCACCGCTAAACGCGCCGCTTGACGAGCAGATAATCGCTTAGCCGAAATACCGAAGTAATTTTGGGCCGCTGCTTCTGCCCCATAAATTCCTGGTCCAAACTCCACTACGTTTAAATACACTTCTAAAATACGTTCTTTCCCCCACATCGCTTCCATTAGCAACGCAAAGTAAAGTTCATAGGCTTTACGAATATAGGAATGAGATGGAAATAGGAACACATTCTTCGCCGTCTGCTGTGTGATGGTACTTGCACCTCTTGATGGACCATTATCTCCAGCTTCAGCGATCACCTTAAATAAGGAGTCAAAATCAACACCATAATGCGTCGGAAACTTTTGATCTTCTGTCGCAATGACGGCAAGTTGAATGTTTCTGGAGATATCACTCAACGGTATCCATTCGTGCTGACTGCTTTCAGGGTAACCTGCAGGTGGTGAAATCCATCGACTGATCTTCCAACCCCAAATTGGCGGGTCAATGAATTTGGCTACACCAACGAGCGCAACAGGCAAGAGTAGTAGCACTAATAAGATATTGAATAACAGGGATTTTATCTTTCTCAAAGTCCGAGCTAACCTGATGTCATAAAATAATATGTGCAGTATAGAGTATGCCGCTTGTTAATGATTAACAACAGTTGGTCAAAAAAAGCCCGATTTACAATGTAAAGCGGGCTCGATATTAACTAAAACTGCACTAAGTATTTTTATTTCAGTAACTTATAAAAACTGTAGAAAGTGGCGGTAGGCGTAATTCAATAGATTGAGGCAGAGATTCACTCTCCACTTCTTCCGTTGCTACGGTAGTCAGCACTTCAAAATCACTTCCGCCGTATTTTGCATCATCGGTGTTCAGAAGAAGTTCATACTCGCCTTCCTTTGGAACACCCAAACGGAAACGCTCGTGTGGTACTGGCGTGAAGTTACTGATCACCAGTACACGCTCACCATCTTGACTGATGCGCTCATGCGCTAAAATGCTCGCATCCGCTTCATCTTGTAAACGCCACTCAAAACCAGCAGGTAAGCAATCTTGATCATGCATCGCCGCTTCATTGCGGTATAAATGGTTCAAGTCACGAATCAATGTCTGCACACCGTTATGACGACCAAACTCCAACAAGAACCATTGCAACTGATCATCATGGTTCCACTCAGCGGTTTGACCAAGCTCTGCTCCCATGAAGTTCAGCTTCTTACCCGGTTGGCCGTACATGTAACCGAAGTAAGCACGTAGGTTCGCTGTTTGTTGCCACTCATCACCCGGCATCTTGTTATGGATAGAGCCTTTGCCGTACACCACTTCATCATGAGATAGCGACAGTACATAATTCTCGCTGTGTGCGTAAACAAGCGGAAACGTGATGGTGTTGTGATGGTATTTGCGGTGAACTGGATCTTCTTGGATGTAAGAAAGACTATCGTGCATCCAACCCATATTCCACTTAAAGCCAAAGCCTAAACCACCCATAAATGTCGGTGCAGATACACCCGGGAACGCGGTTGATTCTTCTGCAATGGTCATCGCATTCGGGAAGTGCTTGTACACTTCTTCGTTCATCCATTTCAGCGTTGCGATAGCATCGTAGTTCTCATTACCACCGTCTACGTTCGGGATCCACTGATCGTGGCTACGTGAGTAATCAAGGTAAAGCATTGAAGCGACTGCATCAACGCGGATGCCATCAATATGGAATTGCTCGAACCAATATAGCGCGTTAGACACTAGGAAGCGACGTACATGCTCACGACCTAAATCGTAGATGTAAGAGTTCCAGTCTTGGTGCCAACCACGACGAGGATCTGGATCGTGGAACAGTGGCGTACCATCAAAGTTCGCTAAGCCATGATCATCCGATGGGAAGTGCGCAGGTACCCAATCCAGTACCACGCCCAATCCAGCTTGGTGACACGCATCAACGAAAAACTTGAAGTCATCTGGAGATCCATAACGACTCGTCGGTGCAAATAAGCCTACCGGTTGGTAGCCCCAAGAGCCAAAGAACGGATGTTCAGAAACGGGCATGAGCTCAACGTGGGTGTAGCCCATGTCTACAAGGTAAGGGACTAACTCAGCGGCTAGTTCACGGTAGTTTAGAAAGTCACCATCTTCGTTGCGTTTCCAAGAACCGGCGTGCAGTTCGTAAAAAGACAAGGCCTCGTCGCGCTTTTGCGTCACTGGACGGTTTTGCCATTTCTCATCTTGCCATTGGTAACGGTTGTGATCGTATGTGATCGACGCAAATGACGGGTATTGCTCTGAGTAGAAGCCCCAAGGGTCTTGTTTATGAGGAAGCCCTTCCCCATTTGGCCCTTTGAGCTCAAATTTGTATTGTACGCCCTCTTCCAAACCAGGAATGAACAAGCCCCAGATACCGTAGTCTAGGCGCTGCATTGGATGGCGACGACCATCCCACTGGTTAAAGCTACCCACTAGGCTGATTGCAGAAGCATGAGGTGCGTAAACAAGGAAACGAACACCAGAGATGTTTTTACCACCACGTTCAAGTGTCACAAATTGTGAACCCATGTAGCGGTACATATCTTTTGGCGTATGCAGGTGCTCGTATTCTTGATAAATATTGTGGTATTGATAAGGGTCATCAACAAGCTGTTCTACGCCATCCCAATCCACCGCTAATTGGTAATGTGTGAGGTGTAAATCTCGCTTTTCTTTTAAAACAAAACTACTGTCACCATCGCGATTTAATTCGACGCGAGGCTCTCCGTCAATAACCAACTCAACCTTATCCGCACCCGGCATCCAAACTCTCAATGAGCCAGTGTCGTCGTTTGCAAAAGGACCTAATGTTGCGAACGGATCTGAGTAAGCCGCCTCAGCGAGTAGTTCATAGGCGCGTTTGTGGTTCTTCTTTACCTTAATTTTCAAATCTTTCTCCTAGCACCGATATTCTCCTTATGGATTTTGAACATCGGATTTCCACAGCCAAACGTTGTGAACTCACATAAAAGACTGAGTTTTATTTTTCTATGAATAAAACCGCGTCAAAACAAAATGCCCGCTATTGTTGCGGGCATAATAACGGTACTCCATCCTAACGGATTGTGCCGATTTTTTGAGTGACCTAGGCTGTACTTTGCCACCTCAGTATCATTATTTTTACCAATACTCAGTCACTCAATCCATCTTATTTGCTCGCTTGCGCTCGCACTTCCGTTAAACGTTTTGAAATACGATTGACGTCTTCACGGCTGAAGATTTCATCTAGGTTCATCGACAGTTTACGACGCCAGTTTGGATACTCATCAACAGTACCTGGTATGTTGACTGGTTGCTCCATTTCTAGCCAGTCTTCTAACTGAACGCTGAGCAGAGCAGAATCGCCAGCAGCAACGTGCAGTTGAAGCGCTTCACTCAAGAAAGAGTCCATCGGAACATATTGAGCGTCATGACCAATATTCTCAGGCAAGTAACCGTGCCAACGAACGCTGTCTAGGATGCCTTGCTTGCACTTAAGACGGTCATTAAACAGACCTTCCAGTTGCTGCTCATCTGGGTATAGACCGATCTCACGGCCCATCTTCAAGTCATCGCAGTGCCAGAAGCCACGTAGGGTCGGCATGTCATGCGTACACAGTGCCGACATAGACTGCTCGGCGTAATGCTTAGGAGAAATAAAGCCGCCATCGTCTTTTGATGTTTCGAAGAAAAATACCTTGTAAGAATGCACACCAGCATCACGTAAGATATCTACGATCTCATCTGGCACCGTCCCCAAATCTTCACCGATAACAGAACACTGATGACGGTGCGATTCAAGAGCTAGGATCGCTAGCATGTCTTCAACTGGGTAGTAAAGGTATGCACCTTCTGTCGCTTTCTCACCTTTTGGAATCCACCAAAGGCGTAAAAGGCCTAGCACGTGGTCAATACGCAGTGCACCACAATGCTTCATATTTGCGCGAAGTAGCTTAACGTATGCATCGTAACCCGTAGCTTGCAGCACTTGTGGGTTAAGCGGAGGTAACCCCCAGTTTTGACCAAGTGGACCAAGAACATCTGGTGGCGCACCAATGCTTGCATCCATCACAAGGTTACCCTCATCGGCCCACGTTTCACTGCCCGAATCGGCAACACCAACGGCAAGGTCACGGTATAAACCAACCGACATGCCTTTTTCTTCCGCTAGCGCTTGCGCTTCTTTGATTTGATCATCAGCAATCCACTGCAAGTACATGTACAGGTGCACACGCTCTTGATTATCTTTGATGTATTTCTGAGTGGCCGAAGAGTCGAATGTACGGAATTTCTCTGGGAATACTGGCCAACCCCACATGCTTGAGTCTTCAGCATGCAACTCACCATGCAGCGCATCAAATGCTGCTTGGTGAAGTAGGCTATCACCGCCGAGCTCAACGAATTCTAGGAATGCACGAGCACGATCCGTGTTCTTGTCTAGATGGCGAGCTTTAAACTCACTAAATAGCAGTGGCAGAATGCTCATCTTGAGCTCAGACACTTCGGTGTAATTTACCCAGTGTGATTCACGAGCTTTTTGTAGACGTTGTTGGAACTCAGCGCTGCCAACACGTTGCTGAGCTTCTGCACTTAACGCGAATTCAGGCACAGAACTGACGTCAATGTACATGATGTTCAACCAACGACGAGAAGACGGGCTGTATGGGCTCGCACCTTCTGGATTCGCAGGGAACAATGAGTGAATTGGGTTCAAACCGATGAAGTCACCACCACGAGATGCGATGTCGCTTACCAACTGTTTAAGGTCGCCAAAGTCACCGATACCCCAGTTGTGCTGAGTGCGCAGCGTATAAAGCTGAATACTAGGACCCCATAGTTTTTTATGGTTCTCTAGCGCATCTTGTTTGAAACACGCTTTCGGTGTGATGATCAATGACATTTCGTACGGCGTTTTGCGACGCTTACGGCTGATGATCAGTTTGTGGTAACCCCATGCCAAGTTCTTTGGCAATTCAAACACTAGAGGGCCACCCTCTGCTCGCTCATCACGAACAATTTGAGACTGAAGGTAGCCTTCAAGTACCTCTCCTTGTTCTGTTTCTAAACGCCAGTTAAATTCGCTCTCACGAGCACTCATGCCTAGGTTTAGTTCTACTTCAATAGCATCGCCATCGCGCAAAACAAGAACAGGGGCTAGTACATCTTTCTTATGCTTTTTCTCTGCTGAAGCCAATAGCTTCTCATCGCTGCTCGTATCGTAGCCAAGTGAAGTGAGCAAGCGGCGCAGTGTCTCTTCTGAAACTTTTGCCTCGTCTCCCCACGCGCTGACGTAGCTATCAGCTAAACGTGCCATGTCTGCGACTTTCTTTAATGCTGTTTGTTGTTTCATCGCTTTCTCCGAAGGTAATACCAACACCTTCCATGTAGGGTTTTATTGTTATCAATAACTGATCTTTGAAATGACCAAAGGTAGCGCTCGGCTACCTTGGTCTTAACTCTGGTTTTAGCGTTTCACCGCTTCAAGTTTCCAGATATTGTTCACATAGTCGCGAATCGAGCGGTCTGATGTGAACTTACCAACTAGGGCGGTGTTAAGAATTGCTTTCTTAGCCCAACCCGCTTGGTCTTTATATTGTTTGCCCATTTCTTCATGCGCTTTCACATAAGATGCGAAGTCAGCAAGACATAGGTATGGGTCACCGCCATCTAGTAGGCTATCGAATGTCGCACGTAGTAGGCCTGGTTGACCTGGCGTAAACTCGTCACCTGTTAGCAGGTCTAGAGACGCTTTTAGTAGGTGGTCAGCATTGTAGTAGTCGTAAGGGTTGTAGCCAGCTGCTTTAACCGCTTTCACACCCTCTACATCAAGACCGAAGATGTAGATGTTCTCGTCGCCCACTTCTTCACGAATCTCAACGTTCGCACCATCCATCGTACCGATAGTAAGAGCGCCGTTAAGAGCCATCTTCATGTTACCTGTACCCGATGCTTCTTTACCTGCTAGCGAGATTTGTTGTGATACGTCTGCCGCAGGGATGATGATCTCAGCCATGCTCACGCGGTAGTCAGGAATGAATACCACTTTCAGTTTGTTACCGATGCGAGGATCGTTGTTGATCTTCTCTGCAACCTTGTTTACTGCGAACATGATTTCTTTCGCTAGGTGGTAACCCGGTGCTGCTTTCGCTGCGAAGAAACATACACGTGGCTCACACTCGAAACCAGGTTCGTTCAGGATGCGGTGGTATAGAGACAGAATGTGCAGCAGATCTAGGTGCTGACGCTTGTACTCATGCAGACGCTTGATTTGAACGTCGAAGATAGCGTTAGTATCTAGCTCAATACCCATGTTATCTAGAACCCAATCAGCAAGACGCTGTTTGTTTTCTTTCTTAACAGCCATAAATTCTTTTTGGAATTTTGCGTCTGTTGCGTATTTAGCAATGCCTTCTAACTGCTCAAGTTTTGCTGGCCACTCAGAACCGATCTTGTCGGTGATTAGCTGAGAAAGACCTGGGTTACAGAACTTCAACCAACGACGAGGCGTAATGCCGTTCGTTACGTTGTGTAGACGAGTTGGGTACATTTCGTGGAACTCTGGGAATAGGTCTTTCTTAACCAACTCAGAGTGAAGTGCTGCTACGCCGTTTACTGCGTAAGAACCGATGACACATAGGTTTGCCATGCGAACCATGCGGTTGAAACCTTCTTGAATGATAGAAAGCTTCGCTTGCTTCTCACCATCACCAGGCCACATCGCTCGAACATCTTGTAGGAAGCGGTGGTTGATTTCAAAGATGATTTCCATGTGACGTGGTAGTAGGCGCTGGATTAGTGACTCTGGCCATGTCTCTAGTGCTTCTGGAAGTAGCGTGTGGTTGGTGTACGCAAATGTCTGAGAGCTGATTTCCCATGCAGCTTCCCAAGTCAGACCTTTTTCATCCATTAGGATGCGCATTAGCTCAGGGATAGCAATTGTTGGATGCGTATCGTTAAGCTGGATAGTCTCTTGCTTCGGTAGATCCGCTAGCGAGTAGCCTGCTGCTTCGTGGCGACGTAGAATATCGCGTACTGATGCTGCTGAGTGGAAGTACTGTTGCATTAGACGCAGTGTCTTACCTTTCTCGTGGTTATCGTTCGGATAAAGCACTTTCGTGATGTTACCTGCATCGATCAACGCGTGTTGCGCTTCGAAGTAATCACCATTGTTAAAGCTCGCTAGTGAGAATGGTGCAATTGCCTGACATTCCCAAAGACGCAGAGGGTAAACCGTATCTGATTCGTAACCCACGATAGGCAAATCCCAAGGCATCGCTTTTACAGACATGCCTGGTACCCATTTACGAACTTCTTTACCGTTTTCATTAACCACTTCAACGTGACCATAGAAGCCGATTTCTTGTGCTAGTTCTGGACGAGCAATTTCCCAAGGGTAACCCTCAACACCGCGCCACGCGTCTGGTGCTTCTTGTTGGCGACCATCTTTGAAAGACTGCTTAAATAGACCGTATTCGTAATGCAGGCCATAACCGACTGTTGGGAATTCTTGCGCTGCACATGAGTCCATGAAACATGCTGCTAGGCGACCTAGACCACCGTTACCCAATGATGGGTCACGCTCTTCTTCTAGGAGGTCTGTTAGGTTGTAGCCAAGTTCAGCCATTGCTTCAGTGATCTCTTCGTAAAGACCCATGCTGATTAGGTTGTTACCAGTCAAACGACCAATAAGGAATTCTAGAGAAAGGTAGTTAACACTTTTCGCATTCTTGATGCGAGGATCTTCTTCTGTAGCAAGCAAGTCACAAGTCGTGAATTCTGCCAGTGCGCGACCCATTGCTAAGTACCATGCACGGCTGTCTGCATTTTCAATCGTGTGTGCATAAGTTACAGATAGATGCTTCTTCACACTCTCTTGGAACGACTTCTTGTCAAATTGTTTTTGTTGAGTAGGTTTCATTAAGAAATTCTCACGTCATTTAGTAATTCATCTGCCATACATCGTGCATTTCCCACTGTGAATAAACATCCTCCTATTTCTCATCCTTTGTGGGAGGAGGACGGAGGGCGTAGAGGGAGAAAGCTTGTAAAGTTAGTGATCCAAATCTCAACAAGGCTCCTTTAAGCACTTTTCTTAGTGATTCGGATCACAGTGAACTCTGAGAAAGACTAAATATTGTTCATGACGTTTTTATTTTCCTTTTTAATCTTGTGTAAAAGTGTCTCATTGATCACATTTCAATTTCTAACATCGATAAATTCTCCGTAATAGATGTGCAACTCGATCTACACCAGATCAATACTTGCGACGCAAAAGTGACCAATATCACAAATACAGGGCGTAGTTGGTGGCATTTTCAGCAACTCTTGAGAATTAGGAAGTGGATCAAAGTAAGAGGCAATTCTGATGTCGTAACATCCAAAGCGACTCATGACGCTGTACAATTTTCACACAGAACAAATTTAATCTTGTGAGTCTCTTTTAAGTTTCGCTAGCTCAAAAAATTAAGGACAGAATAAATAATGTGGATTCCATCTAAACTGACTCGTCCAGGTCGCCTACATAATGCAATCGTACGACCGCGAGTATTGGACTTACTACAACAAGCGCCTTACTACAAATTAGTGCTATTTCGCTCGCCTGCTGGTTACGGAAAAACCACCATGGCAGCTCAGTGGTTATCAGATAAGCCCAATGTGGGCTGGTATAGCATCGACGACAGTGATAACGATGGTTTTCGCTTCGTAAACTACCTACTGCAAGCATTGAATAAAGCCACAAACTACAACTGCTCAAATGCGCAAAAGCTTGCCGAGAAACGTCAGTTCTCTTCATTACGCTCATTATTTAGCGAAGTTTTCGCTGAAATGTCCGACTTTCAACACGAGTGTTATGTTGTATTGGATGATTACCATTTGGTCACCAACGACGAAATTCATGAGTCCATGCGATTTTTCTTAAAACACATGCCCGACAACCTAACGGTAGTAGTAACAAGTCGTGCAGCACCACCACTTGGCACTGCAAACTTGCGTGTCCGTGATTTAATGATCGAAATCGGCAATGAAATGTTGGCATTCGATACAGAAGAAACGACGCGCTTTTTTAATCAGCGCATCACCGATGGTATCGATGAAGACATGGCAAACAATCTACGCACCTATGTCGAGGGTTGGCCGTCTGCGTTACAGTTGATAGCACTTCAAGCACAACATCAAAATCGCACCTTAGCGCAAACCGTCGAATCAGTTTCTCAATTTAATCACGCGCATCTATGGGATTACTTAGTCGAAGAAGTCTTTGATTTACTCGACAACGAAACCCGCCACTTTTTAATGCAAGTGTCTGTTCTCGATCACTTTAATGACGAACTAGTCTTCGCTTTGACTCAACGTGAAGATGCGCTAGGAATGATTGAGTCACTTAACCGTTATGGTTTATTTATCTACCCTCTAGAGGGAGAGCAGAACTGGTTCCGCTTCCACAATTTGTTTGGTGAGTTCTTATCGCACGAACGTTTAGCCCGCATTCCGCAACAAGAAAAGATTTACATCGCAATGCAGCGGTCGCTTGGCTAAAACAAAATCCCCACCAAGCTATTCACCATGCGCAGAAGTCGAGCGATACCGACTTGATCGTGGAAATTCTAAACGAATTTGGTTGGAAGATGTTTAATCAAGGTGAGCTAACCACCCTCGAAGAAGCGATCAATCAACTGGATAGAGAACTGTTATTCAGCCACCCTAAGCTGTCCATGTTACGTGCATGGTTAGCGCAAAGCCAACACCGCTACAATCAAGTTGGAGAGCTACTAGCGGAGGCAGAAGAAGAGCATCAAAAACGTAATATTGAACTCGATTCAGGTTATCAAGGTCAAGCGAATGCACTTTTAGCTCAGGTTGCTATCAACAGTAACCAACCAGAGCGCGCTTTAGAGTTGGCAGAACTGGCACTCAGCCAATTGGATCCCACCGTATATCGTAGCCGCATTGTCGCGACCTCTGTTGTGGGTGAAGTAAACCACGTACTCGGAAAACTCGACCGCGCCCTGCCAATGATGCAGCAAACAGAAAAACTTGCTCGCCAATACCAAGTTTACCATCAAGCTCTGTGGGCAATTCTGCAACAAAGTGAAATCATGATTGCGCAAGGTTACGTTCAAGCAGCATACGAACTGCAAGATTCCGCATTCCGCCTTATCGAAGATCAGCAATTACAACATGTTCCTCTTCATGAGTTCTTACTGCGTATTCGTGCACAAGTGCTCTGGTGCTGGAACCGTTTGGATGAAGCGGAAGAATGTGCATACAAGGGGCTACAAATTCTTGAAAACCACTCTCCTAGTAAGCATTTACACAGTTACTCAATGCTTGCACGCATTGCCATTGGTCGAGGGGAGTTGGACAAAGCGGGTAAGTTTATCGAACATATCCAACATTTGATGAAGCAGTCCATTTACCACGTCGATTGGACAGCAAACGCATCCCTTTCATTGATATTGTTCTGGCAAGCACGCGGAAATACTGAAGCCATTCAAGAATGGTTAGACACTGCTGTTCGCCCCGAATCCGCTTGCAACCACTTTCAACAATTGCAATGGCGCAATATTGTGCGCGCTCACATCAACTTGGGTCAGTACGATGAAGCTCGTCAAGCACTTACATTCTTGAAAAGTGAAGCGCACCGAACCAGTTTGATTACCGATACCAACCGAAACCTTGTCGTAGAAGCGGTATTTGCAGCCCGTCAAAAAGATGAAGAGCAAGCCAAAGCGCTACTAAAAGAAGCATTAGTGATGACGAACCAAACCGGAATGGTCGGCAACTTCTTAATTGACGGAGCTACAATTGGTAGCCTATTAGAAAAACTCAGCCTGCGTCATGAGCTCGGCGATCTTGAACGTCACCGAGCACAACAATTGATGAAAGACATCTCATCCAATCAACGCAGCCGCTCTATTCACTTTGATGAAGACTTCATTGAAAAGTTGGTTAACCACCCGAATGTACCAGAGCTAGTACGCACGAGCCCACTGACTCAACGTGAATGGCAAGTTCTTGGATTGATTTATTCTGGGTTTAGTAACGAGCAGATTGCCCAAGAGCTTGATGTCGCGGGAACCACGATCAAAACGCATATTCGCAACCTGTATCAAAAACTGAATATTGCAAATCGTAAAGAAGCGATCGTTACAGCGGAGAATTTGTTGCAGTTAATGGGATATTAAACACGATAAAATCACCATTTACTGAAGCAAGTAACCTTACTTTAAATGTGATTTTTACTAAGGGTTGGCGTTATGCGCCAGCCCTTTTTATAAAAGAGTGCAAATTGCAAAACAGGTAAGAAACATTTTACATATGCGTAACTTTCATTTTCGACAGATCATTATTCAAATCATAACTGTGTGCCAAAAGCCAAAATACGCTTTGAAAGCAACGTCTCAACAAAGCATGAATATACAAAGGCAAAAAATAGCCAATCGCAATAATCGCGATTGGCTTATGTATGATGTGAACAATGTATATTCACTAACAACGTCAGTTGGCTAGGTGACCCTCGGCTTAAGAAGGGTCGATAAGGATTATGCATTAACCATGCCAATATTGAAAGTGTTATTTTTGGGCACCAGATCTCATATCAGTGGCACTGCGCAAGTCTAAATTCGCAATATGCGAATTCAAAATGCAATTCGCATTTGCAATACGAAATTTAAATTGATAAATGATAAATTACTCATAATGAAAAATTTCATTATTTGTTCTGTTTATGGCCCATGAGAATGACTTTACTCGCAAAGGTTTTGCCGATTGACTCAGAAATAACGATTTCATACTTTTTTGACAGCAATGTTTGTATACTCACCTCCATCGATATGACTTAGTAATTGAGAAATGAACTATCTAACCACTTTTTTTAAAGGGATAGCCATGGGAGCAGCCGATGTTGTCCCTGGTGTATCTGGCGGCACCATCGCATTCATCACAGGCATTTACGATACACTGCTAGAGAGTATTCGACGCATTAACCCCTCTCTTTTCGGTATCTGGAGAAAAGACGGCTTTAAAGCGGCGTTTAACCACATTAATGGTTTCTTTCTAATCTCGCTGTTTGCTGGCATTTTTACCAGTATCGCCACATTGGCCAAGTTAATTACCTGGCTTCTAGACACCCACCCAATTCCGATTTGGTCATTCTTCTTTGGTCTGATTTTGGTTTCTGTCTACCACATCATTCGCCAAGTAGAAAAGCGCGATGCGGTTCGCTTTATCGCATTGTTAATTGGTATTGGTTTTGCCTACAGCATCACAGTACTAAAACCACTGCACATGGAACCAACGGCAATTAACACCATTCTTGCTGGTGCTATCGCGATTTGTGCAATGATCCTACCGGGTATCTCAGGTAGCTTTATTTTGCTACTTATTGGCATGTACACACCTGTTTTGGGTGCAGTAAAAGGCTTTGAAATTGATATCCTTGCGCTGTTTTTAATTGGCTGTGTCGGTGGCTTGTTGTCATTCTCTCATTTGTTATCCTGGTTACTCCGTAAGTTCCGTGATCTCACGTTGATGTTCCTAACAGGATTGATGATTGGCACACTGCCTAAGATCTGGCCTTGGAAAGAAACACTAACATGGCGTACGAACTCGAAAGGTGAACAAGTACCGTTGCTGCAACAAAACCTGTCACCGTTTGAATTTGAACACATCACCTCTCAACCATCGCAATTAGTGATCGCCGTTATTATGATGCTTGCTGCTATTGCTTTAGTACTTGGCCTAGAAAAGTTCGCAGATTCAAACAAATAAATACCATGAGATTCAATCTGAAGCGGAGCTAAGTGCTCCGCTTTTTTTATATCCAAATAATCGCACTAGGCAGGATTCAGCGCACAATTTATCAATATGGAAAGTTTTCACCTATTGTATCTGTGCTAGGATGCAGCAATGTTAAGTGTTACGTACTGAATCTTAATGAAAGTGTTAAAAATTGCAGGGATCGCAGTAGCGCTCATAGCGGGTTTTTATGCGCCTACCCTTATCAAACATTTTTCTTCACCACCTGAATTGACTTCACTAGATGAATATTGCCTCCTTTCAACACAAACATGTGTGCAAGATGATGTCTCAATGACGCTGAGCGTGGACACCGCTCAACCACTCATTCCAGCCAAAATCGAAGTCAACTGGACAGACAATGGTGCCGACCAACTGGTTCTCAGTTTAGTGGGCCGTGAAATGGACATGGGAAAACCCACATTCATACTAAAAAGAGTATCTTCAGGTAAATTCGTTGGCGACATCACGCTTCCCGTTTGTACACACGGCTCAATGACGTGGTTAGGTGAACTTTCTGATGGCACCAACACCCTTAACCCAGCCATAAAAATGCAAAGATAAGGAGTCAATATGAGCCGCAACTGGTCTCTGTTTTTGGTCGTCGCATTTGTACTCGGCTTCGGAACCAAAACTTACCTCGATAGCCAAAAGGAAGTAGAAAACCGACAAGAAGACCGCAGCTGCGCAAAGTGTGTTGTTCGGTGAGGGCAATAAACCTGTCGATATTTTCGATACCAACGATGACCGCATTCGCATTATCTATTTTGGCTTTACGCGTTGCCCTGATGTCTGTCCAACATCATTAGCCATGCTTGCAGGCGCTCTCAACCAAATTGACGACACGCAAAAAGCGCAGCTTCGACCAATGTTTGTTTCTCTTGACCCGGAGCGTGACGAAGCCGATACCTCAGCCAAATACGCCCACTACTTTCACCCAATGATTGAGGGACTCTCTGCCCCACTCGACGTAACGACACCTCTCGCCCATAAGTACGGCGTTATTTTTCGTAAAACAGAACTTGAGGGTTCAGAACTTAAGTACACACTGGACCACAGTTCTTATTTCTACTTTTTGAAGCCCGATGGCACGCTTATAACAAAGGTGCCACATACGCTAACTCCAGCGCCGATCGTAAATGCGATCTCACAATTGACTGCCGAAGGAACGAATAATGAAAGCAAATAATGCACTCAAAACTCTGGCTCTTAGTGTCATTCTTCTAAGCCCATTTGCTCAAGCGGACTTAAAAGTCATGCCTCATGAACCTTATGCTCGTGCAATGGCACCTGGTGCAACCACCAGCGCCGTATTTGTCACGTTTGCCAATCGTAGCCAAGAAGACATCAATATTATCGCAGCAGAAACACCGGCGGCAGGTAAAGTGGAATTGCATGATGTCATCACCGATGGTGACGTGATGAAGATGCGCCAAATTGAACGCATAACACTAACCGCAAAAGAAACCACAGAGCTAAAACCAGGTAGCCTCCACATTATGCTATTCGACCTTAAAAAGCCGCTTAATGATGGGGATGAAATCGATGTTACAGTCACTTATGATAACGGCCAAAAGCAAAGCTTTACCGCGCCCGTGAAAAAAGTCATGGCCGGAATGAAAAAGCACGAACACCACCATTAATGCTTGCTCGACAAATCAATTCAAAGCTCCTCAAACGTGAGGAGTTTTTTGTTCTATATCAGAGCTAAAGCGCTGCGCCTACGCTATAAACAAAGCCCTGTTGCCAAACGAGCTTCTCACCATGTTAAAAGCCCTTTCTCGTCTTTTTAAAATGCTAACCCAAGTAAATCCCAATCTTGAGCAAGATGTCGACACCATCATACAAGCCATTGGTGGTTTGCAAAATTTGGTCGAAACAGGGGCTTGCGCCACAAGGTTACGCCTAACACTAAAAGATACTGCAATCGTGGATAGAAGCGCGTTGAAACAGCATGGAGCGTATGGAGTGGTAGCCATCGATGATCGCCATATCCAAATCATTTACGGCGTAAAAGCCAATACCTACTCACAAGAGATGGAAGAACGTCGAATAAAACACATATCAAAACGCAAATGAGTTGTATCAATCAAATAACAGCCGTTATACTCCGCTAGTTAATCACCCAACCAAGAGGAAATATGATGATTGTATTAAATAACACTAACTGGGCAGTGAAAGGGTAAACGTCCAACTTTTTCTCGTGGTTAAGCCCCCCTCCTTTCTTTGCCCGGTTTTCACCGGGGTCAGCTCTATGCGAATTAGACCCTTATGCGATTAGTATTAAGGCGCTTTGTTGCGTCTGGGATAATTCAATAATGAATAAAACACATTCTTTTGTGAAACACTACTTACTCAACCTAACCCATTAAAGCTATTAGGTTGGAAACCCTTTTTTCAACAACAACTGACGTTAGACGATTACGAAGACACACTTTTCGCGCGAGTGATTGCTCACCATCGCAGTGGCTATGTTGTGGTAAGTGAACAAGGTGAAACCCATTTGCCTATTCATGCTTCGTTACCTAGCATGACGGTTGGCGACTGGGTGATACTAGACCACCAACAACAGTTTTCTCGTTTACTTGAACGCCGCAGCTTATTCAGTCGTAAAGCCGCAGGCAGCAAAGTCGCCGAGCAACTTATCGCCGCCAACGTGGATACGGTCTTCATCGTTTGTTCACTAAATCACGACTTTAACCTCAGCCGCATTGAGCGTTACTTAGCTCTCGTGAATGACGCCGACGTCGAGCCCGTTATTGTGCTGACGAAAGCTGACTTATGCGATGATGCTGACGAACTCAAAGCTCAGGTACAAAAGCTCGACCCACTGCTGATGGTAGAAAGCGTTAATGGTCTCAATGAGTCAGACGTCGCCAAGCTAATGAGTTGGTGTGGTGAGGGTCAAACCGTCGCATTTATCGGCTCTTCTGGTGTCGGCAAGTCCACCTTGGTCAATACACTACTCGGCGAGCAAGAACAAGCGACAAGTGGTATCCGAGAAGATGACAGTAAAGGAAGACACACAACGACATCACGCTCAATCCATCTTCTAGCTTCTGGTGGGATCTTGATGGATACCCCAGGAATGCGAGAGATCCAATTGGCGGATTGCGAAGCAGGCGTGAGTGAGACCTTTGCGGATATTGAAGCACTAGCGGAAAACTGTCGATTCAGTGATTGTCAGCATCAAACGGAGCCGGGTTGCGCGGTTCAAACTGCAATTGAAGATGGCTCATTAGAACTGCGCCGCTTTACTAACTATCAAAAGTTATTGCGTGAACAAGCCCACAATGGCGCCAGTCTCGCAGAGCAGAGGGCGCAGAACAAACAGTTCGGCAAGATGGTGCGCAGTACGATTGATGGAAAACGTAAACGCCAGCATGGTTTCTAGCCTGTTCTCTTTTAATTATCGATAAATCAAAGGAGGCGAATGTCTCCTTTTTTCATTCTAGATCGTCGCTCATTAATACCCAGTTACACATTACAACACCACCCTCACCCAAAACAACATTCTGTAAACAATCATCCTTAGAACAAACTAAAACTAGACACAAAATATTACCAAGCTAAGATGTGTGATATTCAACAGGTGAATCTGCTGAATACATACACCCAAGTAGCCATGAATTGCATTGGCTCAGCGAAAATAATTTGGTTTGCGGAAATAAAAACGAATGAGTGAATATCACTTAGCTCGACCATCTGCTTTGAAGTCAGCAAACCAACATACATGTTATAAGGCTTGCCTCATAAGTGTGCTACTTGAGTATGAATAGGAAAATTGATAGTCCGTTCTCTTGGTAGCGCAAAATCATGCTCAGCTCCTTTTCGTTCAAGGAAGATTACCTCTTGGTCATCACTGACATTGAGGCGTTACTAAGACATAAATTGCAGGAATGAAGTATGCAACACAACAGTCTCGTTGCCCGATATGCTCGTGGCAACCTCGTTATCCAAATCCTCGTCGGTATCGCTTTAGGTATCTTGCTTGCAACCGTCTCACCAAGCCATGCAGAAAGCGTTGGTATGCTTGGTAGCCTATTTGTTGGCGCACTGAAAGCGATCGCTCCTATCTTAGTTTTTATCTTGGTTGCGGCCTCTATCGCGAACCAAAAGAAAAACCAACACACCTACATGCGCCCAATTGTGGTGCTATATCTAGCGGGTACTTTCTTCGCGGCGCTAACCGCAGTAGTACTAAGTTTCCTTTTCCCGACCCATTTAACGCTAGTCACCGGTGCTGAGGGCGCAACGCCACCACAAGGTATCGCTGAAGTCATTCATACCCTGTTATTCCAACTGGTTGATAACCCAGTTAATGCTCTAGTACAAGCTAACTACATCGGTATCCTTGCTTGGGGTGTTGGTCTAGGCTTAGCACTGCACCACGCGTCAGCGACAACGAAAGCGGTATTTGAAGATTTGAGCCATAGTGTGTCGCACATTGTTCGCTTTATCATTCGCTTGGCACCATTTGGTATTTTTGGTCTCGTTGCTTCTACGTTTGCAACAACGGGTTTTGGTGCACTAGCAAGCTACGCTCACCTATTAGCAGTACTGCTAGGTGCAATGGCGATTATTGCGCTAGTAGTCAACCCAGCGATTGTCTTCTACAAAACGAAACAGAACCCGTACCCACTGGTTTTCCAATGCCTACGTGAAAGTGGTGTAACGGCATTTTTCACACGTTCAAGTGCAGCAAATATCCCAGTAAACATGGCGCTATGTGAAAAACTAAAACTTGATGAAGATACGTACTCTGTATCAATTCCACTTGGTGCAACGATCAACATGGCTGGTGCAGCAATCACAATTACTACTCTAACACTTGCGGCTGTGCATACGATGGGTATCGAAGTTGACCTAATGACTGCACTATTACTCAGCATTGTAGCCGCGGTATCGGCATGTGGTGCATCAGGCGTGGCAGGTGGCTCTTTGCTGCTTATTCCTCTTGCATGTGGTCTATTTGGTATTTCAAATGACGTAGCAATGCAAGTCGTAGCGGTTGGCTTTATTATCGGCGTAATTCAAGATTCTGCAGAAACAGCTCTGAACAGTTCAACTGACGTTATCTTTACTGCAGCGGTATGCCAAGCAGAACAGCAAAAAACACAGGCATAAACGAACAATTATAGAATTAGTCACTAACAGCATTAGACGCTAACAGCGATTAAACAAAAAGGGGGAGCCAATCACCGGCTCCCCCTTTTTTATTCAATTTGTTGTGATAACCAGACTAACAGTCATCCGAGTATTGCACGAAAAAATTAGGCTTGGCTGAGTGTCACTTCTTCTAACGGAAAGTGCTTACTTGGTTCAACAAACTCTTGCTGAGCCTTAATGGTTTGCAACTCCCACTCACCAGCTTGATAAGTCGTGTTTAACACACCGTAACAAGCATCATGGCAGTGCTGGAATGCTTGTTTTGCTGACCAGCCTTTCAATAAACCGGCGGTAAAGATCGCCGAGATCAAATCACCAACACCCACTGGTGCTTTGGCAAATTCAAAATGAGGACGTTTCGCTAAGTATGTCCCCTCTTGCGTCGCCAACAACATGTTAAAGCTTGTGTCTGACAAACAGTAAAGGTGTTTAACAAGCACTACTTTCGGACCTTTTGCTAATGCACGCTGACATGCTGTAATCGCGTCATCCAAAGTATGAATTTCCATTTCAGCAAATTGGCTCAACTCAAACTGGTTTGGCACAATAACATCGGCCATTGGCATCAAACGCGTTAGCAAATTTTCTGCAATGCCCGGAGCCACGATACAACCTTTATCTGGTGCACCCATCACTGGGTCACACACATAAAGTGCTTCTGGGTTTGCTTGTTTTACTTTGGAGACGGTATCTTCTACTGCCAGACATTGCTCTGCACTACCTTGGTAGCCAGTCAGAACCGCTTGACACTTCTCTAGTGCGCCAATGTTGCCAAGACCACGAACTAATTCGCTGATGTCATCAGCCGAAAACGCACGCCCCGTCCAGCCTTCTTGATACTGGGTGTGGTTAGAAAATTGAACCGTGTGAATAGGCCACACTTCGAAACCCATGCGTTGCATTGGGAAAACGGCACTGCTGTTACCAGCGTGACCAAAAGAAACATGCGATTGTATAGAGAGGATACCTTGCATAGTACCAGACCTCTTCTTGTTGTTATCAATAGTTCAAAGACAGCGGCGAGCGCTAGATTTGCGAAACCAGTAGTGTATCTGACAAACCAAGATTCTCTAACTCAATTCTAGCTTTCTTTGCTCGAATCGTCCGGTTCACTGGTTTTCAGCACCATTTTTTTAACTTCCATTTTGTCTTTATTAAGCGCGATTTCTAAGGAGTCTCCATCTTTTATCCCGAGTTCATTAAGAATCACGCTTGGAATGACTACGACGGTATCTTCACCGATCTTAACAGGTTGGCTTATCATCTTTCGTCCTCCAATTATCGAAAATGAGTTTTCACGTTGTGAGCTACGTGTTTTTCTCCTTTTGGCATCAAAGGTTAAACAAAAAGCCTTCCGCACTGCGTATGGGAAGGCTTATTTAATATCACTAGTTTGCTAAAGGCTCATGCTTTGAAGCAATAAGACCATAAGCACTCCAGCCTAAGAAAGTCACAATTGACCCCCACATCATAGCTTCATAACCAGAACCATACAGTGCATAGAAGCTGTACAGAGAACCGACAAGAGCAATGATGTTCGTCGTTTTCATTTCGCGCTCAGGCACATGCGCTACTTGCTGCATGATGAAGATAGCGCCCATGCATAAAATGTAAGGAATAACATTCGTCACAACCGCTAGGTTAACCAGTGATTCAAATTGCTCGTTCAATGTTGGTGAGATGGTCATCAAAGACAGCACCGACTGGATAACCGTAATGGCTACCATACCTTTGATTGGTGTACCACGTTTATCAACTTGTGAGAACAATTTAGGGAAGAAGCCTGCATCTGAAGATGATTTGAATACGGATGCGATAGTGAACTGCCAACCCAGTAGTGAGCCTGCACAAGCAAGAACTGCCATGCCCGCAACCACTTTACCAGCCGTAGAACCTAGCATCACTGTCCATACTGTTGAGAATGGCGCTGTCGATGCAGCAAGTTCAGAGTTCGCTACGATACCAGAACAGATGTTGGTTGAAACAATGTAAACCACTGCCGCAATCAGCGTACCACCCAAAACTGCGATTGGTACGTTTTTCTCTGGGTTTTCTACGGCTTCTGAGTTCGCACATGCCGACTCTAAACCTAGGAATGCCCATAGCGTCATCGCGATAGATGCACTCACTGCCTCACCAAATGGTAAGTGATGTGGGTTCCAAGCTTCGATGTACATGGTTGGACTAAAATAGAACCAACCCACAATACCTAAAGAACAAACCGGAAGGATGACGCCCCAAACCGTGAACGAACCAATTTGACCTGTGATCTTCGCACCACCAAAGTTAGCGAATGTACAAATCCAAAGGATAGCGATGGTGTACAAACAGGTTTCTACCGGCGTTAAAGTCACTTCAAAGAAAGCCGAGCCGTAGCCAACACAGGTAATCGCAATCGCAATGTTAGCTATCAACAATGACAAACCATACGTCCAACCCGCCATAAATGCACCCGAGTTACCAAACGCGTACGACGCATAACCATTCATACCACCGTCACGTTTACTAAAGCGACCACACTTTGCGAATACATAGGCAAGAGCCAACGATCCCATCGCGGTAATCAGCCAAGACAAAATCGAAATCGTGCCTACTTGCGCTAACTTACTTGGCAGCATGATGATGCCCGAGCCAGCCATGTTAATGAATGTCAAAATGGTTAGCTGCACCACCGACATTTTTTTGGTTTCAGTACTCATAAATTATTCTCCACGAATAAACGGTTCGCACTGCAACAACCAGCCACAGTGCGAACGGGGTAGATTAATCTTTAAGGGCGTAGCAATGGGCTGTGGTGCGGCCATTGACATCTTCTAGGTACACACCTTGGATCTCTGGTGCAAAGCCTGGGAATCGGTTGATACCTTCTTCTAACGACAAGAAGTAATCGACAACATGTTGTGTCCACACTTCACCGGTGATCACACAGATGATGCCTGGAGGGTAAGGAAGTGCGCCTTCTGCTGCGACACGGCCTACCGCTTCTTTAAGTGGTAAGTAATCACACTCACCGCGGAAGTATTTGCGTGTAGCAACGTCTGGTTTATGGACCATCGTTGGGAAGTATTCGCTTCGGAACATCGCTTTTTGTAGCTGTTTCACGTTCAGCTCTTTGTACATGTCATGCATTTCCTGACATAGCTGACGAATGGTGTAACCGCGGTAGCGTTCTTTGTTTGCTTCGTAAACGCGAGGTAGCACGATGTTTAACGGCGCATCATCACGAATGAACTTCTCGAAGCGGTTAATTTGCGCCACAAGGTGACGGATCTTACCCATGTCCTCTGCTGGTGTGAGCAAGAACAAGATAGAGTTCAAGTCACACTTCTCTGGGATGATGCCGTTTTCGCGTAGGAAGTTAGCCAATAACGTTGCAGGGATACCAAAGTCTGCATAGCTACCATCTTCAGCAATACCTGCTGTGGTGAGTAGCAATTTACATGGGTCAACGAAGTACTGGCCTTCACCGTAACCTTCAAATTTGTGCCAGCTTGCATTTGGCTCAAACATGAAGAATTTCTTGTTACTTGCGATAAGATCGGTGTCGTAGCTACCCCAAGGTTGACCATCAACTTGATCTGGAATGAACGGACGGATCAGCTCACAGCTTTTCAGGATTTCTTTACGTGCTTCAATACCCGTCTTAACCGCATCACGCCATAAGCGCAGACCTGCTTCGCCATCGTGGATCTTCGCGTTAACATCCAATGCTGAGAACAACGCGTAGAATGGCGAGGTGGATGCATGCATCATAAACGCGTTGTTAAAGCGTTTGTGGTTACAGTAACGAGCCTGACCTTTGATATGGTGGTCTTTTTTGTGGATTTGCGAGGTTTGAGAGAAGCCTGCTTGCTGCTTGTGAACAGACTGCGTCACGATCACACCCGCATCTTCTGGTTTCAGATCCAGTAGCAGTGGAGAACAGTCTTTCATCATAGGAATGAACTGCTCGTAGCCTACCCATGCCGAGTCAAATAGGATGTAGTCACAAAGGTGACCAATCTTATCCATCACATAGCGTGCGTTGTAGATCGTACCGTCGTAAGTACCTAATTGGATGATCGCAAGACGGAATGGACGTTCATCACGTGCGCGTTCTGGTGACACTTTTGCGATTTGAGCACGGATGTATTCTTCATCAAAACAGTGCTCATCCATACCACCGATAAAGCCCCAAGGGTTACGTGCCGTTTCTAGGTAAACGGGCATACCGCCGGCTTGGATTAATGCTCCGTGGTGGTTTGATTTGTGGTTGTTACGGTCAAACATCACCAAGTCACCCTCGGTCACTAACGCGTTACAAACCACTTTGTTTGAAGCAGAAGTACCATTGAGTACGAAGTAGGTTTTGTCGGAGTTGAACACTTTTGCTGCGTGCGCTTGAGCCTGGTGAGCAGAACCTTCGTGGATCAGCAAGTCACCTAAATCAACGTCCGCGTTACATAAGTCACTACGGAATAAGTTTTCACCGAAGAAATCGTAGAACTGTTTACCTGCTGGGTGTTTTTTGAAGAACTGACCACCTTGGTGCCCTGGGCAGTCGAACGCAGAGTTACCCATCTCCACATAATGCGTTAATTGTTTGAAGAAAGGAGGCAGTAGGCGACACTCGTATTTGGTGACAGCTTCATTGATTTGTCGACCGTAATACTCAATCGATTGTCTTTCCAAATCAATAACGCCGGTTAACCAGACATAGTCTTCTGCTGATACTGGGTTTTCGTCGGTCACTAGAAAAACTGGAATGCCGTAACCCGTTTCCGAAATCATTTTATGCAGACCAACTTTAATATCTGCAGAGGTAATAATTGCAGCACCAACGTCCGTTAATTCTACGTGTTCTAGTGGTTTAAGAGTGCGGTTAAATTGCTCATCTAAAGATTCAGATAATAAACTGAAATCTTCTGGCATATAATTACTAACACCAATAATTAAACGTTTCATTTGAATATCTCTTATTTATTCCGTAAAGACGACGGGAGAGATATTACAAACTAAATTTTATTTAAAATTCAAAACAAATTTCGTGACTATACGTTCACAATTAAAATTGAATTTTCTCGAAATAAAATTTCGCGATCTTCATCACTTTCCTTTCAACAAACCGATGATATCGGGCTAGATAAACATTTAAAAGCAAAGAAATTATGTGACGACACTATTGGTTATTTATATTTAAATTACTGTGAAGTAAGATTTTGTGATTTCAATCACTCAATATTTAACCATCTTGTTTTATTGAGACCATTTTCAACAATGTACGAACACAAGTTAACAATATACAAACATCAATCAACAACTTATCAACCACAAATAAAAAGCCATCAGCATTTCTGCTGATGGCTTTTACGTAAATATAGAGTCATACTCACTAGTCAAATTGGTGACTGTCGAGCTTAACACCATTGTTCGACCATTGCTGATAACGTTTTACCGCTATGCCTGATGAATACATCGTGTGTTTACAGTCCATGCATTCCACAAAGTAGAGACCACTCATTCCGGCCATGACATGTAAGTGCCTACTATCACAGCGCTTGCAAGATAAGCGCTGAACTTTACTGTTAACATCGACACGGCGAGCAAAATTCAGCGTCTCGTGAGAACTCAATGCCTCTACTGCACTGTCTTTAAATGGATGTTCACTTAGCAAATGGTTAATGGCGTAATCGTACACCGGGGGAATTGATGTTTTTCCATTCTCTATATTGGTTATCTTAGCAACGGAAACACCCAACAACGATGCAAATTCCACTTTGCTGTATTCCAAGATAAACCTTGAAGAGATGAACTTATCTGCACTAATGATTCTCAACATATACAAATCTCTAATAGACATAAATTTCGTACAAACCCGATAATTTATGTTCAAAAGATAAAATGGCTTTTAGCCCATATTTAAAAATTCATCTAACTTTAATTTTCGGCAATACTGCAATTAAACAGAATATAAATCAACTGAGATTTTTCGTTTCAAAATAGAAAATAAGATTTAACAATATTATAGTTAATCCAATTCATTAGATATTGTATTGCTAGAAGATACAATTAACACACAAACCATAATATTTGATTTAATAATCAAAATAGTGAAATAAATATTTTTCTTGAACATATTTTCATTCAGCGCCAAGGGAGAATTCCCTCCTTTTAGTATCATTCAATCATAGAGAGTTCAATTCGTTCTTACTTATGTTGAAAACCGAGTCAAGATCACTTTTTATAAAATTCATCCATTACGTTATCATTTCCCGCCTAACTTCCCGACAAAACGGGCCCTCTTCTTGCGTAGTAAATGATTCCCACCAAGCTCAAACTGTTTGGTCAAGCGAGAATGAACATGGATACCTTAAAAAGGGGAAGCTCAGGTGAGACACGCTAGAGTGAGCGCAATTCGATAACAAAAAGCCCCATTCTTTACGGTATGTAAACGAATGAGGCTTTACGTTATTTAGTAGACTGTTGAGGAGATAAAAAGTTTTGCGTGAAATCGAGGGCTTCTTTTGATGGCTGCCTCGTCGGTTCTGCTTGCTCGAATGAGTCCATCATATTTGATTCCGACTCAAGCTCTAAGATACTTTCACCTTGATGATGAGCATCGTTCGAGAACTCACTCAGTTCTTCTGTACTAGGAAAGTAAGAATCACGCTTATAAACTTTGTTGAGCGCTCGGATGATAGAGTGTTTCTTTACCATTCCGGACGCAAGCTTCCTTTGTAGTGGTTTCGCGATAGATTGCAAACCAACAACCACATCAACACCAATGTTTCCAGCCACTTCATCTCGTAACGCTCGGGCTGGCTCGTAACCTAGATTTGCAGACAAAAACAGCCAAATATAGGCGATGGCATTTCCTGTTTTGCTGGTATCTTTCCACGCTTCTCCGGCATGGCACATCGCTTCTGCGTTTCCACTTTCTGCAGCTCGCTCTAACCAGTAACAGCCTTTCACCATGCTCATTTCAGTCCCTACACCATTTAAATGACATAGACCAACTTGGATTTTACCATCAGCACTGTCTTGCTCTGCCGCTTTCATAAACCAATACAAAGCATCAGCACTATGACCTGACAGGTTTTCTGGTGACAATTGCCATTCACCCATATACAACATGGCAGCAATGCACCCCTCGTTCGCGGCTGCTTCAATAAGTTGCACACCTTTCGTCAAGTTTTGCTCTGTACCTCGACCAAACACAAGCGCTTTTCCGGTGGCGAATTTGGCTTCAACATCCCCCTCCATGCCAGAAATCGCTGTCCGCCAAAAGTTTGCCTGCTCTTTTAACACGACGTCTTCTCGCATTCGCTCACTCATTCGGACAACACCATACATACCAGTCACATTGTCCAGTTTCGCCGCTTTGTCATACCAGTACAGCGCTTGTTTAGCATTCTCTCGCTCCGCCTCTTTCGCCAAAAACAAAATGGTCGGGATATGTCCTGTTTCTGCTTTAAACAGACGATCCTGTCTCTCCTGCTCTCGCGCTTTTTGCATCGCTCTGCGATACGCCTGTTCTCGAGCTTTCCTCTCAGACTCAATACGTTGCTTACGCATCGATAACGAGATCATCCAAACAAATATCAGGACGAGTGAAAGGCCAGTTGCCGCAATGGCAATGCCCATACTACTCATAAATTGCCTCTTTTTAGGTCAGGGCCCATAAAAACTTCCCTTGTGAAGAAGCCTTGAAATTCTAATCTGTGCCTTGCTTTGTTAATTGTTCGATAACACCCAAAGCTAACGCTCTATTATATAACGACCGATACTATAAAATCTGAAGTTTCGAACCAAAGGTTGACGTTTCGAATCAAGGATTGTTGTGTTTATGGCCAACTTAATTTTTCATGATAATTATGTGGGGAAAATTTTATAGACACGCATCACAGTTTATAGGATGAGCTTTCCACCCCGAACCTCCTCCCTCTCTCTACTCCTAATAAAATCTCACACCATTTACTGGGCTGAATATCTCACTATGTACACATTTATCCGGATTATTTGTGAACACAATCAATTCAAATAGAAAATTATCGTTTGCAAAAAACTAAACCATCCTGCCTCACACTTTGCTGATGACGCTGTGTATTAGCATCTAGTTGAACATCTTCTTTTGGTACCTACCTCTATATTCAATAACAATGGATGTGTAAACGTGGACAATAAAACATTTAAATTATCGACAATCGCCAAAACCATATTGCCAATTCTTTCTATCGCAGCAATCAATGGTTGTGGTAGTGACAGCTCTAATGATGATGGCGTTGCGCCGGGCTCAGGCCTACACCCAGCGGGTGAGAACGAAGTTGTCATCTATTACAAACGTGATGTTGCTTCGGCTTCAACAGCCAGTGATTACGACGGTTGGGGCCTGCACCTTTGGAATGGTGAAGGCTGTACCAGTACTGACCTAGAAGCTATGGGAATCGCTGACGGCGGCACGGATTGGGCGGCACCACTCCCATTTGATGGCATCAGCGACACTTACGGTGCGTACTACGTGCTTAAAGTAGATCCAGATGCGTCTGACCCACACAACTGTATGAACTTTATCCTGCATAAAGGCGACGAAAAAGCCTTCGGCAGCGCAAACTCTAAAGTGGAGCTGACCAAGCTAGGTGAATCACAAGGTCTATTCGGCTTCCATGGCAGCAGCGAGCTTTACTACGAGCCAATTGCAGATCGCCCTGTCGACATTGATGGTCAAAAAGCGCATTGGTTAGATGCTGATACTATCGCTTGGGAAGCGGCGGCAAGTGCCGATTCTATGAAGCTTTTCTACAGCTTAACCAACGACATCAAGATGGATGACGACAAGCAAATCACTGGCGGTACAACGGTTGAGTTGACTAAAAAGGGTGACCTGTCTGAAGAATTGAAATCTCGTTTCCGCCACCTTGCTAGCCTACAAACTGCTGGGATTGATGTGGATGCCAATACATTACGTTCTATCCTGAAATCACAAATCGTGATGGTGGCTTACAACGCAAATGGCGACGTTATCTCTGCGACTGAAGTCCAAAAACCAGGTGTACTTGATGCCGTATTTGCAGATGCGGATGCTGGTAACGCAATCGGTCAAGAACTTGGGGCGATTGTTGAAGGTAATGCAGCAACATTTAAACTTTGGGCGCCAACTGCACAAAATGTCGATCTGATCATCTACGATGAGAATTTAAAAGAAGTCTCTACAATTGAGATGACGGAAAATTCCGAAACCGGTATTTGGGCATCAGAGGCGCAGGGCAATGTTCTTAACCAATACTACCACTATAAAGTCACCGTTTATCATCCAACCACTGGTGTTGTAGAAACACGTCTTGTGACGGACCCATATTCATTAAGCCTTTCTGAAAACTCAATGTACTCCCAAGTTGTGGATCTAGACAGCGCAAGCCTGCAACCACAAGGTTGGAATGATTACGATCGTCCAACGGTAAAAAAAGACGAAGACCATGTCCTTTATGAATCACACCTACGTGATTTCAGCTTTAGTGACACCAACGGTACAGAATCATTAAACGGCAAATACCTCGCATTAACAGAAGCTGAGCGTGAGTCTGTCTCTCACCTTCAAGCATTGAAAGACGCAGGTCTAACAACGCTTCACATTCTGCCAGCTTTCGATATCGCGACCGTTGATGAAGACGAAGCAAACCGCGTCGATATCACAGACACCGTCGGTAAACTATGTGGCATCAAACCTGAAGCATCCGTTTGTGAAACCGAAGACGATGCGAAAGTGATCGAAGAGGTCCTAAACAGCTACGACCCAGCTACTGGTGCTGCTCAAGCACTGATGAACGATCTGCGCATGCTAGACAGCTTTAACTGGGGTTACGACCCATTCCACTACACCGTACCTGAGGGCAGTTACGCAACCGATCCAAACGGCTCTAAGCGAATTCTTGAATTCCGAGAAATGGTTCAAGCAACGCACAAAATGGAGCTGAAACTTGTCATGGACGTGGTGTACAACCACACCAACGCATCAGGCGTAAATGACAAATCGGTTCTGGATAAGATCGTCCCAGGATACTACCACCGTCTGAACGTCAATACGGGTGGCGTAGAAAACTCAACCTGCTGTGACAACACCGCAACTGAGAACTTGATGATGGGTAAACTGATGGTTGACTCATTGCTTGTGTGGGCAGACGACTACAAAGTCGATGGTTTCCGCTTCGACTTGATGGGCCACCAGCCAAAAGACGTGATGGTGTACGCGCTAGAGCAAGTACGTAAAGTTGATCCTAACACGCTGTTCTACGGCGAGGGTTGGGACTTCGGTGAAGTCGCGAACAACGCGCGCTTCGACCAAGCAACACAGCTAAACATGGCTGGCACAGAAATCGGCACTTTCTCTGACCGTCTACGTGATGCGGTCCGTGGTGGTAGCCCATTCGATGGCGGCATGGACTCTGAAGGTAAACACCCACTTCGCTTCAACCAAGGCTTCGGTAATGCAGCTTATGCCAATGAAGAAACAAAAACAGATGCAGATTCAGTAAACGGCCGTTTACACAATCAAGATCTTGTTCGTCTGGGCATGGCTGGTAACCTAGCAGAATTCGTTCTTCTCGATTACAAAGGCGATACTAAACTTGGTAAGAACGTAGACTACAACGGTGCTCCAGCGGGCTACACTAAGATGCCATCTGAGAACATCTCTTACGTTTCTAAGCACGATAACCAAACGCTATGGGACAACAACGCTTACAAGATTGCGACAGGCACCTCTTCAGCTGATCGCGCTCGTATGCAGACCGTGTCTCTATCAACGGTAATGCTTGGCCAAGGTATCCCATTCATTCACATGGGTTCTGAGTTATTGCGTTCTAAATCAATGCAGCGTGACTCTTACGATTCAGGTGACTGGTACAACCGCGTTTACTTCGACGGTAGCGATAATAACTGGAACGTTGGTCTACCTCGTGAGGACAAAGATGGCACAAACTGGGAACTGATCAAAACTATCGTAGCGGATGGCACAGCAAAACCAGATTCTACTAACATAGAACTAACCAAGAAACAATTCCTAGAACTACTGACTATTCGTAGCTCAAGCGAACTGTTCCGTTTAGACACCGCTCAAGAAGTCATGAACCGCGTTGATTTCCGCAACGTCGGTCAAGACCAAGTGGAAGGCTTGATTGTGATGTCTATTGATGACGGCACGTCAGCGGGTGCGGATCTAGACAAAAACTACGATGCCATCGTCGCGGTAGTGAACTCAACAGCAGAAACGAAATCGTTCGACGTTGAAGGTGCAACTGGTTTCGAACTGCATGAAGTTCAGAAGAACTCGGCTGACATGACCGTTAAGAGTGCAAGCTTCTCAGGCGAAACCTTTACGGTTCCAGCACTAACAACAGCGGTATTTGTTCAACCTCAACACGGTGCCCAAGGTGCAGGTCTACCAGTAAATACGGATAACAAAGACGTATCGAACATTCCTCCTTATGGTGAAGACAAGGTGTATGTTCGAGGCAGTATGAATGGTTGGAATCCGGTATCCGATTGGGCAATGCCTTTCATCGGCAATGGTATCTACTCGATGACTGGTGTGCTAGAAGCGGGTGAGCATGCGTTTAAATTTGGCGGTGAAACTTGGTCAACGGTAGATATTAGCTGTAGCTACGCTGAACAAGCTTCTGGTTCACTAGACCTAGGTAAAGAAGGTGACTGTAAGCTATCGGTTGCAGAAACGGGGAAATACACATTCACCTTGAATGCTGCTCATGTTCAAGATGACAACATTGAGAAACCAGTTATCTCCGTAACGAAAGCCGCTGATGCTCCAACGTTTGGCGAAACTTCACTGTTCCTACGTGGCACGATCACAACTTGGGATACGCCAGCTGAAGATTCAAGCGCGAAGTTCAACTACGTAGCCGCCGATGTTTACTCGTTAGATATCGAGCTAGCAGCAGGCAGCTACGAAATGAAAATCGCAAGTGCGGATTGGGCAGGTGACACCAACTTCGGTGGAGAAAGCAATGTAGAGCTTGGCGCAGCAGTCACAATGGATGTTGGTGGCGACAGTGCAAACCTTAAAATCACGATTGCTGAAGCAGGAAACTACAACTTCCACTTCAATGCAGCCGATAAGGCCGCACCAATCGTAACGGTAACAAAAAATTAGGCACTGCTAGTACGATACACAGAAAGTACGATACATAAAAAGGGAAGCATGATGCTTCCCTTTTTTATATCCATCTTAATCAGGACATGAAAAAAAGCCAAGTGTGCATCTAGTAGGGGGGTAGATCACATCACTCGGCTTAGGTTATCCCAATTTGAGGGTAAATGGTTTACTGACCGTTTGAAGTCACCTTGAGAAATCGCCCTTGCAGTGGAGACATCAGGATTTGATATTGCCCGTTGCTTAACGTAATTTTCTCATTCGTCAGTAAGTCCACCAATGCTTGATTGCTGCCAACTTGCTCTTCAGTCAAAATAACATTGTTAGCACTTTCTTTAGTATTTAGAGCAAACAATATTTGGTCAGTGCCAGACTTTTTCAAATCGACATAGCGACCATTACTTGCTACTAAGTTAACGCGAGAACCTTGATACAAAGCGGGGTGGGCAGCACGCATAGTCATTAAAGACTTAACGTAGTTTTTCAGGTCAACTTGGTTTGCATCCAATGTGGCTGTCACACCTTCAATCTTTGCAGTACTGCGAGCTACGTGATCATCACACACACCTCGAACAGCACAGGTGTTGTTGTCTTCTTTCGCAGCGAAACCGTCAACTTGATCGCCAACTTCATCGCCGTAATAAAGCGTAATAGGCCCAGAGTAAGCGGCTTGAAACGCAAACGCCGCTTTGTGACGTTGCCAATATTCTGCGTCATTCACATCAGCCAACCCACCACGTTGAAGTAAATCACCAAAACGAACTAAATCGTGATTACCGATCATTAAGTTCGGCTGTGCATGGGATGGATATAAACCGTGCGTTTGGTAGCCATTGTCTAACCAATCGACACCTCGCCCCCCCAGGCCACTTTCATTAACCGCTAATGTTTCTACGATTCGATAACGCATAGGGAAATCAAATGCAGAGCACAATGCGGGATCGTCAGCAGCCCCATACGCCTCACTTGCAATATCCAACTCACCTTTCCAAATTTCCGCGACCATATAACCCAGAGGGTGAACATTTTTACCATCAGCATTAATGTAAGTCACACTTTGTGATGCCTCATCGACCGCCTTACGAATCTGTGTCCATGCGTCCGTAGGTACTTGATATGCCTGATCCAAGCGCCAGCCATCGATTTTCAATTCTTTCACCCAATAGGTCGCAACTTCTTTGTAAAAATCTAAGCTCGCAGGGTAGTCGACAGGGTTACTTGCGCCGGCAGGAAGCAAACCCGATGGAGAGTGCTTGATCAATCCATCTTTGTGGTGACCGAATACGCCATCAAAAAACACATATAGACCGCGCTTATGCGCCTCATTGACTAATGTTCTCGCGGTTTCCAAATCGCCAAAGCGTGGATCAATTTTAAAATAATCCGTGGCAAAGTATCCCGTTGCATCCAGGCGATCTGCCCAGTGATCTTGCCCATCAATCGCTTCGGACTCAAATATCGGAGTGAGCCAAATTGCATTCATACCCAAACCTTGGATGTAATCAAGCGAATCGATAATCCCTTGAAGGTCACCGTTGTGATGACTTGTGCCATAACCAGTACCATGACCGATAGACGAATCACCATTCACAAAGCTTTCAACCATGATTTGATAAGTACGAAGTTGATTGCTTTGCTCTATCATATTCGTTTGGCAAGCATAGCTTGTATCCGGAAGTGGCGTACTACCACTATCACTTCCACCTGAGGAGTTGCACGCTGATAATACACTTACAACACTCAACGCGATCAGTGATTTACTCAGCAATTTATTATATTGAGCATTATGCATTAAGTTCTCCTAAATAAAATTAACCCCAACATATTTTTATGTAGGGTTAATAATTAAAACAAACTTCAAATAACCAAATGGAATATTATTTACATTTATTAATCATGATATTAAGTGGTTTTCCATCTCCTTCAAACCTAAGGCTCCAAACGTATTTCCCATCTTCATCAATATCAACCGAAGTATCTGTACCGTAACCACCAAGTGTGAGTGGCGTTAATTCACCAACATTCATTACATTACCTTTTGCAGTAAATTGAGGGAACCACAACTCTGTCGCATACTGCATTTTGTAAGAGCCTGATTTTTCTTGCGTCACCACTTGATAGAAGTTATTGCCTTTGTATGTGTATTTACGTTGAGGTACATGTTTCCAATCAGAATCAGCAAACGTGCCTACGACAAACAGAGGTTTAGAAATCGGGCCTTTCGCCATACTATCTGGGTTGTCACAAGCGGCCATGAAAGCAACAACTTCCTCTTGAGATAAATTAACAATAGGCTCAGCAGCTCCGTCTGGTTCTGCTGTCGATTGACAACCAACAAGAGCAAAAGCAAGGCAGCAGCAAGTGATGTTTTCATCATGTTCATTTTCACGTTAATTCCTTTTAATATTCCAAAGTAAATAAAAACTCACCAAGTTGGTAAAAGTTTAATATTTAAAAGAACAAAATATCGAACTACCGATAAAGAATGTTATTCTATATCTTGCTGAGCCAGATTACTTTGATAGGTTTAATTATTTCCTAATCGATGATGAGTAAGGTTAGGATTACAATTTAATTATTGATCTGTTCAATATGAAAAACAAAGTAAAACAAATAAATTTGTGAATAAGCTAACTATATGTAGGGGTGAGTTTTAAACACTCAAATAGAGTAATAAAAAAGGTCAGCATATCGCTGACCTTTTTAAAATTATTTTGTATTTACTGCTTTCACAAATACTTCTTGTGCACCTTTGATGCCCAATTCTTTCGCTTCATCAAGCAGTGTTAATGCTTTCGGAATATCGTTAGCCGCGACCGCTGCTTTAATCGAGCTGTGGTAGTAGCTGGTTAAATCCGTACCTTGTGGGATGTTGTCGTTTTTCGCGACAATTTTAGTATTCACGATATCGTTCGCGGATACTGAGAAGCGGAACTGACCAAGTGGGCTGTGTTTCGCTTGAGGATCTGCAATATCTGGCGGCTGAGTGTGATTTGCCAGTGCGAAGGCTTTTGCAGGGTGAAGAACTTCTGAACTTCCTTTTAGATCATCGGAAGTGGTGTAAACCAACAAATGCAACTCGTTACCTGTCATGTCTGGAATTACATTCATTTCAAGTACGAACTTATCGTTATCCAATAGTTTTGCTGGCACGTACTCAAACTTTGAAAAATCTGCTTGGTAAATAGTTTCACCTGCCGTGTTCATAACAACGACGTTAGGTGCGTAAAACTCTAGATTTTTGTTTACGAATGTCTCTAGTTTGATATCGAGACTGCCACGATTACCTGGTAATGCGAACGCTGCAATTGCACCTGCGCTATTACCATCTAGCAGCATCTGGCTTTTATCAGTCAAAGCGAACTCAGTAACCACAGGTACATCAACCGGTACCCATTGAATATCACCCGATTGCGTGATCACTTGTTGTTGACCTTTCGGGCTCATATCGACTTGTTCTACAGAAGTACATCCTGTAGCCAACATTCCCAACAGCACGGGAGCAAGCCATTTTTTCATTACCGTCTACCTCGACTCATTATTGTTTTTTGAAATAAATACAGCCAGATAAGTTTCTGGCTGTATCATTCTAGGACAATTTAGGACTTAGTGGCTAGATGATTACCACCAAGCTTCAGCTTGTACACCGAATTGGAATGTATCGTCTGAACGACCGCCGTCAAATGTGTTTGAGTTATCCGCTTTATCAGCCGTTAGGTAAGAAGCGTATAGACGGATTTCAGGACGAGCCCAGAAGCTAGAACCAGCAGACCATGCTTGAGCAACTGTTAGCTTACCGAACTTGTTCTCATCACCGTCGTTGTCATCGATAGCGTAACCAGCTTCGAAGATAGTTTTGTGGTTGTCATCCCATTTGTACATTGGACGTACAACTACAGACATTGCTTCCCACTTGTCTTGGCCATCCCACATGTCTTCACCAACACCGTATACTAACTGGTGACCCATTTCCCAGTTTTCGCCCATACCGATTACACCCCAGTTGATTAGGC
The DNA here is from genome assembly GCF_003544875.1 of Vibrio alfacsensis. NCBI lineage: Bacteria > Pseudomonadati > Pseudomonadota > Gammaproteobacteria > Vibrionales > Vibrionaceae > Vibrio > Vibrio alfacsensis. Next base: position 1,489,386 of record NZ_CP032094.1, read on the forward strand.
GGTAACCAGATGCACCATCGTTAGCTTCTGCGCCGTACCAGCTGCCGTCGCCATAGAATGCAAATGCTTTTGAATAACCTTCTGTACCGTATTGGAATACTGTTTTGTTGAAACCTGAATCTAGACCTTGAGTCAACTCAGCAGTAAACATTACACCGTCTTTTGCATCTTTAGCTTTTTGAGATGCTGATTCTGTAGGGTGAACTAGAGCGTAATCAACACCAACTTCTAGAGAGCCATTTTCCCAAACAGGAATACCTGCGTAACGTACGTCTAGAGTGTTAACGTTTACTGAACCACCGTTACCAACATCTGGAGTATCGCCCGAGCCCATACCACCGTTGAAGTTATCGTTGCGGTCGTTACGAATCCATGCAAAAGATAGTTTACCTGGACCTGCTTCGATGTTTTCAATACCAGCGCCTGCGCCTGAGATGTTCCAGTAGTAGAAGTCAGAGATATGGATGTCGTGACGTTGGTAGTAACGCTTACCTGCCCATAGAGTAGCTTCAGGTGCAAAGTTTAAAACACCTTTAGCTTGAACGTTGAACTGACGCAGCGCAAATTGAGCATCATCAACACATTTTACGTTAGTGCCCTCAAGGCCACAGTTTGCAGCAGTACCTTCCCAGTCGTTTGAACCGTTAGAAGTCATTGCAAACATTGAGTCAACGTAAAACGTTTTACCGTTGTTGTTGTAAACTTCTTTACCTAATTGAACTTCACCGTAGATATCGCTCTCGTTACCAAGACGACCTACTTTGTTCTTTTCGAACGTTAGTTGTTGACCGCCGTCAGCGTTAACACCAACACCAGCACGCATGTAACCATGAAAGTCCACTGCGAAAGCAGAACCAGCAGCCAAAGTTGCAGCAACAGCAGCAGCAATTACACTTACTTTTTTCATTCTTAACTCCATTAAGGGTATTTATAATTCTGTCTTCCCTGCTCGCTACTTTAGGCGAATATAGGCAGTAAAAACGCGCCTAAAGAAAGAGAGGTAAGATGGGAACAAGTCCCCGTTTGTTTCAACGGTTTTGAGATTACCCGAGGCGTATAAGTATGACTTCCTCCGCCCTAAACTAATTTAAGGGGGATGAGAAGGGATGAGAAAATTTACAGTATGGCGTTTTTTCGAGTTAGATCACCAATAAGGGGAGGAATTAGTAAGTTTATTCAAGTTTCAATCGCTACAAAGTGATATATATTTCATATTTCTGACTCAAAATGGTCAATTAAAGAAATTAAATTACATTCACATTTTTGAATTAAGGTGGTTGACCTTAGTAAGACAAAGTTTTTACTTATAGTTTCTTAATTCGAACAATAAATATTAAAAGTACTCTGATGACTCGACACGGCTCTCGCCCATATCCTCTCGGCGCTACTCTAAATAAGGATGGCTGTAATTTCGCTATCCACGCACCGAGCACGAAAGATATTCAGCTTGCACTGTTTTCTGGCAATGGCAGTTATTCGCTGCACGACTTGCCAGGAGACGATGCGGGTATCCGTCACACGTTTATCCCAGACATTCAACCGGGACAAGAATATGGCTATGTGGTCAGCCATCACGACGAACAACTACTTATCTCTGACCCTTACGCCAAATCCATCAACAAAGCTCTCCATTATCGTCCTCCGTTCTCTCCTGCCAAAAGCTTCGATATGCCAAAATGTGTTGTGATAGACGACAGCTTCGATTGGCAAGAAACGGAACATCCTCGCATCCCACGCGAAGAAATGGTGCTTTTTGAAACCCATGTTAAAGGTTTGACTCAGCAGAACCCTGAAGTTGAAGACGCCATCAAAGGACGCTACCTAGGGCTTGTTTCTCCTCAAATGCTGGCCTTTTACAAACAGCAGAACATCAACACACTTCAGTTGCTGCCTGTGGCCGCCTGTATGCACGAGCCTCATCTCCTAAAAATGGATAAGGTCAATTACTGGGGCTATAACCCATACTTGTTTATGGTGCCAGACCCTCGTTATGCAGAAACTGACGCGGTTACTGAGCTGAAAACGACGATTCGTGAACTGCACAAGCATGGCATCGAAGTCATTCTCGATGTGGTGTACAACCACACCGCGGAGGGAGGAGATGGCCCTACCACATTCAACTTGAAAGCACTCGATCCCCGCTTCTACATCATGCATGGGCAGCATTTTGCGAACTTTACCGGCTGTGGCAATACGGTGGACCTTACCTATCAACCTGCGCTCAATCTCGTGATGGATACACTACGCTATTGGGTGAGTGAGTTTAAAGTCGATGGTTTCCGCTTTGATTTAGCCGCAACACTTGGCCGCCAAGGTGATGATTACAATCCTGAAGCGGCGTTTTTCAAAGCTGTCGCACAAGATCCAGTTCTAAAAGAAACCAAGCTAATCGCTGAACCTTGGGACATTGGACCGAATGGCTATCAAGTCGGAAACTTCCCTTTTGGTTGGAATGAATGTAATGACAAATTACGCGATATTTCACGTAGTTTTTGGCGAGGAGACCAAGGGTATCTAAAAGAATTCGCGACCCGACTCATGGGCTCTCGTGACATCTACAGCGCTGCAAATTGGCCTTACAAGCTGACCGTCAATTACATTACCTATCATGATGGTTTCACACTGCAAGACTTAGTGTCATACAAAAACAAACACAATGAAGCCAATGGCGAACAAAATCGCGATGGTCACGGTGACAATCGCTCTGAAAACTATGGCGTAGAGGGCGAAACAGAGAATTTGATGGTCATCGCCACGCGAGAAAAGCAGAAACGCAACTTAATGGCGAGTCTATTATTTGCTTTCGGAATTCCACACATCCTTACTGCTGATATCCTTTCTCATAGCCAAGGTGGCAATAACAACGCCTACTGCCAAGATAACGAAACCAGCTGGCTAAACTGGTCTGATACCGAGCGTAAGCAGCACTTTAGAACGTGGATGTCACAGATGGTCGCCAATCGTAATCAATACATGGTGCCATTCATTCGTGCATTCAGTGGGGAATATCGGAACAATAACCGCATATTTTGGCATCGTATCGATGGCACACTCATGGAACATGACGATTGGAACCGTTTAAGTTCCGTTGCACTGCATCTCGGTATTGGTAAAGACGGACAAGAACTGGTTTACTTGATTAACCAAACAAACGCACCTGCACGCTTCAAATTACCAAATGACCGAGAACAGCAATGGGTAACGATATGCGATACCAATGTACGCAACTTAAACCCAGGCCATGCCAAAGGGGAAGTGTTGCTGTCACCGACATCCATGGCCATCCTTCACTACCAACCGTGACCATGCACTGATCGCCTTGGACTAATTGCAAAATCGCACAATCGCATAACGTTGAAATATAGAACTTTGGAAACACATTGACTTAAAAACATATTCTTCTGAAAATTTGTTGCACAAGCCAAGCTAGCTGAAAGGCTTGTGCAACAAGGTGAGATAGCTCACTTGTGTAGCACACCATTCGCATTGATGTAACCATGAAACTCATCTACTATTGCCCGCTAAAAATATAATATCTAAAAACGAATTGGTACATGGCTTTCCCTAGATTCTTAATCCGCTATACGCGACCTTACCTATTACTTCTCGGTGGCTTCATTCTCTACTCTTCTTATGAGCAAATTGGCGACTCAGAAGCGGTGGTTTACCGACAATCTCAAACCAATATTATTACCGCAAAGCGGCTTGTTAAATCACAAGTTGAAGCCGCATACGCCAAGCTTTTTTTATTGGAAGCAGCACTAAAATCCAGTAACGAAAATCCAAATACAAAAGCCTTTACCGAAGTCAGTGATAGTATCGTCGAATTCTCCCCTCAATATTCTGCAGTGCTCTACTCAACGGATAACCAAGAGAAAGCATACTTTCCTGATGGCGGCATTGCGCTTCAAGATACGTCGAAGTTGCATTGGCATAAGCTCAATACTATTAGCGAACGTTTTTACCTTTCTTCTTTGTATCAAAATACCGACAAACGCTGGGTATTTGCCTTAAAGTATGTTGACCCATCTGTCTCAAAACACCTATGGTTGGAATTTGATCTTCTTCATACCACACAGCAACTTCGTGATTTGAAAACACTCAATGATGGCTACATATTTGTTGTCGACAGAGATACCGGACGCTTAGTTTTCCATCCGGATCCTAGCCGAGTAGGGGATACCTCGGTCAGCTATCACGGTGGTATCAGTGACAAAGTGACGAACGGGCAACAAGTGGGTAAACACGAGTACTATTACCAAGGTGATTACAAAGTTTCTGTATTTGACGCTGAAAATAGAATGCATTGGGTCTATGTTTCGGGCACAGACCGAGCGGATATCATTAACAATAATTATCCTCTTGGTTTAATTGCCGCTTTAATTATGTCACTGCTCGCGCTTTCTTCTGGCGTGTATTACCTTACTGACCAGCTACATCGTTCACTATCGAGGCTGAATAATGTCACCAACGTGGGCGAATTTAGAGATCAAATTAAACGTATCCTCAACCGCTTTTGCTACCACAATGGCATTCAACTTTGCTTATACGACGGCATGAATCACGGGATTTACACGCTCGACTATCATGGCAATCGACGACTTGCTCTGGTTGATAAGTCCTATCCATCGCGCTTTGATCCGAGTAACCCTGCTAAAAGCCAAGTTTTGAGTCAAGATGACCTCGTTCAAAAGCTCAAAATAAGCCGCAAAAACTACAGTATGCCATTGTTTGATGGTAGCGATCTGATGGCCGTGCTTTACATTAGCTATCAAACACCGCCAAACAAATATGTATTAAACCTGATCCAGAGTTATGCTCAAACGACCTTAGTGAATCTTCGTCTTCGCGAGCGCTTACGTCACCAAGATCCCGTTACCCAACTTGAAAATAAAACCGGCTTGGCAACACATATCGCTCGTGAACTCGGGGAGAATGAACGTTTTGTCGCAACCGTTGATATCGACAACTTTAGCCGTATTAACGAAATTTATGGCTATCCTGTGGGTGATCTCATTATTAAGCAAACTGCGAATGTACTGCGAGATAGCTTCCCTAAACCAATGGGAATTTGCGTTGCCCGAACCGGAGGTGATGAGTTTACCTTACTCTTTAAAGCAGGCAGCCTTAGTGAAGCCCAAAAGCAACTCGAACACTTTAAAGATGAGCTAAAAAATGACTGGATTTCAATGGGAGATGGCAACATCAAATTCACCGTCAGCATCGGTGTGACGGGCTTAGAAAACAATTATCATCATACTGTTGCTCAAATAGATAAAGCCATGATGCAAGCAAAACGACTCGGAAAGAATCGCGTTTGTTGCGCTGAGTAGCCTCAACGTTCCACACCAATTTAAAACTCAAATCTCGGGCCAGAATGAACAGCAATCTGGCCCTTTCTTTTTCGATGACTCGCCATTCTCCATCTCACCCACACTCCCGATCATCCACTCTCAGGCTCGCTTACCAACTGTCGTAATCAATCGTCCTCGCCCCACACATCACATTGATTCCATGCCCTCAATCAGTTTATTTATCCATCACCATTGTGGTTATTCATTAATCACGGTATATTTATGAGCTATAACTTCAAATGAACCATCACCATAGAAGTCTCCAAAAATGACCACTTACCTCTACACTCGGCACTCTCCCAAAAATAGAGCTTATCAAGAACAACTAAACGCGTTGCAAGTAATAGATCCAGACGCTCAACATTTTGAAGATCAATTACATGGCTGCGTAGCACCTGAAGAACAAGAAGCCTTTCAGAAGCTGCTCAATATTGTTAAAACTGGCGATACGATCATTCTGTGGTGGCTGACGGCTTTTGGTCGTGATTTCAGCCAAGCGCTCAATACGATAACCACCCTACTAGACAAAGGCGTGACGCTAAAAACCGTTTGTGAACCACTCACTTTTGAGCCCGATTCAGAACAAACTCAAACCTTATTAGCGCTACTCTCTGGATACGGTAAAGTGCAAACCCAACATCGATTATTCGCGGCGGAGCAAGGCCGAAAAGCCATAAAAGAACAGCCAAATATGTGGCAGGAAAAGTTCAGAGGTCGACCTGCGAATAAAACGAAACATCAACGGATCGCCACACTGCTTCTTGAAGGACACACGTTAAAAAGCGTGGCAGAACAATGCGACGTCAGCCTATCAACCGTTAAGCGAGTCAAAACGAAATTGAATGAATACGATGATGAGGGAAGCCTACGCCGTCGTGGTGAAGGTGAAAAATCATGAGCCGCCCTATCGACTTTAAGACCATTTTGCTGGCTTGTTTAATTATCAGCGTTGGTCAACTGAGTATGGGACTGGTGTTTCCTTCGCTGCCTTGGATAGCCAAAGATTTCCACATTTCACTGGACCAAGCACAACTGTTAGTTAGTATTTACTTACTTGGGTTCGGTCCGTCTCAGTTTATTTACGGGCCCGTCTCTGATGCGCTAGGGCGTAAAAAAGTATTGCTCGCTGGGCTGTTAATTGCCATGTCAGGTCTGTTGGTGATCATATTTTTCAGCCAAACCTTTACTGGCATGGTGATGGGACGATTCCTGCAAGGCTTAGGAACGGGCTGTTGCGCGGTACTGGCTAGGGCTTCAACTCGAGATCGCTTTAGCGGCCCAGAGCTACCCATCGCCATGTCTTATATCGCGATGGCAGCATCGATTACTCCGCTTGTCGCTCCCGTTTTAGGTGGTTTTATCAACTTCCATTTTGGTTGGAGTATGGTGTTTATTTCACTGTTAGGCTACGTCTCATTGGCATGGGTAATCATCGCTCTACGTTTTCAAGAAACGGTTGCTCAATCTAGCTCTATCCCTTCACCTAAAAAAATGCTTCTGCATTATCGTGACTTGCTAACATCACGCTACTTTATGAGCTTCGCCAGTATCAGTTGGCTTAACTTCAGTTTGATGATTACAACCGTTTCCGTCATGCCCTTTATCATGCAAAACCAAATCGGTATGACGTCCGATGAATACGCAATGTGGGCGATCATTCCAGCTCTAGGAATGTTAGCGGGTACTAGCCTTTGCAATCGCGTACGTCCGATCATCGGTAGTAAGAAGATGTTGTTAGTCACGCCAGTTTTACACTTGATTGCAGCAATTTGGTTTTTTTTTGCCCTGTAGAACCACTGTATTTAATGTTAGGGCAATTACTGATGATATTGGGCAACGGCATCGCCCTACCGTGTGCTCAAGCAATGGTCATGCAGCCTTATAAAAAACAAGCGGGCGCAGCTGCAGCGATGTCAGGTGGTGGACAAATGGTGGTTTCATCCATGGTCAGTATGGCGCTGGTTCAATTGGGGCTTAGTGAAGCATGGCATCTATCTATTGTTATCGTGCTCTTTGCAGCGGTCACTTTGGCTAATATTCTGCGTGGTTTTTCTGCGGAGCAACCCGTCGAGCAGTAATATTTATTATCGAATACACGCTCAATCATCAGAGCTTTTGGATTTTCTCCCCAAAAGTAAAAATGCCCACTCATTTTAGTGGGCATTTTTATGCTGTGTTTTGTGCTTAAGTAACGTCGAGGTGCTTAAGTAATATCGAGACACTGATGAAATATCAATGCTGAGTTTTACGAGTTTTGTAAGCTCACAAGAATAACACCAACCGTAATTAGCCCTATTCCAGCCCAATTGATCAAACTGAGTTTTTCACCAAGTAACACCACACTAAAAATGGCGACTAATACGACACTGAGCTTATCGATAGGCGCAACTTGAGACGCTTGCCCAAGAGACATTGCCCGAAAATAACAAAGCCATGATGCACCTGTCGCTAAACCAGACAGCACTAAAAATGCGAACGTTTTGCCGGAAATCTCGCCAATTGCGCTAAATTGTTTGGTCGCATAAGCAATCAAGCCGACCAACACCAAAATAACACAAGTACGAATGAACGTTGCCAAATCTGAATTAATGTTTGCCACGCCGAGCTTGGTTAACACCGCAGTTAGTGCGGCAAAATAGCGGACAGAAGTGCCCAAAATAGCCAAGAGGTTTGTAACACGCGCTTTCCTCATTCATTAAAAGGTATTTAAAAACAAAAGGCGTTGCAGAATGCACTGCAACGCCAGCTTTCAAATTAATATCTCACCAGAACTTAGAAGTCTGCTGTCATACCTACATAGTAAGTACGTGGCGCTTCAACATAACCAATGTTCTCAAGCTCTTTTGAAACACGTTCATCGGTCAAGTTCGTGATACCAGCACGAATACGTAGCGCATCGTTCACATGGTAAACCGTACCAAGATCCATCGTCGTGTAGGCATCTTGTGTCAGTTCAGAATCGATCTTACGGTCGCCACGATATCGAGCACTCGCAAATAGATTTAGATCTTGCGTCGCATACCAGTTGACTCGTGCAAACGCAGAGTGCTTGTAACGCTCGTTAAGCTCTTCACCGGTAGACTTATCTTCAGTATCTAAGAATGTATAGTTGCCCGACAGTTCCCATGCTTCAGCAAGTTGAACATTACCCGATAATTCCACACCTTGAATCACGGCTTTAGACACGTTTTGGTATGATTTGTAAGGGTCTGAGATTTCACGATCAACGAGACTACCATCTTCGTTCACACAGCTCATCTTACTGCTCGACCAAGTGCCCACTTTACAGCTGATGTCCGTCTGTTCAATCAAGTTTTCAATTTCGTTACGGAATACCGCACTTTCAACATTCCAGTTACGGCCACTGTATAGGGCAGATAACTCATAGTTAATACTGGTTTCCGCTTCTAGGTCAGCGTTACCAACAATATTACAGTTACCTTTACAGCTACTCAGCAAGAAATCTGGGTGGTTTTGAGTCATGGTTGGCGCTTTAAATGCCTTACCCACACCACCTTTCAGCACTAGTGCATCCGTTGTTTGATGAACTAGATATACACGCGGGCTGAACTCTTCGCCATAGCGCTCATGCTTATCTAAGCGACCACCAATGGTTGCCATTAGAGTATCCGTCATTTCCCATTGGTCTTGAACAAATATCGAACCTTGATATGCGTCAGCCTTACCACCCTTAATATTTTCTGGGTTAGTTAACTCACTTGTTTGGTAGTCAAAACCGAATGTGACGGTATGACTATCACCAAGATAAGTGGTTGCAGACGCTTCAAAAATTTGAGTCACTTCTTCAATCGAATCTGCGCCGTCGTTTGCGGCTTCTTTGTTCTCTACGTTTTCACGTGAGTAACGAACTTGCGTATCACCCCAGGCCCACATGCCTGTATGAGAAAGTGCCTGACTGTTACGTTTTACACGCGATTCTGAATAAAGCACTGTCGTTGCACTTTCTGCCGCAGTATCACGTTCATCATCGCTGTAACCTAAATCCAAGTCGATGAACTGATTGTCAGCAAGATGCCATGAAAGACTACCAAACAAAGCCAAACTATCGCGGCCCTCTAACGCCGTCACATCTGAGCGATCAAACTCCTTACCTTTTACACTCTTAATCCCTGAGTAAGGTTGCCACGCGTTTCGACTGGTTTGTGATGCCGAGAATCGAGCGAATAACGTATCTTCAATCAACGCACCAGAGGTCGTTAAACCAACCGTATACTCTTGACCACCGTTGCCATCGTTTGGCGTGGTGTTGTCTAAGCTCAGTTGCGAGCTCCAATCGTTGCTTGGTGACTTAGTGATGATGTTGATCGTGCCGCCCATACCATCTGAGCCGTAAAGTGCCGACATAGGACCACGGATGATCTCTACGCGCTCAATCGAATCCATTGGGATTGCAGAAAGGTCGAAATCGTTACCGCGTACGATGGCGCTTGCCGAACTCATACGACGACCATTCACCATGATCAGCGTATATTTTGAATCCATACCACGGATCGAGATTTGTTGACGGCCCGCACGAGTGCTATCGAAATCCGACTCCACGCTGGTTGCGTTCGATACGATATCGGCCAACGTGATACCCGGGTCATTTTCAATATCTTCTGCTGTGATAACCGAAATCGAAGCTGGAGCGTCTTTCAACTCCATTTGAGTACGAGTCGCTGTTACAACAAGCTGCTCATCGGTTTCGATAAGTGCTGTATCAGCAAAGACAGAAAAAGAAGTACATAGCGCACCGATGACCACTGCTAATGGTTTGCGTGCAAATGGCGTTGTCTTCGACATGGTGATCCTACAAAGCTTTAATGTGATTTATAATGATAATGGTTCGCATTAAATATTCTTTATTTAGTAAAGACAAGCAACCAAACATTCACTCACGTTATTACCAGTATACGCAAAGTGAATACTTGATTTATTGATCATTCAGGTTCAACTGAACCATAAATTTCTTTAAAAAGTGACTTAACCCAGTTGCACATTGGATCGTTGTGATAACGTTTATGCCAATATAAATACACCGCCTCCTCATTCATACGAATTGCTTTAGGCACGGTTTTCGTGATCAGTTTGCGTCCCTGACACGCATCCTCAGCGAACGGTGTAGGTAAATGGAAAATAACATCCGTTTGTTCAGCAATCGCCGGCGCTGCATTGAAGTTTGAAAGTTGAACAGGGATCGACAATTGACGTTTTTTATCCACGACACCAAGCTCAACAAAACGATGATAAATCGACAGCGTTTTTCCGCCTTGTAATGAGATTTGACCAAAGTTGCAATCCAGCAGCATTTCCACCGTTAGCTCATCCACATGCGCAAGTGGGTGTGCCTCACTCATCAAAAATCGATAGTCGCGATTGGCAATTTTCATGCGGTACAAATTTTGTTCAGAGCTAGGTGGCTCGGCCGTTGAGAGCACAAAATGCACATCCCCTGCTATTAGCCCATCAAAATGCCTTTTAGGAACGGAATCAATGTCGACGATCATGCTTGGCGCTTCTTCACGTATCCGCGACACAATGCTTGGCAGTAGAAAGATCACTTGAGGAACCAAGCCGTAAAAGCGAATGGTCCCGTTGCTCTTCTCAGGCACAAAAGATTGTCCGTACATTAACTTTTCAAGCCCAGTAAGAACCGTGTTTAAATCTTGTTTGATCACCTCTGCTTTCGGGGTCAATTCATACCCATGAGCCGTTCTCACTAACAGCTCATCGTTGAATAAGTTTCTCAGCTTCTGCAAAGAACGGCTGACGGACGGCTGACTCATATCGAGAGACACCGCAGTATTGGAAACGTGTTTTTCTTCCAATAGATGTTTAAGGATAAACAACAAGTTCAAATCGACTTGAGCTAAATTCATTTTTTGAATACTCACTATTCTGCAAATTCTGTTGCTGCATATAGAGTATCTGGTAATGTGCCTGCAATCAATAATCATTCTTATTTTGATTTCAATCAAAATAAGTTAGACTGCAACACACTATTCTCGCGCTCTATCATTTTTGAAGACAATTTCGCGAGTTAAGAATACGCAGCTATCGAGACGATTCTCTCGAATGGGTAATACTTCCCGAAAGACCTTTTGGAATTTTCTATGTTTGGTAAAACTTTTCTTCGTGCAGCAACAGGAACCTTGCTGCTGACTCTCGCTCCGATGGGAGCCATGGCTAAAACCTACCAACACAGCCTAGGCACAGTAGACATCGACGGCGTACCACAGCGTGTTGTTGTACTTGGTTACGGCAGCTTAGATTATGTGGATGCATTAGGCATTACACCAGTTGGTATGCCTAAATCACTGCTTCCAAAGTCACTAGAAAAATTCAACGTCGACTCCTTTGTAAATACGGGCAGCGTGAAAGAAGTGAATTTCGAAACGCTATTCACATTAAAGCCGGATTTGATCATCGCTGAAGGCCGCATGGCAGACATCTATAAAGATCTCAGTGACATCGCGCCGACATACATGTTCCGTATCGACACCACAGATTACTGGAAAACCACACAAGAACACTGGCGTACTCTAGGCGATATCTTTGATAAAGAAGAACAAGCAGAGCAGCTAATTGAAAATGTTCAAGACCAAATTGATCACCTGCATGCCAAGGTGGAAGCGCAGCCACCACGCGCACTGACCGTATCAAACAGCGGCAATAGCCTAGCGATGTTTGGCACTAATAGCCGCTTTTCATTCATCTACGAAGAAGCGGGCTTTAAGACTTCTACATCAGAGAACGTAAAATCTGTCGCACGGACTCATGGCAATTTAATCTCTTTCGAATACATTGCTGATGCACAACCAGAAGTCCTGCTGATCCTAGACCGCGAACAGGCAATTGGCCAAAGCAACGGCAAAGCAAAAGCGTTATTCGATAATGACCTTGTGAATTCGACGCCGGCAGCGAAAAACAACCGCATGTTGTTTATAGACCCGGCAGCTTGGTACTTGACCTCTGGTGGTTACCAGTCGACACAAACCATGATTAAAGAGCTGAACCAAGTCATTGCAAACTAATAGGCACGGTTCAATCTCATACTGAAAGATGACCTTTCCCGCTTCACGGCGCGAAAGGTCATTGTTGTTTTTATCTAGCTGTAACCACACCATGAAATTACATCATATCTTGGCTTTTTTATTGCTCGTCATCCTCGCTAGCGCCTCTTTGCTGGTAGGGGTCGCGAACGTCTCCCTCTCACAGATTTTGGCTGGTGATAGCCACAGTTTGAACATCCTATTAGTCAGCCGCTTGCCGCGTTTACTTGCCATTATTTTAGCCGGTGCAGGGCTGAGTATTGCTGGTCTGATCATGCAGCAGATTGTACAAAACCGTTTCGCCGCACCCTCCACTACCGGTACGGTCGATTGGGCGATGTTTGGCTATATCATGGCGCTGATTTTGTTTTCTGACATGAGCAGTTGGGTACACTTACTGACTATCTTCGGCTTCTCTGTTTTGGGCACCGTCATCTTCGTTCGCTTTCTACAACGCTTAAAGTTTAAGAACACGGTACTCGTCCCGCTGATAGGCATTATGTACGGCAACGTGGTGTCTTCCATGACAACATTTGTCGCCTACAAATACGATCTCGTACAAACTCTTGGCTCTTGGACGGTTGCGAACTTTGCGTCTGTTTTGCGTGGTAACTACGAGTTCTTGTACCTCGCTCTACCAGTTTCCGTACTGGCTTACGCTTACGCTAACCGCTTTAGTGCTGCAAGTGTGGGTGAGAGCTTCGCGAAAAACATCGGTCTGAACTACCAACGTATCGTTTTGATTGGCGTCATTCTTGTGGCCGTGCTGTCGTCATCGGTGGTGATGATCGTCGGTATGATCCCATTCCTAGGTCTGATTGTACCTAACCTCGTCTCTCTCTTTATCGGAGATAACATGCGACGCAACCTACCTTGGACAGCGTACGCCGGTGTTATTTTGGTGCTCGCTTGTGACATCTTAGGTCGTCTTATCATCTTCCCTTACGAGATTCCAATTTCGATGATCATCAGCATCTTGGGTGGTTCAATCTTCATTTACCTAGTTCTGAGAGACAAATCGAATGCGTGATTCTATGAAAGTTATTCTGCTCGCAATCGCAGCAGTTTTAATTTGTGCCGTGTTTATTGGCAAGGGCTTAACACCAGATAATTACCAGTTCTTCTTGTCGCGACGCATTCCGAAAGTACTGGCGATTGTGTTGGCAGCCATGGCGATAGCTTCGTCATCGTTGATTTTCCAAACCATCACCAACAACCGAATTTTAACTCCATCGATTCTGGGTTTTGATTCGATGTACGTAATGATTCAAGTGCTGCTTGTCGTAACATTTGGTGGCTTAAGTGCACTTGTCATCAATAGCAAACTCAATTTTGCGCTGTCGACAGGCATCATGATTGTGTGTGCGATGACGCTGTTCAGCTTCTACTTCCGAGGCCGTCAGCGTAACATTTTCACCCTGTTATTGATTGGTATCGTACTGAGCAGTTTGTTCAACAGTGTGACCGGTTTTTTCACCATGATCACTGACCCAGATGAGTTCACTTTCATCCAAAGCTCAATGTTTGCGAGCTTCAATAACATCAACAGTGAATTGGTGTACTGGTGCGTGGTGCCAATGCTGTTGTGTGGTGCATACCTCATGCGCATCGCTCACAAATTAGACGTCATGTGGCTTGGTGTCGATAACGCAAAAAGCCTCGGTGTCGATACGCATAAGCTGACCATGCAAGTCATGTTTATCATCACTTTGATGGTGTCTATCTCGACCGCTTTGATTGGCCCAATCTTATTTTTTGGTTTGATCGTTGTCGCACTGACTCGTCAAATTTTCACTGGCTTCCAGCACCGCTTATTGATCGTTGCAAGCTCTGTGTTATCGGTTGTACTGCTATCAGGCGGTCAATGGGTGGTAGAAAACCTGTTCGATTTCGACACCACCATCAGCGTTATCATTAACTTTATCGGCGGCGGCTACTTCTTGCTTCTGCTTATGAAAAACAAATTCGATTAAGGGTTTATCACATGATCCGTATTCAAGGTCTTAGCAAAAAATACAACGAAAAATACGTGGTAAAAAACGCGGATGCCCTTTTCCCACTTGGTAAAGTAACCAGCATTATCGGTCCTAACGGCGCAGGTAAAAGTACCCTACTATCTATGGCAAGCCGACTCACAGAAAGTGATGCTGGTACCGTGGTGATTGGTGACAAGCCTCTTGACCAATGGAACACCGAAGATTTGGCAAAACGCCTCTCGGTGCTGCGTCAATCGAACAACATCAATATGCGTTTTACTGTGCGTGACTTAGTGGCATTTGGTCGCTTCCCATACTCACAAGGTCGTCTGACAGAAGATGACCATCGCATCATTGAAGAATCAATGCAGCATCTAGAGATCGACCATTTGAAAGATCGCTTTATCGACCAACTGTCTGGCGGCCAGCGTCAAATGGCGTTTATTGCAATGGTAGTGGCACAAGATACTGACTACATATTCTTAGATGAGCCACTGAACAACCTCGACATCAAACACTCAGTCGACATCATGAGCACGCTGCGCAAACTCGCCGAGATGAAGAACAAAGCCATCGTGATTGTGATTCATGACATCAACTTCGCTTCTTGTTATTCCGACCACATCGTTGCAATGAAGCTCGGTGAAGTCATCAAAGCAGGCACTGTTGAAGAAGTGATTGATGCCGACGTACTGAGCGACATCTACGAGATCCCATTTGTTGTGCAAGAAATTAATGGCAACCGTATTTCGTTGTACTATCGACGTTAACACACCACGTTATTGCGAATTGGCGACCTTGTGTCGCCTTTTTATTTCTCTATTTCACAATCTAAGGCAACAGATCAATACTCTAATTCTTTTATAATGATACTGTACAGGACAGTCTTATTTGGTTGGACAGTATCATTTAGTTGGATAGAGTTATGCGTGCATCGACAGAAAAGAAAAGAACTCGGATCATTGAGGTAGCGACCGAACTGTTCATTGAACAGGGGTATAAGGACACGTCCCTCGATCAAATCGTGGCGATTTGTGGGGGGTCAAAGCAAACCTTATATCGCTATTTTTCTAACAAAGAGGGGCTTTTTATTGCCGTACTCGCACATAACACCAAGACCAGCTTGGAGTCGGTTTTTCAACTTGCCGATAAACAAAATGAGCCATTAAAAGAAACCTTAGAAGACTTCGCTAAAAAGTATCTACGCGGCATTTGTTCCAATCCGCTCTTATCGCTTTATCGCATCGTATCCGCTGACTTTAACAAACACGATTTGATACCTAATCAGTTTTGGCAAACCGGACCGCAGCGTATTCACCAATACTTAATAGAGTTTCTAAAAACCGACACGATCAGCCAGCAACTTATCATCGACGATGCCGATTTAGCGTGTGATCAGCTACTTGCGTTAATCAAAATGGATTACCAGAACATGGCGTTAATGGGCTTTGAATTCTTAAGTGACGAGAAACTAGAAGCGCACACCACAAAAGCGGTAGCGGCATTCCTTAAGATTTACACACGATAAACGCATCACATACTGAATCAATATATACACAGAAACAAGAAAGGAGCACATCGGCTCCCTTCTCTATTTTACTGTTTGGTTATATTACTGAGCCTTAGTGGCTTCTTGCTTTGCTGCCAGTTTCTTACCAATCAATAGGATTGGCGCGAGTGCAAAGATAGAGACAATAAACATCAGTAGCGAATTGCTCAGTGCTAATGTCGTCGCCTGTTCTTTCACGACCGCACTAATTTGACTCATGCCTAGACCTGGATTCGGCAAACGCCCGTGAGTGAGAATGGCGTTACTCAATGCCTGTTCGTAAGCCGCAAACACATGGTTAGAACCATCCAGTGTACGACCAATTTCACCCGATGCTTGCGCGCTGTGGTTTTGGATCACACGAGAGAAAAATGCACCTCCAATAACCCCGCCCATAGTCCGGAACAGATAGAAATTCGCAATGCCCTCCAAACGCTGTCCCACTTGAAAATACATCAACACGGCAATCGTCACCGACACATTCAACAAGCCAACACCAAAACCGCGCAGTAGCATTGGGATGGGTAGTGACTCAGTACCAACAAAGCTCGGCAGTTGGCTAAACTCGTGGACCGATAGCAGAATCATCAGCACGCCAAAAGGCACCACGGCATCCGCTAGCGGACGGCGGAAGTAATACACCAACACACTCACCAGCATACCGACCAACATGGCGTAAAACGATGGCAACTGCGCGTAACCTGCATTAAGGCTATTGTAGTGCATTGCCATTTTTAAGAAGTTAGCAAACAACACCGTACTGGCCATCACGGCAAAACCCGCAAGAAAGGCGTTGTACATAAACACGTTGGTCTTTAACTTACCGTGTAATTGCATCGACGCGGTATTCAAATGGCGTGTTTTCACCAACTGATACACCGCTAACAAAACAAGTGCCGCCGCAACCGAAGAAACCTGTACGAACCAGTTTGAATCCAACCAGTTGTAATAACTGCCGCGCATCAAGAGGAACACCACCAAACTCATTGTTAAGGCGAGCACGAGGTACACCGAACCTGCCGATTTTTCCTTCGCTTCAATCTTAACCGCTTGAGGTTTATATAAACTGACCATCACCAAGGCAGAGAAATACAACCAAGCTGACGCTGCACAGAGCAATGTCCAATCAAACACCTCGACGATCTCTGCCACCAGCCAAGGGTAAGCACCCATTGGTAGCAGCGTCGAAAAAATGAGTGTTAGCGCAATAATGGCTGGCAACCATCGTTGTTCAAATGTGTTGAGTAGATAGATATTCACCACGACTAATAACATGCTCATGAAAAAACCACTCACAAGCCAAGTTAACGTGAACACTAGCGCATGCTGACCTGTCCAATACAGCGTAAGGTTCGTCCCCAACCCCACTAACAAAGCGGCATGCAATAGCAATGAGGTGCCAAGTTTACGCACCAAGAGTGGGGCAAACATAAACCCCAAGACTTGAGTGATCATAAAACCGATTTTAACTAATTCGACTTCATCCCCGGACAAGCCAGATGTTGCTGCCATCTCATGGGACAACTCGGTAAACATCACCGAATTAATTCCAAAAGCGGCAATGGCGAACAAAGCAATAATCAGCAATGGAGAACGATTATTCATGAGAATTAACCTTGCTTAGCAGTCTCAATTGAAACTTCTGCAGACAGACCTGGGTAAACGCGCTGTTTGAGTTCGTTAGGAATATCTAACTCAATACGCACGGGGACACGCTGCACGACTTTCACGAAGTTACCGGTCGCATTTTGTGGTGGCAGCAAGCTAAATTGCGCCCCTGTAGCCGGAGTAATGGAAGACACTCGGCCATGCAGTGGATGATCAGGGAACATATCCAATACCACTTCTACATCTTGCCCCTGTGCAACGTTCTCCAATTGAGTCTCTTTGAAGTTGGCTTCAATCCAAACGTAATCTGGCACCATAACGATCAAGCCCATACCCGGTTGAACAAACTTACCCACTTGCACTTGTCTGTCTGCCACATAACCATCAAATGGCGCACGAACGATGGTTCTTTCCAGCGCGATATTGACCAACCTCAGATTCGCTTCCGCTTGCTTACGTTGCGCAGTCAATTGCAACTTTTCTGTGACTAACGCATCAAGTTGCTTCTGTTCTGCCGTCAGTGCAAGCTTGGCCGTTTCTAGGTTGCTACTTGCTTCAATAGAGCGCGTTCTTTGCGCTTCAAATTGGTTTTTACTCACCGACTGCTTTTGCACCAAGCGTGAAAGACGTTTGAATTCTGCTGCTTGGTGCTCCGCGTTTGCACTCGCACTGTGAATACCTTGCTTCGCCTGCTCAATCTTCACTAACTGCATTTCCGTCTTGGTTTGGTTTGCACTCAGTCCTGCATTCGCCACATCTAGCGCTGCTTTTGCGATCTCTTGATTGGCAATAAAGTCTTCATCATCAATCGAAAACAGTGGCGTGCCTTTGCTTACCCACTGGTTATCTTCGACAAAAAGTTGGCTTACCTGCCCACCGACTTCCGGAGAAATCGCCGTCACATCCGAGTGAACATAAGCGTTATCCGTTGTGACGGTATTTGGTTGATATAACGCACAACCCGCAGCAAACAACGAACCTACAATAAGCGCCAATGCGATGACTTTCTTCTTCATTTTTAAAACCTGACTTAATGACTTTTACAAACTGTACTGTACCGTACAGTTTTAGTAAAGAGCAATTGATCCTCTGAGCATAAAAAGATCATTAGGGATGGCTAAAGTGCTTGTTTCTATTTGCTATTCTTTATTGGCGATTTGCTCGATGGAGCAATAGGAACTCAAAGTGATCAACATCGCATGAAGAAAATAGACTTGCGCTCACAGGTATTCCTTTTTCAGGGCAATGTCAGAGTGATGTAAAACTTATTTCTCAACAAAAAATAATACTAGCGCGAACTCATTTTCCTCGATTATGATTCGCGCCCCTTAATCTAGTTTTAAACGTAAATGAAATTACTAACGACTCTTCTAAGCGCAGCCGTTGCTGCAACACTACTTGCAACGCCTGCACACGCAGATGACAAATTCACTTTAGGTCGTACCATTTTGCTTGAGCACGGCAACTTAGCGGCAAAAATCCCAATGGTGGTTTGCCGCAACACGAATGCGATCAAAGTAAAAGCAGAGAAAGACTTAGAATTGAGAAAAGTCGTGGTGAGATTCCAAAACGGTGAAGAAAAAACGATCCGTTTTCACCGCGATCTTAAGAAAGATAAAACCACTGACTGGCGTTACTTTGGTTACCGCCGTTGTGTGAAAAACATCGAAGTTTACGGTAACTCAGAAGGCTCTAAAGCTGGCGTTCGTGTTTACGGTAAAGAGAAAAACGACTAATTCGTATAGCTTTCGTTTTGGTAGCGTTGGAAACTCGAAACGAATCTAGGTTAAACAAATCTAAGCTAAAACGAATCCAGTTAAATGGGCGACGAATATGTCGCCTATTTTTTTAACTAAATTCATCTGGACTTAACCTGTCAAGACTCAACTCTACTCCAACTATTACGTGAGTATTGGTATCCACCACCCAATGCAACTTTCTCCTAGACTCTACGCTTTCCATCAGTTCCGCGCTTCTTAACTTCCCATTCGCTTTAGCCAAAGCCCTTGAGGCTAGTTCTATCAAATTCCACAACAACGCCTATGCAGGTAGCCCATACCCTACGACTAATGTCTAACCGTCTGAGACTATTTGTGCTTTTTGGTTTGGTATAAGGTACTAGCAACTGAATTTCCAGGGTTCATAAACTCAGTCATCGAGTTCTTGTAGCAGAGAAGATATAGACAACGACTCGCTTAGTCTTCGTTTAGTGAGCACATAACGTTGGTTGGAAAAACACACCTTAGAGTGTGAACGAAAGGAATCACAATGAGCAGCACTTTAGAGTCCGTACATATACAAACAGATAAGCCTCAAGCCAATGAGGATGAACTCACTTATGAACAACAGCATAAACCAAGATCGGAATTTGATTCCCGAGAACAATATTTAGAGCACGAGTTGCAAATTATGGCGCCTAAACGCTGGCGTCCTAATTTGCCATTTAAAGATTATCGATTTGAGATAGAAGATACCATTCCAGCGATGGCCGCGACCATTGGTAAAGTGGTAATGGTAGGCGCCATTGCAGCAACCTTTGCCGGGGCGCTAGGACTAAATGAAGGCTTTATTTTAGAAAATGTCCGTTATGAATTACTCATCGCCTCTGTTTTCATTATCCTTTTCTCAGGCTTTCTATTGCCGACCGCAAACCTCGCAGGTACACACGGCCCACTCATTCCTTTAATTCCTATTGTCGTTGCAGCAGGCGGGCACCCAATGGCCTTTGGGTTGCTGATCGGCGCTTTTGGCATACTGTTGGCCATCAGCAAAGGGGGCAGCATGCTGGCAAACCTCACCAGTAAAGGCGTGTGTGGCGGTTTATTACTCTACCTTGGCTTTGTTGGAACCGTCTCTCAAGTGAAAAAGCTGTTCGCTTGGGCTGAGGGCATTGGTATGAGCCACATTGCTTTTGTTGTGATCTTTTGCACCATTATTTTATATGCCTTATTGGAACATTTTCGTAAGCGTTGGCTAGCCGTCCCTCTTAGTTGCTTGCTAGGCGGTACGTTAGCTTTTGCCATGGGCGCGCCGTTTTCTTTTCAAACCGAGCCCGGTTTACCCAATATGAACCCAATGTATTGGTGGGGGGAAGATACAGGCTGGATGCTAGGGTTACCGACGATTGAACATTTCATGGTGGTACTACCTTTTGCTATTTTGGCAGTCGCAATGTGGTCGCCAGATTTTTTAGGGCACCAAGTGTTTCAAAAAATCAGCTATCCGAAACGTACAGAAAAAGTCCATATGAACATTGACGATACCATGACCACTGCTTCCATTCGTCAGACGTTCGGTTCTCTGCTCGGTGGTACTAACTTTACGTCTTCGTGGGGGACTTATATCGTTCCGGCGGCTATTGCTAAACGTCCTATTCCGGCCGGCGCGTTGCTGACCGCATTGTTCTGTATCATCGCCGCAGTTTGGGGTTATCCAATGGATTTAGCGATCTGGCAACCTGTACTCTGTGTTGCGCTCATTGTTGGGGTATTTGTTCCTTTGCTAGAAGCAGGAATGGAAATGACGCGTGAGGGGAAAACCACACAATCGGCGGCGATTGTTGTCTTTTCTTCAGCGCTCGTTAACCCTGCGTTTGGTTGGTCTCTCACCATGCTGCTTGATAACTTAGGCTTAGTTGGCTGTAAAGAACGTAGTGGGGAACTGAGTAAAATGAGTCGCTGGGTGTTGCCTGGCATTATGTTTGTTGTGCTAACAAGCGTAATGGCGTTGGTGGGTCTACTACCGGGGATACCAGCGATTATTCCAAGTTTTCGTTAACCTTTAAGTCCGCCGCAAAGACGGTCTAGCACTTACGTTCATAGGCTCGTAATTCGAGTTTAGGGTTTGAAGCCCCTTTTCAAACCTGATAGAAACGGTTTAGTTCAGTTGAGCTAAACCGTTTTGCTAAAACCGTTTAGAGTAAATAATCAAAGTTTATTAGAGGCTGTATGTTTGCCATATTTAAAGTTATCAGCTTAAGTCAAATTGGCTAATTTTACCAAAAGGTTTGCTAATCGAACTATGAAAGTGGTGTTAGAATTTGTAGTTCATACCAATAGATATCAGCAAGCTATCGCTACTATAGAAGTCGATATTTGAATCATTGATAGTACCGCCAACAAATGATGTGACACTCCAGTTATCCCAACCTGGGATATTGTTATACTCGTAAGCGAGAAATAGTCGGTACACATCATCACTTCGCGTTTTGGAGAAAACAGGGTTTTCTGCTGAAAAGTCTCGTAGTGTATAGCTTCCTGTTAGCGCTAGCTTATAGTTGCTTGTTAGGTAGAAATAACTTAGTTCCCCCTTATAGGCGTTAAACGATGCAGCGCTACCATCAGCGTCATGGTCAGTGTAGCTAAAAGCGGTAATGTAGCCTGAGTTGGCGTTAAGCATTGTGCGGTACTGACCTTTTATGTAATAGGTTTCACTATCTCGTAATAATTCCGCGTGATTAATTCCTTCATTGTCAATCTCAGCAGTCGCATACGCCATATCAAATGACACTCCGCTGTTCCACAGATTAGAGAGCTTCAATCGATATGCGTTGCCTTGACGATCGGTTGTTTCCCTTTCTTGTTCAGTTAGGTATGGATTCGTCCATACTTCATCGGCGAGAACGGTAGGAAGATAACCGATGTCGAGTTTGGTGCCATTTAGGAAGTCATATTGATACCCAAGCTCAAATGCGAGCGTACCAACGGCCAAATCATCGCGAGAAGTACCAAGATATAGGCGCTGGTTATTTTGCTCGTTAAGCGCGTAGTAAAGGTTGCCCAGAGGAGCAATAAATGCACTGCTAGAGCTACCACCTTTACCTAAGTGGTTAATTTGTTCAGAGCCATTGGTATCTAGGTTTGAGTTCGTTGTGCTAAAACCAGAGTTTAAAGAGATTTCACCAGTGAAACGTGAAGAGTCAAATGCACTAGCTGAAGCGATAGAAATTGGTAATAGCGAGAATACAGAAAGTAGTGTTTTGTTCATTGGTCGTTCTCATCAACATAAGTTAAGCCTTTCCTATAGCAATAATTCCTTAAGTTGATGAGAAGCTTATAGCGAGTTATTTTTCCTTGCTATGAATTAGAGAAATGCATTTCTGAATTTTCTGATTCATTAAGTGACAATGGCAGTGACTAGCTCATCAAAATATGACTGGATAACTTGGTGTAGATGCTGATTAAGTGGGTAGCCACGCTTTGTTTGCAGGTAGCCACCACAGATTTTAATCTTCCTCATCTGTACTGGGAGCTCGGGTAGTGGGTAACTTGTCAGGCGTTCGTCAAGTAAACTCATATACTTGCTACCGTACATTATCGCATCTGATGTACTTAATTTGTTGGTAAGCACCCGAATGCTGTGGGTAACCAACGATACTCGCGGCTGAAAGCCCTTGGCTATATAGATCTCTTCTACAGGTGAACGTTTGGAGTTGATACCATCGATGATCACTCGGGCTAATGGTAAATGATAGATTGATTCCCAGTCAGAACTTTTTCTCAACACTGGGTGATCTTTACGTGCGACTAAGCAAAGATCTACTTCTTCGAGTGTATGGCTGTAAATCTCTTGCGGTAAAGGATAGCCTTCAAAGTGAATTAGATAGTCAATACTGCCATTTAAAACCTCAGATAATGACTGTTCCTGCCAATAAACCAAGCTGAAATTAGCGTTGGGAAAGGTATTGCTCAGAGCATTAAAAATGCCCTCACCGTGTAGCTCTAAGAAAAAGATATTCATGGCGATTTTAATCTGGCCATTAAACTCTATAGGGTCAAAGCTCTGGTAAGACTCTACCACTTTCATTAGTGGTGTGAACATCTGATCACTTGCTTCAGCTAACTTCTCGGCAAGCTCTGATGGCTCAACACCATGTGCTTTGCGGATAAAGAGCTGCTCTCCGAATACATCACGAAGTTTTGAAAGTCCACGGCTGACGCTTGTTTGTGAGATTCCTAATCTGTCAGCAGCAGCATGCGTGTTACGAGTCTCTACTACAGCTTTTAAAAGCTTTAATAAGTTCAAATCGAGATCTTTGAGTTTCTTTCTCATGCTACGCTCACTGGGTTAATAAGGTTTCATCAAAAAAGGATTGGATAGTTTGATGGAGATATTGGCTGAACGGGCTGCCACGCCGTGTTTGTAGATAAGAGCCATTAATGTCGAGAACATTATGTTGTTGGATATTGGGTGGTAGAGAGTAGCATTCAATCTCAGGTGCAATTTGTTTTACGAAGCTGCTCGAGTACATGATCGCGTTGCTATTTTTGACCAATTCAACCGCTGTCCTGACACTGTGTGTAGTCAGCAAGAAGTTTGCTTGGTAGCCCTGTCTTTCATACAGGTGTTCAAGGATTCCTTTTCTTGGGTTAATACCATCGAGATAGAGCCTGACTATTGGCAATGGGTGAATCGATCCCCAATCACTACCCTTGGATAGAATTGGGTGGTTCTTTTTAGCCAATATAACATTCTCAATTTTGGCCAAGTTTCGGCAGAACACATCTTGAGGCATGGAGTAAGACTCAAATTGAATTACATAGTCAACGCCACCTTGTAATACATCATAGAGAGAGTCTTTTTGCCATTGAGAAATATTGAAACTCGCGCTAGGTAAGCTGGTTCGTAAAGCAAGAATTAGACGTGGGCCAAAGAACTCGAGCAAAAAAGTATTGATCAATATGCTGATTTTTCCGGCATACTTTTTTGAATCAAAAGTAGAGTAGTCTTCAATCACCTTTTCGACCGGATGCAGCATTTCTACTGAAGCATCTGCCAACATTACGGCTAGCTCAGAAGGCTCAACGCCGTGAGCTTTGCGAATGAACAGCTGTTCTCCGAAACACTCTTTTAGCTTCATCAAAGCACGACTGACACTGGCTTGTGATATGCCTAGTTTTATCGCTGCTGCGTGAGTACTTTGAGTTTCAACTAACGCTCGTAGTATTCGAAGTAAATTAAGATCTAAATCTTTGATGTTAATAGTTAACTCTCCTATCGTCCTTAGTTTAATCCTAGCAGGCAACCTGTGGCTGTGAAGTCTTTAAGTTCACTTTATTTGTAGTGGGTTGTAAAAATGAATTTCTCTAATTCATACACTTAGCAAATCGGTTTGTTTATCGTACTTCCATCGCGGCAAGGAATGCTTTTGTATCAAACTGTATAGGTGACAAAATGAAATCACGTAATCTCTTCCTTTCTTTTATAGCAACAAGTTTTTTAAGTGCTGGCGTCATGGCTAATACGGGTAAAGAGGCATTATCACTTTCTTCACAGTCAGTACCTTTAACAACAGCTGTTAGCCCTGAGTTTTATGAGTTTGCGAAAAACTTTCCAGCCCCGAATGTGGAAGCATTGCAGCACAATATCCCTGAAACTAAAGAAGAGTGGCGGGCTTTCGTTGATGCTCGTGACACGTCTGCCATTGAAAGAGCAGAATCACTGGCTAAGACGTTAGGGGTAACTATTGAAAAAGATTCTATTGGTGGTGTTGATGTGTATTGGGTCACGCCAAAGACGATAGCGCCAGAACTAAAAGACAAGCTCTATGTCGCGGTTCAGGGCGGTGCCTATATGTTGAATAGTGGTCTAGCATCAACATCAGAAGCCTCTATCATTGCTTCTAAGATGCAAATTCCAGCACTAGCCGTCGATTACACTAAATCGATAGATGCACCTGCACCAGCAAGCCGTAATGATATTGTTATGGTGTGGAATGAGTTGCTAGAAACACGAACAGCAGACTCCATGGTTATGGGGGGAACTTCTGCTGGCGGTGCTTTAACGTTAGCGGTTACACAAGAGCTCAATAGGAAGGTTTTACCTGTGCCAGCGGCACTCTACGTGGGGACGCCGGGGGTTGATATGACGATGACTGGAGACAGCCGTTATATCAATGAAGGGCTAGACCATATTTTAGGTAGCTGGCGTGGAATTTCTTCTGAGTTAGTCAATGTCTATGTGGGAGATCTAGAACTAACAGATCCTATCGTATCGCCAATTAACGGCAGCTTTGAGAGCTTTCCGCCAACTTATTTGATCACTGGCACGCGTGACCTGTTATTGAGTGATACTGTACGAGTGCATCGCGAACTTAAGCGTGCAGGGGGTGACGCGGAACTTAATGTCTATGAAGGTCAATCTCATGCCGATTACGCTGTAGCTTTTGGTACCCCTGAATCTGAAGAGCATTATCAAGCACTGACTAACTTCTTTTACGGGAACTTGGTGAAGTAATGTAACGCTAAGTAAATTAGCAGTTCACACTGCCGAAGCAATAGGTTCAGTTCCGGCGTTGCCACTACTCATATCAAATCGGGTCACTTATGTGGTCCGATTTTTAGTTGCAAACCGAAAGGGTATTGTGAGGGATATGAGATGAGGGTGATGATGCTACACAGTCAAAACAAGCGAGCTAAATGCAGCGTATTGCGCTATCGTTGCTCAAGCGTAACGGCATTCTTTATAGTACTTATTCTTTCTGATGCTGGCGATGATTAAGCAACAAACGTTATTAACCTGATGATCTGGAAGCTATAAAGGAAGACGTAATATGACAGTGCGTGTACGCCATATTTTTATTAATCCGAGCGCTAGAAATTAGACTAAAAAACTAAGAAGCTTATGTCCATTCCCGTGATAAATGATCAGGGTAAACGATGCTGGTTCCTTTTGCTGGCTCCTTTCTAAACCATAACGTTGTTCGGATAAAATTGAAAAAGGTCGCACGGATGTACGACCTATGAACTAGGGGCGGTGCTACAACCTACAAATAACCACTATCGCGTAACCAATACTTCCCATCTCAAAAGAATCGGTAGTTATACTTACTTTGTAGTACCTCAGTTAAGCTTTGCAGCATGAATGGGGGCAAGTTCATAAGGTACTCCTCAATCCCTTTGTCCAGACTATCACTTAACCTAGCATAATTTTGTCAACTCCAGCGCTGTTAATACTCTATACAAGTATCATTGTAGGGCGCTGACACTCAAAAGTTTGGTCAAAATAACCTCCTTGAGTGCCATTTTGATATGACACATCATTCTTTATATCAATGGTAGATATTTGAATCAACAGTTAGAGGTGAGCCCTATCTCTATTAATCTGTGTTTTGCTGTTTGGGATACGAGAAGTTATCCGAACGATAGATTTAGTCTGAACCGCCTAAGAAGCTTCTGTCCAAAAATGAGCTTGGTGGTGTGTTTATGATTAACAAACCACCAACTTCGTCAGGCTGAGTACGAGCCAGTAAAGATTAACCACTGGTCATCGTGTCGATCCCACTTTCACTTCAGTGCCCTTGCCATCATCACTGCGCTGCTGACTTAACCAAGGTTCCCAACACGCCGCTGACTTTATTCAAGATTTCATCGCATCCGTTTATATCGTGACGCTCTTTTAAGTAGGATGGGTCATTGTAAGCTAACCAAGTTTTGCCCTCGGCATCTTCATAGACCAAGACTTTTTGTGGAAGATCGATTGCCACTTCTTGCGCGCAAACCATTAACGGAGTTCCTACCTTAGGGTTGCCAAAAACAATGACTTCGGTTGGTCTGAGCGCCATATCGACTTTCGCCGCATTGGCTTGATGGTTAACCCTTGCGAACACATTCAGCCCTTTCTCTTGGGCAATATCAACAAACTTATCGGCAGTATCTTGCACGGAATGCTGGCTACCAACACGCACGACACTCTCTTCGGCCTGCGTAGTATACGAAGCCAATAACACCGCTAATCCAACGATCACCCATCTCATACAGCCCTTCCTTTTTCGTTATCAGTTAGTCACTCAAATATAGACCGGATGTTCAGATTAATTGATTCAGATTAATAAAGTGTTAACTAGCGCTAGATCACATTTTTGAAACCCATAGAATACGTGCTTATTTTATTGCTGAGTAAGAGTAAACGAGTGACACGCGATCAATTTGAGTTATTAGCGCCGGGTGGCGATCTAGATTCCATCAAAGCGGCGATTGCTGCAGGTGCCGACGCCATCTATTGTGGGCTTGACCGCTTTAATGCGCGCAACCGTGCAACCAACCTAACATTGGATAACTTAAATGGGGTGTTAACCCTAGCACATCAGCACAACTGTAAGATCTTTTTAACGCTTAACGTACTGATTTTAGAGAGCGAAATTCCCGCGATTGTGCGCCTGCTTAGCCAACTGAACACCACCGCGATAGATGGCGTGATCGTACAAGATCTTGGCCTTGCTTATATTCTCAAGAACCATTTCCCTGATTTAGACGTGCACGCCTCAACCCAGTTGAATACGCACAATGAGGGGCAAATTCTATTCCTTAACCAACTCACGGCAAGTCGCGTCAACCTTTCTCGTGAACTGAACATCAACGAGATAAAACATCTGGCTCAATTTGGTCGCGAGCATAACGTCATGATGGAAGTCTTCGTTCATGGCTCTTACTGTATTGGGTTTTCTGGGATTTGCTATATCAGCTCTGCTCGTAACGGAGCATCGGGTAACCGTGGCCGTTGTAGCCAACCCTGTCGTGAACAATACGAAACGACAAAAACAGGCAACAATTACCCACTCAACATGAAAGACAACTCCGCGTTTGGCGATTTAGCCGCCCTCGCAGACGCAGGCGTTTACTCACTCAAAGTCGAAGGCCGCATCAAAAAATCGCATTACGTGTATACGGTTGTCGATAACTGGCGTAAGCAGATTGACCGTTTATGTGATGGGGCTGAGCTATCCAACGACACCACGGAACTTTACACCGTATTTAACCGAGATTTCTCTAACGCATTTTTGCAAGGTGATTTCGGTAAGGCAATGTACATTGATAACCCTCGTGACCATGCGGTAAAACACTTTTCAAAGATCTATCAGTGTCAGTCGGTTGATGATGTTCAAGCAGTGAAAAAGAAACTGTACGACGATAAAACAGCGATCATCGAAACCGTTGCAGAAAAAACACAGACCTTTGATGTGAGTTCAGCCAATGCGTCCAACAGCAGCTTAAAAGGGGCGATTGATGTACCGAGCCTACCCGCATTACCCGCGTCAGAACCACGTTTAGGTGCACCAAAACTGTCGGTACTGATCTCAGCAATGCAAGACGTGTCACTGTGCGAATACACTAATGCAGATATCTACTATCAACTGCCAATGGGCTTAGCAGGCGAACTGCCGGCCATGACAGAACTATTCCAAGCAAATCCGACACTGAAACCTTGGTTCCCTGCGATACTAATTGGGGACGATTACCAAGCGGCACGCACATTCTTAGAAGCCGTGAAGCCGGATTTGTCGATCACCAATAACTCAGGCGTTGGCATCATCGCTCAACAACTGGGTTTGGGTTGGGTAGCGGGCCCACAAATGAACACCGTCAACTCATACTCATTCAAATGTTTGCAAGAAGAGTTTGCAGCGAGCGGCGCGTTTATCTCTAACGAGTTAAACATGAAGCAGATGCGCCACATTAAGCGTCCGCAAAACATGCGCAGTTACTACAGCGTCTACCACCCAAATACCCTGCTCACTAGCCGTCAATGTCTGTTCCAACAAACGGAGGGTTGCCGTAAAATCAAGGTTAATAAAGGGTGTTTGAAGCGCTGTGATAAACGTACTTCCATCATTAATTTGAAAGACAACCCATACGTAGTGCAAAAGCAAAAAGGCAGTCACAACTCGATATACAGCGAACACAATGTATTGAACCTGCAAGTGCTGCAAGATCTACCGCAACTGTTTACCGATGTGCTGATTGACCTACGTGATATTCAAACTGAGACTAAAGTATCAGCCACTAAATCAGAGTTGATTGATGCATTTTTGCTACTGTTAGAAACACCGTGTGAACAAGGTGAGCAAGGTGAGCAAGCGCTCAATACGATGATTCAACCTACGGCAAACGCTCAATACTTGAAAGGCTTATAAGCGGATTTTCACGTAAGCCACACAGCACAATTTACGGATAAACTATGCACCCAATGAAGCAAGAAACGTTGAGCTATTTCGATGATTTGAATTACAGTATTATCTCGCGAACTGATGACGTTTATGCGCTAAAGCAGAACCGAACAGGCTTAACCGTCGAACTCGACTTCTCTGTACTTGGTAGCGGAAAGCTCCCTGAACCACGGACACAAAAAACGGATAAGAAACTGTACTTCCTTGATATCAGCGATATTGAGAGAATCGGTTTTGAGGTATTAGAACCTTTTGCTATTGCACTTGAGGAACATTGTTCTATGGTCGTATATGAGCCTGAGTTCTTTGAGCAAAGCATGAAAGAGATGTGGATGTTTCTATCAAACGATCCACGAGATCGTGATGTGTTCAAAGACAGCAAGTTTTATCGATCTTAACGAGCCTTTTCGCCGCTAGTAAGGTATGAAAACCTCAAACTACGACGGACTCTTCTTGAACAGTTGCCTTGCACTGACTACAATGGCGCACTTTTTTTACGGACTTCAAGGTCACAAACATGACAGATACAGCTAAACCAGCTCTACCAGATCGCCTAGCGGGTAACCCACGTAGCCCATTCTTCATCAAAGAATGTTTCGATCACCAAATCGGTATCCGTTTTAACGGCAAAGAGCGCACTGACGTAGAAGAATACTGCATCAGCGAAGGTTGGGTAAAAATTGCTTCACCTAAAGCAAAAGACCGTTTCGGTAACCCAATGCTTATCAAACTAAAAGGCGAAGTAGAAGCTTACTACGCGTAAGCTGACCACGCTGAATGTATTTGAAAGCTCGAGTTTGACTCGGGCTTTTTTAATACCTGTCATATCTCTTTTCCGATTAATCTATTCCCTCCTCTATCCAGTACAAGTTGTTAAGAAATCGATGTAAATCGCTGTTTTTATCTGATTGTTGTCTAAAGTTTCTATAGAACTTACTGCAATAACTATTGCCAAAAGAAACGACACCTTTTGAATACAGGGAGAGGAAATGGAAAGCCCACTTGTCACACTCAATAACGCCAGCAAAAGCTTTGTCGATGGCAAAGAGACACATCACGTGTTGGAAGACGTCGACTTCACGTTAAACACAGGAGCGAGTGTTGCGCTGACGGGCGCCAGTGGCAGCGGAAAAAGTACCCTACTCAATGTCATCGCTGGCTTTGAACCGCTTTCCGAAGGTGAGTTGTGGTTAGATGGCGATAACACGGCGGCATGGAAAGACCCACAATGGAGCCGATTTCGACACCAAAAACTCGGCGTGATCTTCCAGCAGTTCAATCTCCTCACACCACTTAACGTCAAACAAAACATCGCGTTCCCTCTGCATTTGAATCAACAGAAATGGAACAACTGGTGCGATTATTTGGTCGAGACGCTGGGCATCAGCCAACTTCTCGACAGACATGTTTCTGCTCTTTCAGGTGGTCAACAACAACGAGTCGCGATTGCGCGTGCACTTGCCCATAAACCCAAACTTCTGCTTGCTGATGAACCCACAGGTAACCTCGACCAAAAAGCAGGGCTAGAAGTAATGAAACTGCTCAGTGAAATCACCACCCAAGGCAATACGGCAGTGCTGTTAGTCACCCACAGTCCTGACTGCGCTGAGTTCATGCAAACCCAATTACGCTTAAAAGATGGGCGTTTAGAAAATAGTCAGTTGCATAACAGTCACCATTTAGACAAACATGAGCTTCACCATGAAGCAAACTAAGCCATCAAACACCAGATTCACTCATACTCGACTCGCCCTGAATCTGTTTGCAGCGCACTATCGGCAGGCGCCACTGCAAGCCGCCGCGATTCTGATCGGTATCGTGCTGGCCGTGACCTTGTTTGTTGCGGTGCAAGCCATCAACCTCAATGCCAAGCGCAGTTATGCTGAGTCTACCGAGCAGCTCAGCGCACAAGCTCAGAACGTAATTATTCCACCAGCGGGGCAAAACTATCTGCCCGAATCGCTCTACTTCACCCTTAGACAAAACGGACTCAGTGCAGCACTACCTGTAATCGAAGGGCGAGTGAGAGACGAACAAGGCCGTCGCTGGTCAGTACAAGGCAGCGAGTTGATTGCAGCCATCTCTTCACGTTCGCGCTATTCAATGGATAACAAGCAAAAGTCATCAGATAACCAACAGAACGTCTCTTTGTTCGATAGTGCTTTACCCTTGCCTGAGCTTTTAGCCGGCAAGCCAATCGTGATGATGAGCCAATCACAACATCAAAGCCTTGAAGAGGTGGAAACCCTAACTCTGGACGATATCCCAACTCAAGTGGTGGTGCTACCAGACGAATGGCAGTTAGGTAGCCGAATGTTGATGGACATTGGCTTTGCCCAGCAACTGCTCAATAAACAAGGACAGCTCAGTTATATTGCAGTTTTCCATTCGGGTGATAAAGGGAATAAAGACACGCAAGCAAAATGGCAAAGCATCATTGGCGAGCAAGGACAATGGATTACCAATAATCAAAGTACAGACCTTGGCTCGCTGACCGACAGCTTTCACCTCAACCTCACGGCAATGAGCTTACTCGCGTTTTTAGTTGGGCTGTTCATTGCTTACAACGGCGTTAAGTACAGCTTGCTTAAGCGCAATCGGCTGTTAGTGCAGATTCAACAGGCGGGTGTCGCGCCGAGCATTGTGTTCTCTGCGCTGTTAGTTGAACTCACTATTCTGGTTACCATCGGTGCTTCACTCGGTTTTGTATTGGGCATGCAGCTTAGCCATTGGTTGCATCCGACCGTAGCACTGACTTTAGAACAACTTTATGGTGCGACACTGCTGCCCGGCACTTGGCAATGGCAATGGTGGGCGCAAGCGCTGCTGCTCACGTTAGCTGCAACCCTATTGGCATGTTGGCAGCACTTTAAACAGCGAGTGCGCCAACCGCTTTCCTCTCATGGCGGATTTTATCAGGTGCCTGAAGCCTCTAACGAAAACCAATTGTTCGTTATAGGTGCTGCGTTGACGGCTTTCGCACTTGCAGGGTTATGGCTGAGTGAGCATCACCGCTTCACCATGGCGTGGCTCGGCGTGCTTGTGGTGTCGATTCCTTTGTACCTACCCAAAGCACTCAGCGTGTTAGCCAATTGGTGTGAAAAGCGCACCAGTTCTGGTTTGATGCAGTATCTGTTTGCTGAGCTGCGTGAGCTGATTTCTCCGCTTTCTCTCGCCATGATGGCATTGCTACTCGCCGTGACAGCTAATATGGGAATGAACACGCTAGTTGGTAGCTTTGAGTCCACCTTAAAACAATGGTTAGAACAAAGGTTACACGCCGATATTTACGTCAACCCTGCGCAAGGGGAAATCGCAGATGTAGAGCGCGCATTAGGGCAGTTCGACAAGGTTGAGACCGTCTACAAGCAATACTACGTCGATGATAACCTGCAAGGCTTACCGATTTTACTTGGCACCAAAGACAAAGACACCTTAGAACAAACCATGGTGTTCAAATCGTATTTGGAGAACTTCTGGCAGCGTTTTTACCAAGGTGAGTTAGTCGCCATCAGTGAACCAACCGCGGTCAAACTGGCTTTATCACTGGGTAGCGAGCTCACGCTTGATGCTGTTCCAAATAAGAACCTGCTTGTGGGTGCGATATTCCATGATTACGGCTCACCCAATGGTGAAGTGTTATTGGCACCAAAATTATGGCAAGAAAGCGGCTTTACTGACTTGCCGACAAGCCTTGGCATTAAAGTCTCGGGGGATCCACAAATCGTCTACGAGCAACTGCGCGAGCAACTGAACCTGCACCCAAGCCAGCTATACGATCAGGCGCAAATCAAATCCATCGCGTTGGATATTTTCTCGCAGACTTTCGCCATCACGCGAGCGCTCAACGGCGTGACTTTGATGGTCGCCGTGATTGGTTTGTTCAGTGCTTGCTTCATGTTGCTCGACGCGCGTAAAGCCGCCATTGCTAGGCTGTATGCACTTGGCGTCAGCCGTCGCAAATTAATGACCATGATGGTCGGACAGATCGTCGCTTTGGTCAGTTTTACTCTGGTTATCGCCCTGCCCCTCGGTGCGATGGTGGGTTATGTACTGACAGACATCGTCACCTTGCGCGCTTTTGGTTGGAGCTTAAATTATCTGTGGCATTGGAGTGATGCCCTCAGTATTGCGGCGATCACCATCTTGGTTGCCGTGATTGCGACCTTGATTCCGTTGTGGCGATTGGTCAGCAAGCCCGTCGTGTCCAGTTTGCAAAGCGAGGTGTTGTGATGGTTCGATTAGCAAGCAAACTTACTCTACTCATAAGCAGCTTGTTCCTGTTCGGTTGTGAAGATCACCAACCAAAAAATATTGGCACGCAAAATATGGGCACGTTGCTGGGCAGTGGAGATACGCTAAGTGAGAGCAACCCATTCTCACCTGTGGAAAAAGGTGTTGAACTCACCTTTCCTACCGATCATCAAGCGCACCCGAATTTTCGTCATGAATGGTGGTACTTAACCGCCAACTTAATTGATGAAGACGGCAACCCACTTGGCGTTCAATGGACACAATTTCGCTTTGCTGCTGCGCCGCCAACAAGCGAAAATGAAGTGAAGAAAACCGAGT
This sequence comes from Vibrio alfacsensis, assembly GCF_003544875.1. Taxonomy (NCBI): domain Bacteria; kingdom Pseudomonadati; phylum Pseudomonadota; class Gammaproteobacteria; order Vibrionales; family Vibrionaceae; genus Vibrio; species Vibrio alfacsensis. The sequence continues at coordinate 1,523,441 of NZ_CP032094.1, forward strand.
GGCAAACTCAGCAAATCTACATGGCGCACAGCGCGGTCACGACAACGGACAAACACTACGCCGATGAAAAATGGTCGCGCGATCAAGTCTCTCTAGCTGGCGTCGACACTTCACCATTTCGAGTTTACCTCGATAATTGGCAGTGGACTTCTTCAACCAACGACCTCTTCCCTGCCACATTGAAGGCGAACTCCGAACAGTTTGGCTATTCGTTAACTCTCACCAGCAATGCGCCTTATCAAAAGCAAGGCGAGCAAGGTTACAGCACCAAAAGTGCCGATGGTCAGGTGGCTTCGTATTATTACAGCCAACCGTTTATTGATGTCTCCGGTGAAGTCACCATCGACGGCAAAACCCATCAAGTGTCGGGCAAAGGTTGGATAGACCGAGAGTGGAGCTCGCAGTTCTTACTCGATTCACAACAAGGCTGGGACTGGTTTGCTCTAAGGCTGAACGACGAAACCAGCTTGGTAGTGTTCCAATTGCGGGATTCCAAAACCGGACAAGCCAGTTACTCTAGCGCAAAACTGATGCAGCAAGATGGTTCTGGCATTGCTATCTCACAAAAAGACATTCAGTTAGAGGCAACCAAGCAAACAGACATCAACGGTCGTGATTATCCAACCCAGTGGCAAGTGTCGATTCCTAATCAGCAAATCGAACTGACGGTTTCTGCACTTAATCCAAACGCTAAAATGCCACTCTCCGTGCCTTATTGGGAAGGGCCAGTCTCTATAGAGGGGAGCCATTCAGGAATGGGGTATATGGAACTAACCGGGTACTAACGCGGACATAGCAAACAAAAAATGCGTGCAGAAACTGAGCCAATCGATTCATAATGATCAGGTTTATCCGCTACCGAGCCAAGCACTGTATTCACTATGAGCGATACAAAAATGATCATTCCTAACGTTCGACTCATTCTCGGGCAACCTTGTCGAGCGATTGAGCTTTCTTCCGAGCAAGAAGAACCGTTCATCGAACCTCATCGTCATCAATATTGGGAAATCGTGTGGTGCAAAGAAGACACCGGCAGTCAGAGTATTGATTTTATCGAATACGAAAACCGTGCCAACCGTTTATTCACCATTGCTCCGGGGCAAGTACATTTATCTGAATACATGGGCCAAAATGTGCGGCTACTCGTCTTTGCACCTGGTTTTGTAGAAACCAACAAGCGCAGTACCCAGCTGGTTGAAAGTGTGTTCTCGACACACGCGGTTCGTCCCCCTTACATCGATTGTAGCGACGAAGGCCTGTATTACCTCGATTCGATTTTCACCATGCTCAAAGAAGAGTGTGAACGTGACATTGATGATTGTGATTGGGGGCTTGTGGAGTCGCTGATCAATTGTTTTTTGCGTTACATGCTACGATATGCAAAAACATCCAAGCTCAAGGGAGGGCAACGCGACGCCCGAGTTGGGCAACTCATCGAGCTAATCGACAAACACTATCATGAAGAGAAAAAGTGTGAGTTCTATGCTTCAGAACTGGCCCTAACCAGTAAACGCCTTAATGAGATCGTTAAAGCGGAACGCGGGAAAACCGTGACTCAGTTAATCCATGATCGCATTATACTCGAAGCCAATCGTGACCTCATATTTTCAACCAAAACCGTCAAAACTATCGCTATAGAACTGGGGTTTGAAGATCCTGCCTATTTTAGTCGATTTTATCGCAAGCAAATGGGGGAGTCACCCGCAGAATTTCGCCTCCGATGTGTAGATAGTGCAACATTATAGGCGGATAATCCCTTTAGACCCACATGAATGTACTGATAATACCCGACCATTAATTCATCTCATTCGGGTATTTTTGTATCTTATGGCTATCAATCTAAAAACTGATCCTATTTCAAAATCCTTTTATCAGTATCTGTGGCCAGCACTAACAGGCATGGTGATAAAGTCACTCTTTATCATGGGCGATGCCTTTTTTATTGGTATGGGTGTAGGGCCAGATGGCCTTGGCGCAATCGCATTGATCATTCCACCTTTTTCCATTTTTACAGCTATCGCCATGATGGTCGGCATCGGTGGTGCGGCAAAAATGTCAATTGAGATAGGAAAAGGTAACACAGAAAGCAGCCAAACTTGGTTTAGCCAATCCATGTTACTTACGACCATACTCTCTACGATTGCGGTCGTGATCGCCATGATTTGGTTAGAAGAATTGATCGCTTTTATGGGGGCGTCTGGCAACATGGCACAGCTTGCCCACGACTACCTGATCGTACTGCTGCCATTCTTTGTTGTGTACTCGCTAGCATGGGTTCTGTCTTGTTTTGTCCGCAATGATGCTAATCCGAAACTCGCCACTTATGCGATGTCTATTGGCGCAGTAACCAACCTTGTGTTGGATTACATTTTCATTCTTGAAATGGGTATGGGAATGGAAGGAGCTGCTTGGGCAACGGCTATTTCTCAAGTGATGATCGCACTGATCCTAGTGAGTCATTTTTCGCGTAAAAAAGGCTCACTGGAGCTGAGTTTAAAAGGCATTGGTTTAAATAAAACCAAAGAAATCTTGAGTATTGGTACACCAACATTCTTCATTGAAATCACGTCTGCAATGACCATTGTGCTGTTTAACTATGTGCTGCTCACACAGTTTGGTGAAAGCCACATCATTGCCTACGGACTCACAACCAACGTTGGCGTCTTAGCACTGTTTGTCATGGTCGGCATTGCGCAAGCATGTCAGCCAATCATTAGCTTCAACCATGGTGCCAACCGTCCTGAACGCATTAACGACATCCTAAAACTGGGGTTAAAAGCGGCCATTGGTAGTGGCACTGTATTCTTGGTGATCGTGTGGATGTTCGCTCCTACTATTGCCGGCGCTTACCTTGGTAGCAACAATGAACTGATTCCATTAGCGTCTACCGCTGTGAGTTTCTTCTTCTTAGGCGTGCCATTGATGGGCTTTAACATGGTGGTGGCAAACTTATTTCAAGCCATTGCGAAACCACAGCAAGCGACATTCATCTCATTAAGTCGTGGATTCGTGTTCATCGCTCTTGGTGTATTGCTATTGCCAAAACTGTTCCCTCAAGATGGTATTTGGGCAAGCATTGTGTTTGCCGAAGCCGTCACTGCAGCAATCAGTTTAAGTATGTTACTGACCTACCGACGCCGCTCGATAGATCCAGGCAACTTGGCCGTTCACACTTCTTAGTTCAACCAAATCGAGCCTAGTGATAAACTTGGCTCATTATCCAGAGACAAAAAAGGAAATGTAATGAACCCGATTATTGCGCTGTTGAAAGAGAACAATATCAGCGACGAGAAAATCCATGAGATTTTCCAAACTCTGACGCAAAATCCCTTTGCAGCAATGGCAACAATCAGCCAACTTGGTTTACCGCAAGACAAACTGCAAATGCTGATGGCGCAAGTGATGCAAAACCCTACGCTAATCAAAGAAGCCGTGGAAGAGTTAGGATTGGATTTCTCAAAAGTTGAAGAAGCAAAAGAGAAACTTCAAAACCAAAACCAAGGCAACTAAGTTTCCCTTCCTTAAGTAAAGGCCGCTATCACCGTCGTTTAAGGTGATCGCGGCCTTTGTCATTCTACCGCCGAAACATCTTAAACCTGGGTGTTAGAACATGACAAACCGTTCAAAAGGCTCTCCATACATCGAAATTACCTATCAAGTGAAATAGGAAGTAACTATCAATAGGATAGCTACAAGCGATTTTCCTAAAACCTTGTCCAGTGAGAATATACTTTCCGAAAGCAACAACAGCTCAGCTTAAAACATTCAAAGGAAAGTAAATTATGATTAATACTCAAATCAAACCATTTGCAGCAACAGCATTCAAAAACGGCGAATTCGTAGAAGTTACAGAGCAAGACGTTCTAGGTAAATGGGCAGTATTCTTCTTCTACCCAGCAGACTTTACGTTTGTATGTCCAACTGAACTGGGCGACCTAGCAGACCACTACGAAGAGCTACAAAAACGTGGCGTAGAAGTGTACTCAGTATCAACTGACACACACTTCACTCACAAAGCATGGCACGACAGCTCAGACACAATCGGTAAGATTCAGTACTACATGCTTGGCGACCAAGCTGGCAACATCACAAACAACTTCGGTGTAATGCGTGAAGGCGAAGGTCTTGCAGACCGTGCAACATTCCTAATCGACCCACAAGGTACTATCCAAGCAATGGAAATCACTGCTGAAGGTATCGGTCGTGACGCAGAAGACCTACTACGCAAAGTGAAAGCCGCTCAATACGTAGCAGCACACCCAGGCGAAGTTTGCCCAGCTAAATGGAAAGAAGGTGAAGAGACTCTAGCGCCATCACTAGACCTAGTTGGCAAAATCTAAGCCACTGAAATTTAAGTTCTAATCAGTTCCCGATTTCCTTTTTCTGATTAGAACTGAATTAGAGAGCACTTCAGGTTAGATACCTTGACGACCTTCTTCCTGATTTGCTCTCTCCCCCTTAGGTTTTATCCAGAGTAACCATTTTATTAAGGTAGTAACAACTATGTTAGACCAAGCAATCCAACAACAACTCAAACAATATCTGGCTAATGTAAAAGAAGAAGTTCGTTTAGTGGTTAGTCTAGATGAAAGCAAAGCATCGAATGACATTTTGTCTCTAGCGAACCAAATCGCAGAGATGAGCAACCTCATCAAGGTTGAACGTGACGACAACGCAAGCGTACGTAAACCGGTGATGGCGGTAACTAACCCAGCAAAAGGCACTGCACTACGCTTTGCAGGCTTGCCAATGGGTCACGAATTTACCTCTCTCGTATTGGCACTGCTTCACTCTGGCGGTCACCCAATCAAACTAGAACCAGAAGTGATTGAGCAAATCGCCGCACTAGACAAAGATCTAGACGTAGAGATCTTCATTTCACTGTCGTGTCAAAACTGCCCGGACGTGGTTCAAGCGTTCAACATGATGGCAGCGATCAACCCGAAAGTGAAAGCAACCATGATCGACGGTGGTTTGTTCCAAAATGAAGTGAAACAACGCGACATCATGGCTGTACCAAGCGTATTCGTGAACGGTGAGCTATTCGGTCAAGGCCGTATGTCTCTGACTGAAATCCTAAACAAAGTGGATGACAGCGCGAGCGAGAAAGCAGCGAAAGCACTGAGCGAAAAAGACCCATACGATGTTCTTGTTGTCGGCGGTGGCCCTGGTGGTAGCGCAGCTGCTCTATACGCCGCTCGTAAAGGTATTCGCACTGGCGTTGTCGCTAAACGCTTTGGTGGTCAGGTTATGGACACCATGGCAATCGAGAACTTCATTTCGGTAAAACGCACTGAAGGTCCAAAACTGGCGACTGATCTAGCAGAACATCTAAAAGAATACGACGTTGACGTCGTAACTGAGCAACAAGCTGAGAAGCTAATGGGCGCAGCACACACAGAAGATGGTTTGATTCACATTCAACTTGAAAGCGGCGCAACGCTGAAGAGTAAGAGTGTCATCCTAAGCCCTGGTGCACGCTGGCGTGAAATGAACGTCCCTGGCGAGCAAGAGTACCGCAACAAAGGCGTCGCGTACTGCCCACACTGCGACGGTCCACTGTTCAAAGGCAAGAAAACTGCAGTTATTGGTGGTGGTAACTCAGGTATCGAAGCCGCTATCGACCTTGCAGGTATCGTAGAACACGTAACCGTTCTTGAATTTGCAGACGTACTTCGCGCAGACCAAGTGCTTATCGACAAAGCGAACTCGCTACCAAATATCGATATCATTACGATGGCACAAACCACAGAAGTCGTGGGTGACGGTACTCGCGTAACAAGCTTGAAGTACAAAGATCGCAACACAGATGAAATCAAAGAGATTGAACTGTCAGGTATCTTTGTTCAAATCGGTCTAATACCAAACACAGAATGGCTAAAAGATTCAGAAGTAGCACTATCTGAGCGCGGCGAAATTGAAGTCGGTAGCCGTGGCGAAACTAGCCTAGAAGGTGTGTTCGCAGCCGGTGACGCAACCACCGTTCCTTACAAACAGATCATCATTGCGATGGGTGAAGGTGCAAAAGCAAGCTTAGGCGCATTTGACTACCTAATCCGTAAGCAAGGTTAATCTCCAATTTCTTGAGCACACGCACGGTGCTGTGTTTTCTTCCCCGGAAAACCAATCGGGGCACCGTGACAGCGATGAGTAACAAGAAATAAAATCAAAAATCCTAGAAGCCCAAAGACTTTGCCAGCAGGTATTAACTGCTGGCTTTTTTGGTTTTGGGAAAGCGCGTTGAAAGGGGCAGGTTCTGCATTCGCGGATTATTCAATTCAAACCACCAGCACCAAAACGCGCTGTAAATAGATTCTGAATAATCGCTTAGGCTTCTTCAGAATGACGATGTTCGTTTAGCTCTCTCTTTCCGTCATTCCCGCGAACCTAGGTGAGACTGGGAATCTACTTTCTCAAGCTCGAACGAAAGAAGTCCACACGACATACATGTTGATAGCAAATAGTGGCTTACTTAACTTGAGTTGAGGTTGCGTGATGAAAAGTATGTTGGAGGTAAAAGGCTAAGCGAAAAAGCAAAGAGGCAAAATGCGAAGAGAGGGAGGTGTGAATGACAAGCACAAAAAAGGCCGCTCTAAGAGCGGCCTTTCATATAATCTTTAGCTTACGCTGTTACTTCTAATTAAAGAGTTGTAACGTTGCTAGCTTGTGGGCCTTTTTGACCTTGTTCAACTTCGAAAGACACTTTTTGGCCTTCTTTCAGTGTTTTGAAACCTTCAGAAACGATTGAACGGAAGTGTACGAATACGTCCGCGCCGCCGTTATCTTGAGTAATGAAACCGAAGCCTTTCTCTTCGTTGAACCATTTTACGATACCAGTATTTTTGTTAGACATGTTATGCCCCTTATGTGTTTATTTTTGAGTAAAAGTTCATCATTAACGACAGTGTTAATGTATTGAATTATGTCATGATACGCGAAAATAAAGGGAAACGTCTAGCTACAAAAACTAATTTTCGTAGTGGAAGCTTAACTTGTACTTGGTGCTGCATTTAATAACTCTTTGAACAACTGGGCCGCATACTACCAGAAGCCGTTTTTGTACAGAACTTTCTTACTTTTTTAAGTTTTTACTTGTTTAAATACCGTTCAAATTAGGCGCGTTTGATTTCATTTATAAATCAATAATAAAGAATTATGTACACTATTTATCCAAAATCTCGGTCTGAGAATCATTATGCACAAAAGTCTCAACATTGAGACTTCTGTCAATGCATGATCATAACTCTACTTTGTGTGGAGATTGACATAGATTGCCACTCACTTTGGCTGCCATTTACTTGGGTTGCCATTGATGAGAAGTCACTAACTTATCCATGACGTTATTGATCGCTTGATGGGCTTTATCCACCACCAAATCAATATCACTGCGCTTAGCAATGAGTGGCGGTGCAAAACCAAGAATATCCCCATGCGGCATCGCTCGGGCGATTAAACCTTGCTCTAAACATGCGGCGGCGATCTGTGGACCCACTTTCAAGTTGGGATCAAAATGAGTGCGTCGTTCTTTATCTGAGGAAAACTCCAACGCATGCAGCATACCGATACCACGCGTGTCCCCTACTATAGGATGATCAGAAAAAGTTTTCGCCATACGCTGTTGTAAATACCCACCAACCTCAGCCGCATTCTGAACCAACCCCTCACGCTCAATGATGTCTAGATTACAGTTTGCCGCCGCTGCACCTAAAGGGTGACCAGAGTAGGTATATCCATGCCCAAATGGTCCCCAATCATCCGTACCGTCTTCAAGCACATTCCATACTCTCTCTCCGACGATCACTCCAGAAAGGGGTTGGTACGCCGATGTCAGCCCTTTTGCTATTGTGATTAAGTCGGGTTTCATGTCGTAAAGTATCGAGCCAAACGCAGTACCAAGACGACCAAACCCGCACACCACTTCATCAGCTATCAATAACACATCGTATTTATCCAACACTTTGCGAATGGCTGACCAATAACCTTGAGGGGGCGGGACGATCCCTCCGGTCCCTAACACTGGTTCGGCGATCATGGCTGCAACTGTATCTGGTCCCTCAGCAAGAATCATGGCTTCAAGTTGTTCGGCGCAATATTGGGAAAATGCCTGCTCAGATAAGCTGCTGTCCTCACGGCGATAATAGTAAGGCGCGATAGTGTGTTTAATACGTTCGAGTGGAAGATCAAAGTGAGCATGAAACAGCGGCAAGCCCGTTAACGATCCGGAAGCAATACTTGAGCCATGGTAGCCACGCTCGCGCGAGATGATTTTCTTTTTGTCTGGTAAACCGCGGACATTGTTGTAATACCAAACGAGTTTTAACTGAGTTTCATTGGCATCACTCCCTGACATCCCATAATACACTTTGCTCATCCCCTCTGGTGCCATTCTAATAATGCGATCAGAAAGCGTCACCAGCGCTTCATTCGTATGTCCAACGTAAGTGTGATAGTAAGCGAGTTGTTTTGCCTGCTCATAAATTGCATCCGCCATTTCTGTGCGCCCATAGCCAATATTGACGCAATACAGCCCTGCAAATCCGTCAATCAATTCAATGCCCTTTGAATCCATGATACGGATGCCATGACCACCAGTAATGACTCTGCCTGGCAGTTCACCATGAGCATACTGTTTGAGATGCGTAGAGGCGTGAAATACACGTTGACGATCGATGTCCAATAAGCGTTGCGTTTTATCATTCATGATTTTCCCCTTAAGCATTCACGCGGATGTGAGAACGTTCGATCTTTTTAAATACTCAGACGTGTCAATCATTATGTGTATCTATACCCATATGAACGACGACTCAACGTCATAAAAATCCGACACTCCGACACATAGATACACTGTAGAGGAGGAGAGATTTCAAATATTTCTGATGATGCTGAAAAGGAGGGCAAAACTTTCTGTTTGAAAGGGTTAAACATGTGTTTTTTTCTGCACGCCCTTCCCCGAAGCTAACCATTAAAAATGATCGAGTTTTGATTGATGTCTAAAGAGGGTACATGGCTTTTGATGGTTTTCGTCACGATGTAAGTAAAGTAGCGCTCAATGCCAAGATCAGAATCTAACCAACCATCCATTAATCGTTGGTATTGATCAATGTCTTCAGTCTGAACTTTTAAGATGTAATCGATGCCGCCACCCGTCGCATAACAGTCCGTTACTTCTGAGGTTTGGTGGATCATTTTCTCAAAGCGACGAAATGACTGAGCACTGTGTTCTTTGAGTGTCATTTCCACCAGAACAGATGTGCGCTTGAAGAGGATGTCTGTATTTACTTTTGCTCCATATCCCTCAATGATTCCCGCTTCTTCCAGCTTTTTAACGCGCTCCCAACAAGGGCTTACCGATAGGTTTATCGCCTGAGCAAGGTGGGATTTAGTAATACGACCATTCTTATGTAAGATCTGTAATATTTTCACGTCGTAGCGATCCAGACGCATGGCTTCCCTCCCTCAGTTATTCTTTCTATTTTATCTTTAAAAAACGTCCGACGCTCAAATTCAATGTTTTACAAACAGGTGACGTGGAAAATCACACAAGGTTTTTGCGCCATTACTCGTAATTACGATACTTTCAGTGGTTTCTAATCCCCAGTCCTCAAACCAGAGTCCGGGCATAAAGTGGAATGTCATACCCTCTTCAAGACACGTTTTATCACTTTCCCGTAGGCTCATGGTTCGCTCTCCCCAATCCGGAGGATAACTCAAGCCAATGGGATAACCACAGCGAGCCCCCTCACGAGAAAACCCTGCGTTGTCTAATACTTGATTCAACGCATTGGCAATATCCGCACAAGTATTACCTGGTCGAGCCATTTCTAACCCTGCTTCAATACCACGAGTGAGCGCTTCATCTGCGCGCTTAAACTTGTCGTCAGGTTCACCAAGAAAAATCGTTCGTGACAGCGGGCAGTGATAACGACGATGCGCTCCTGCGATCTCAAAAAATGTGCCCTCGCCTTTTTGAAACGGCCTATCGTCCCATGTTAGATGAGGCGCTGAGGCATCTGAGCCAGAGGGTAACAGTGGAACAATCGCGGTGTAGTCTCCAAAATGCTCCTCATGCCCAAGTACCGCCTGACGGTTTATCTCTGCAACGAGATGATGCTTAGGCAAGCCCGGTTCAATCATGTCAAACGCGACTCGGTGCATGTTTTCTACAATTCGCGCAGCGCGATACATATAAGCAAGTTCTTGTTCCGATTTCACCGCACGACACCAATTGACCAAACCCGTTGCATCCAATAGTTGCGCTTTCGGTAAGTGCGTCATCAATGATTCATAGGCGGTCGCACTAAAGTAATAGTTGTCTTTCTCTACGCCAATTCGCCCACGGTCCCATAACCTTGGTTCTAATACTCTTTCAACGAGGAAATCCATCGGATGCAATGGCGGGTTCATCACATAGTGATCGGGGTAATAAGTGATGTTATCTGCTGACATGTAGGCCGTGCGATAAGCGCCATTCGCATCTTGGCATCGTCCAAACCAAACGGGTTCCCCCTCTGTACCTACCACGACACATTGAGGAACATAAAATGACCAGCCATCATACCCTGTTAGCCATGCCATATTGGACGGATCATGAATAATCAGGACGTCCAACTCTCGCTCTTCCATTGATAATCGAACTTTTGTTAATCGCTCCTGGAACTCTTCCAGTGAAAAATGCAAAGCAACGCCTCTCATGCTTTCTCCTTACTAAAAGTCCGACGCCTTGAGGCTCCCGGAGACGTTGAGGTATTCCTACCTTCAGGCTAGGCCGTTTAACCCGCCGATCCTACTCATGTCACTTACCACTGCTCTATCGTGAAGCTAAGTTAAAGGAAAGTGCCCTATCAAAAGACACAGTTCATTCCAATTATGGTGCATTTTTTCAGATTGCACTGAAACAGACAGAAAAATCGTCCCACACTTGGGATACAACTCGTTTGCAAATATTAAAAACAACAAAAAAGCAGAGCGACAAATAAACGAGATGAAGAGGTGAAAAAGCTAAAGAGCTAAAGAGCTAAAGAGCTAAAGAGAAGAGTAATGCAGTATTCGCCCACTTACCAAACGCGAGTGGGCTAACATTCACAATGCGATGGATTGATAGCACTCGACAATCTGAGTGACGTCTTTTTTATTGCCTTGCTGGATTCGCTTGTAATGATTAAGCGTTTTATCTAGGTAATCTTTAATGACAAACGCCTGCTCAGGGGAGTCCGCTTGCCATAATTTCTCCCCAACTAAACTGACTTTTGCATTGAGGTTAGGTTGAGAGGAAACGAAAATTACCTCATAAAAGCGATGGTTCTCTTTCACCAATATTTCGTCTTTCAAACCAAAATTACGCTGATTCAAGACCTGACGCAGCTTAAATTGATGGTGAACCGGACACAGTATGAAGTCGATATCTAATTCAGGGAACTGCTCGTGGATAGATTGCACAAAAGCAGCAATCAAATCACCACCGACTCCGGCAATGATCACTAAGTGTTTCCCTGCATGTTTATCAAGCGGTAACTGAGCGACATCCAGACAGTGGACATGCCAGGCCGATAGGGATTCCGAATAAAATTGCTGTAGTTTGCTCTCAACCGCAACAACCAATGGCTCCACGATATCGACAAAATGGATATTGGGCGCGGCCTGTTCCTCAAGTAATGCAGTACCTAGCAACCCATGATCGCAGCAGCAATCCCAAATGTGGGTATAGTGCGATTCTACCAATTGTACAATTTGCTGTAGTCGTTTACTGAGTTTCAAGTGTGCATACGCCGGAAAATAAAAACCGGCGTATTGTAATCACTTTACGCAAATTGTGAATGCTAAACGGCAAATAACCTCTAACTTGACGACTGGAATACGTTGTCCAACTTAATTGTTCAGCTTAACGAAGAAACAGAGTTAACCATTACGTTTTTCTACTGACGCTTACGTCGCCATGCACCAAGACCTAACACACCCAGTCCGAGTAAAGCTAACGACGATGGCTCGGGAATATCAACACCACCAGCCCCATCGGCACCAAAGGCTCTAATTTGATTATTTGATACAAATGTACCGACCCCAGTGTTCGTATCGATAGAGATTGTTTCTGCCCCTTCTGTGAAGCCATAAAGCGTGCCATCGGTATAATTGAGACCATAAACATCATCAAAACCAATATCGCCGATCTCAGTCCCACTCCCTGTCATTTCATCAATTAACCACAAGCTGTTGTTTGGCCCCGTTGTTGATGACAAGAACAAATTCCCCATATCATCAAATGCAATATCCCCAGATGAAGAATAACTCCCCGAACCAATCACACTCGTCGCGGCATTCGAGGTATTTATACTAAATAAGTTGCCGCCACCACTCCCGTACAACGTGCCATCACTACCAAACGTCAGACCATTAATGAAACGATTAGTGTCTCCAACTAATGTTGTCGAAGCATCCGCCTGATTAATTTCGTAGAGATTACCGTTACCCGAAACGCCATATAAAGCACTAGATATTGGATCAAGAGCAATATCAAACATTGTACCGCTGTTACCAATAAAGGTGCTTGAGTTTGTGCCCGTATCGTAATCCCAAAGTCCACCAGCAGAATCACCGATAAACGTAGCGTTCGCACTAAATGAAGTGAATATCCCTATTGTCGCAAGCATCAAAAATTTATTGCTTCTCATTTTTCTCCTTTTATATGTCTACAGGCATTCTCAACCGTAGCGTGATCACAAGAAGCAAATTTCATTCCACCATTTAAAATCAATGGCTTAATAAAAACGAGTCGAAATGTGTAAAATATTCTGAATAAAAACCAGCAATATGCATCGCTGGCTTTAAAATTATGCTGGAATATTGCTAAACGGCTTAGTCATCGCCCCAATAAATCGAACCAACCTGATCTGTCCCATCGAAACCGATACCATCATCGCCACCAACAAGGTAGATTCGACCTTTGTACATAAACGAATCTAGATTTCTATGGCTTTTGATGCCGAATGAACGCGACGCCCAAGTCATCGTCTCAACATTGTAGCGCATCACCAACTGATAACTATCACGACGAGATTCGGAAATATAGACGTGGTTACCTGACGCTACAGCCGTATTTTCCTCAAACCCTAAGTCATAATTTGTACCATGCATTAACCAAGAATCATGAAGCGTACTGTAACCAGAGTATTCATCGCCGCTGTAGTTCCCACCGAACACGTAGATATTATCCCCAACCACGGCTGTCGCCGAACCATAACGTGCAGTCAATGATGGTGCTTGTGTCGCCCAAAGACCTGACTCAAAATCGTAACTGTAGTTGGAATTAACAGGTTTTCCATTATTGTACCCTCCAATCACATACAGTTTATTACCGACAACCTGCAATTCAGAAGTCCACTCAACAAATGACGGAGAAGAGGAAATTGCATTCAAAGATAAAGATCCTTTATCGAGTTGAAACAATAAACCCTCAGAAAAAAAGTACACCTCACCATGGTAAACAACACCGTCGCCAAAGCTAACATACGTGCCATCTTGGTTTGGTGAATACCCCACATTTTGTTCTGTGGCTAGATCATACTTTAAGACTCTTCGGCCATCAGTAACGTACATGGTGTCGTCAATAACGGCAGTGCTAGGGAAACGGAATCCAGCAGCAAGAGTTGCATGTTCTATAGGCTGAGTCGTCGTATCATCTAATATAATGTCTAGATGTTTTACTACCTCGAAATCCTCATTGAGAACTTCAATGATGATCTGCTCTTGCCCTTCATACTGCGCATCATCAAAGATCGACAGTTCGATATAACCGCTCTGCTCATTCGGTTCATTGCGCGTATTCTTTAGTTCAAAATCAAATCGGTTTTCCGCCGTAGAGAGATCCGACACTCGAAACATCAGCTGTCGAGAAGTATTCTGCTCTGCATCAAAATCAAACCAGAAACGATGCGTGTACTCATTTTCGTATAATGTTAAATCACGGTCTCTTAAAGAAATGGCATAAGATTTTCGGCAACAATGACTTCTCGGGAAGCCTCAGCGTAATTTCCTGCCGCATCATAGACATGATATTTCACGGTGTAAGTGCCAACATTAGCGGTATCAACAAGAATTGAAGTCTCTAACTCGCTAGTTAAATCACCATCCACATTATCTACCGCTGAAGCCCCTTGGTCGACGTAAAGATCACCTTTATAGATAGTGACACTGCTACCGCCAACGATGGTGATCACGGGTGCATCCGAGTCTTTAACGATGACATCACGGCTTGTTGTTGACTCATTTCCGGAAGCATCAATGGCTTTGTATATTAGGCTGTAAGTCCCTGCTTTTTGAGCATCAACATCACCAGTCACAGTTACACTCACTAACTCATCGACGTTATCTGTTGCGATAGCTCCTGGCTCAACATAATCAGCACCTAAAGCAACATATAAGGGATTGTCACCTTGCAAAGCAATAACGGGGGCCACACGGTCTACAATATTGACCGTTCTGGTTACTGTTGTGCTATTACCAGAGCTATCTTCCGCATAATAGGTAATTTGATAACTGCCTAGCTTGTTGGTGTCGACCGAGCCTGAAATCGAAACCACCACGTCATCTCCCATATCATCCAACGCGCTAGCGCCAGGTTCCATGTAAGCATTGCCAAACTCGATATACATGATGGCATCACCGAGCAAAGTAATCGTCGGTGCAACGCTATCAACTACTTCGACAGTACGGATTACCGTGGTGCCATTGGCACTCTTATCTTCTGCGTAATAAGTGATTTGGTAACGGCCTAATTGACCTGTATCAACAGTGCCTGAAATCAATACATCTAACTGTCCGTCAATGTCATCAACGGCAGTTGCACCGAGTTCACTATAATCATCGCCAAGCGCGACATAAATAACGGTATCGCCGAGTAAAGTGATAGTAGGAGGGGTAGTATCTTCAGTGGGTTCAGGAGGAGTAATTGGGGGAGATTTATCATCCGATCCTCCACCTCCACAAGCCGACAGAAAGAATGACATGGTTATAACTGCTAATAGCCTATTTAGCATGGTTCACACTCCAAGTGATAAAGCTCACGTCGGTATTGTTTCGACGTATCCATTGAAATTATTGCAACCCGGCTATCTCTAACCATCAAGACCCGTGGTTTTCCGTCCTTATTTCACAATAAGTTTGGCAAATATAATCACGCATAAAATTCAAATAAATCATAACCTTGCACTGGTTGATTTTCACCCGACAATAGGTGTGTTTTTTGTTAATAGCATCGCAATTCATAAGATCTATCACTCGCTATAAATTCCATATTACTAATAAATACAAAATTCAATACTTCTGCTCTAAAGCGTGGCTTTTATATGAGTAGGATAATTTGGTCATGAATTGACTTTCGCGGCACTTCCAGATGGAGTCATACCCGCGATACTTTTGAATAAGACACACTGAAGGTTATGCTTAAATCTATAACGTTTAAATGACGAATAGCATGGAAAGAACGCTACTTCCCCCCTCGATACTGCTGTCGAAATTCACGTGGAGTGAGTCCTGTATGTCGCTTGAAAAATTTCACAAAATTAGTGGTTTCATCAAATCCCAATTCATCACCAACTCGAGTTATCTGCTCTGCTGTATGGGCAAGCATCCGTTTCGCTTCTAGTGCCAGACGATTCGACAAGTATTGTTTCGGCGAAATACCAAGCACTTCTGCCGTAGCACGGGATAAGGTTTTGTCCGTATATCCAAGTTGCTGAGCATAAATTTTTGACTGGTGAGAGATCTTATAATTACGCTCAACAGCAAGTTTAAATCTATCAACTCGCTCTATCGCTGAAGCTGACACTGGGAGGTCAGGAAGAGATACCGATCGTGAATTGGACAGTCTAACCAGCAAAGTCTGCAATTGCAGTTGGAGCAGTGCCAGTGTCTCTTTATTACCCTGACTCGCATCATTTTCCATTTGAGCAACAAGAGCCGCACAGGCTGCATGTTCATCGGCCGCTAAAGATACACGTTCACCCAAATCATCTAACTGAACCATATTGCTCAAATCAGGTATCACTTTGCTGGCCAATTTTGGCAATAACACCTCCGGTCTGAACATGATTATCCAAGCATCCCACTTAGATTCCAGATCAAACTGCTGTACTTGGCTTGGCGTAACAAGCAGCCAGTCTCCTGGACAACACTGGTGCAAATCAAAATCTAGGTTATGTGTGCATTTCCCTTGCGTGACTCCCAACAAAAGATAAAAGTCCAGTCGCTGGACCGACCGTAAATGTGATTTTTTACCCCGCTGTTTGATGTCGCTGAAATGACAAATTTCAATTGGAAGCAAATAGTCAGGCTGGGGATTAAAGGTCACATCAAGAACAGTTTTGGCATTTATCCTTCTCATAATTTGTCCATTTTTTACCATTAATTGACGTGTTTATACCTGTTGTATTTTCACAATTCAATAGAAACTGTACTCATACAAATGACCACTAACTAAAGCAATAATAAAGGCGCAAAAATGAAAAATGAAGCCATCGTACCATTTAAGATTAATATACCTGAAGAAGACATTGCCGATTTGAAAAGACGTCTAGAGCAGACTCGTTTTACCGATGAAATTGATAATGCTGGCTGGGATTACGGCACTAACCTTGGCTATCTGAAACAGTTAGTTCAGTACTGGTTGACCGAGTTTGACTGGCGAACCGAAGAAAATGCACTCAATGAATTCGAACAATATAAGACAAATATCGACGGGCTCGATTTACACTTTGTTCATCAAAATCAAACCACAAAACGCAAAAACCCTAGTACTGATCCATGGTTGGCCAGGTTCATTTATGGAGTTTTCAAAAATTATTGGTCCTCTCACTGATCCTGTTCGTTATGGTGGTCAGATTGAAGATTCTTTTAATGTTGTCGTTCCATCTCTACCAGGCTTTGGATTTTCAGAACGTCCAAATAAGCGAGGTTACACACCTGAACGCATGGCGAATATCATTGCATCGCTCATGAACAGACTAGGCTATGAACATTATGGTTTGCAGGGTGGAGACTGGGGCAGTACGGTTAGTCGATATATTGCCACTAATCATTCAGAGCAAGTTACTGGACTACACCTTAACTTTTGCGATTCAACCCCACCCACGAATGCACAAAATACGGATCCTGTTATTGAAGACTTAACACCACTTGAACTAAAGCGTTTAATGGCTAGTCGTGCTTTTGCAAGCAAAGGAAGGGCATATTTTGAACAGCTATCAACCAAGCCACAAACAGTAAACTATGCACTGAATGATTCACCTGCAGGCTTGGCCGCGTGGATAATCGAAAATTCCAAAGTTGGAGTGACTCTGATGGCAATATTGAAAGCCGCTTCACTAAAGATGAACTACTGACGAACATTTCCATTTATTGGTTTACACAAACAGCATCGTCTGCGTCACGCATCTATTACGAACAACGACATGCTGAATGTAAATCAAGACAATATGTTACCGTCCCCACAGCCCGTGCTTTGTTCCCCTCAGAAATAAAAACGCCTCAACGAGACTGGGTACAATCATCTTATAACCTTGTTCGCTGGACCGAAATGCAAAGTGGTGGTCATTTTGCTGCACTCGAAGAACCACAACTGCTCGTCGATGACATTCGTGCTTTCTTCCGCGAACTTCCTGAGTGTAAATAGTCGTCAGTCAAAAAACATATAGTGTGAATAATGTAATTAGACGTCGATAAACCCACGCAATGTGAACAGTAACTCACATAGGTATGTATCACTATTGTGGCTAGAACCATGTAGTTCCAGCCACAATAAATTAATTTGACCGTGATGTATTATGCTTCGGCTTACTTTTAAACTGTTTAATACTATTTTTGCCTTGCGTGCGACGATTCGCTTTTTTGTCACGTGGCGCGCGTTTGCTCTCGCCAGTTGATGGTTTATCCGTCACAGGAAACCCGTCTAGATCTTGTTCAGGTAATGCACGTTGAGTCAGGTTGCGAATAGCCGTAAGCGCCTCTATTTCGCCATGGCATACCAATGAGATAGCAACACCTTTCTCACCCGCTCGTGCTGTACGGCCAACTCGATGAACATAAGTCTCTGCGTGCATTGGCAACTCAAAGTTAATCACGACTGGCAACTGCTCTATGTGAATACCGCGCGCCAATAGATCGGTGGCAATTAGCACCTGTGTTTGCCCAGATTTAAACTGCGCCAGCGCTTCTTCTCGCTCTGCTTGGCTCTTATTACCGTGCAACGCATTGGTTGTGATTCCAGCTTTGTTCAACTTCTTCGCCAAACCATCAGCGTTCTCTTTCGCGCCAATAAATACTAGTACCTGTGTCCACGTACTTTGCTTGATCAGTTCAATCAACGCTTTGGTTTTGCTGCCTTTGTTGACGAGATACAGCGTTTCAGCAATATCTTGATTGGTGCTGTTTTCTTGATGCGCTGCAACTTGCTTTGGTGCGTGCATAAGCAACTGTGCTTTACTTTTCAACTCATCTGAAAACGTTGCTGAGAACATCGCGGTTTGACGCTGACTTGAAGTTTGCGCCGCAATGTTTTGTACGTCTGGCCAAAAGCCCATATCCAACAATCGATCCGCTTCATCCAACACAAGGTAATGGATATTGCTCAGCTCCAAACCATTGTTCGCTAAATCAACCAAGCGACCAGTTGTCGCAACAAGTATATGAGGATTTTCCACAAGTGCTTGTAGTTGCTGCTCTTTATCAACACCACCACACAAACACACCGCGTTAAGACCAAGAGATTGACCAACTTGATTAATCGCCTCGCTCACTTGTGTCGCCAGCTCGCGCGTTGGTACTAGAATCAGCGCTTTTTGCTCTGGGTTTACACTTAGTTTTTCTAACAAAGGCAAACCATAAGCAAGGGTTTTGCCGCTGCCTGTGTTCGCTAATGCCAATACATCATTGCCACTGAGTAACTCAGGAATGGCCAAAGCTTGAATATCCGTTGGTTTCTTGAAGTCTTTTGGCAGTGCGTGAATCAGCTCTGAACTCAGTGAAAGAGTAGAAAATGGCATTAGCATGGCCCTTTATGTGGTAGCAGTGAAAGCAAAAATCCCCAAGCTATAGCAAGAAGCTGAGGATAAGACGCGGTAAAATCGCAGGCGCGGACTTTACCACAATCTTTTTTATGAACCATCCAATTTTATGCCAGACCATTCGACATGAAACACTACTTCGATGGTTGATAAGTGCCTCGGATTGGGTAGTTGTTCTCAGGGTTTCGAATGAATGCAATACCGGAAAGCAGCACATTTAATTCTGGACGAACAAATGGACCGTTCGAGATATCAATAATTTGAACTCGACCTTGATCATTAACCACAAACAAACCCGGCTCAGCAAACAAATGGTCCGTTTCTTTTTCTGAACGCGGCTCTGAGATATACAGACCAAGGGTTTGCATCTGTTCAACACTCAATCCGTAAGCAATAGGAAAGCTCACCGAGATCTGCTCCATATGTTTCGCAACCTGCTCTTTGCTGTCCGCTGATACCGCCACAATATCAACACCAATTTCTAAGAACTTCGCTTTAAGCCCTTCTAACTCATTCAAGTAGCGTGTGCATAGTGGGCAATGTTTGCCTCGATACACCACCACTAATCGCCAAGTAGCTGGCTCAGATGGCTGACCCACCTCAATAGTATTGCCATCAAAGGTTGGCAAAGAAATAGACGGAAATAAATCACCTGCGTTGAATTTGTTCATTGTCATTTTAGAATCCTTAATGATGTAAATAACCAGAGCCATGATGCATGAAACATAAGGCATGAATTGAGTGGTAACATCGCATGCCTTATTCATCAGACCGGAGTGATTACGAAAGGTATTCGTAACTTTCATCAGATTTATTGCGTTTGCCTACATATTTATCTTCAAAATCAGGAGACCAAACTGCGCTCGTATCTTGGTTTTGGTTCCAATCGAAAGCGGTAAAGCGATGAATCATTTTCCAAACGCCGTCTCGACGCTCAAAACGGTACAGGTGACGACCACCTAAAATACCCTCTTTGTCTACGCCATCTTCTTCATGGACATGATATGCCCACACATAACTCTCTGCGGTTGCTGTATCACCATCGACTTTGATGAGAACGTTGCTGATACGATGCTGCGTAATTTTGATGGCTTCGAACCCTTTCATTGCGGGTTCAACAAATGCGTGTGCGTTGTCATTATAGAAGAACAAATCTGGAAAGATCGGATCTTGGTGATCTTCAATAGCATCTTCCCAGTAAGTAGATTTCATCAACTCTGCGTCCATACGATCTAAAGAACGAGCATGACGAAAAATCACTTCTGTAATGTCTTGTTTATCGATCAGTAGTTGTAGTTTTTGTTGCATATCCACGAGTGCCTCCAGTGGCTATCTAATCTTAGTAATTCTTTAGTATTGCGTTGTCTTACGGCTTGATATGGATAATAGAACCAAACAAAAACGACTGAAACTAGGCTATAATGACTAGTATCTATTCAAATTTGGAATAATTGAGAACACTAATGGACCAACTAAGCGCAATGCGTGCATTTGTTCGAGTGGTACAGACAGGCAGCTTTTCTGCCACGGGTCGTGAGATGAATACCTCACAAACGACAATCAGCAAAAAAGTCGCAGCGTTAGAGAAAAAAATCGGCGTCAAACTTCTTGCTCGAAGCAGTCGCGATCATGCTTTAACGCCAGCGGGCGCGAAGTATTATCAAACTTGTGTAGATATTTTAGGTGAACTGGATGAAGCCGAAACTGAGGCAAGATCGGAGGTGGCTTCTCCGCAAGGAACAGTTCGTATCTCTGCACCCGTTGCGTTTGGTCGCATTCTGCTTGCACCCATCATGGCTGAGTTTTTCCAGCGCTATCCTGATATCAAAGTGGATTTACGACTCAGTGACCGACACACAGACTTGATCAGCGATGGCATTGACGTGGCAATTCGAGCGAGACAACTAGAAGATTCAACGCTGGTTGCACGCCATTTATTTGATAACCCGATGTTAGTCTTAGCGGCTCCGAGTTATTTAGACAGAAATGGAACCCCGAAAAAACCAGATGATCTGACACAACACAACTGTTTGATCTATTCTGGCATGCAAGAGGTCAATATTTGGCGTTTTACAAAAGAAGATAAAGAACACTCGGTGGCGGTTAGTGGTAACTTTCAAAGTGACAACGGCGATGTGCTGTTAGAAGTCGCACTCACTGGAATGGGTATAGTGATATTACCCATTTGGATGGTGGAATCGCACATTAAGGCGGGCCGACTCAAGCAAATCATGAGTGATTATTTAGGACAAAACTTGCCTTTCAATGCCGTGTACTTACAAAGCCGATATACGCCTCTTAAAGTTCGCTGCTTGATTGATTATCTGAAAGACAAACTGCCCAGCACTTAACGGCTCTCTTCGTATAAAAAGCGCAGAGCCGAAACTCTGCGCTTTTAAAAGTAGTTTTACATTGTAAATCGTTACTTGGTGTAGAACGCACGCTTCAGTGCCATTTCTAAACCACGCACTTCAGCAAGGCCTTTCAAGCGACCGATAGCCGAGTAACCAGGGTTAGTCTTTTTCTTCAAATCATCCAGCATTTGGTGACCATGGTCGGGACGCATTGGAATCAAACGATGATTGCCTGCCTCAGCACGGCGCTGCTCTTCATCCAGAATCGCCATTACCACGTTGTACATATCCACATCGCCATCAAGGTGCGCCGCTTCATGGAATGTCATCGGGTTGCTTTCTTCACGCTTGGTTGAACGCAAGTGAGTGAAGTAAACACGGTCACCGTGTTTTTTGATCATTTTCACGAGGTCGTTATCGCCGCGAACGCCGTAAGAGCCAGTACACATGGTCAAACCATTCATCTTGCTTGGCACTTTTTCTGTCAACCAGTCGATGTCTTCGATGGTTGAAACAATGCGCGGCAAGCCAAGAATTGGACGCGGTGGATCGTCTGGGTGCACCGCAAGCTTCAAGCCATGCGCTTCACACACTGGCACCAATTCTGCTAAGAAATGTGCCATATGTTCACGCAGCTTATCTTTACTGATACCAGCGTAGCGATCAAGTTGCGCTTGGAACTCTTCTAGCGTGTACCCCTCTTCTGCACCCGGCAAACCCGCGATAATGTTGCTTGTCAGCTGCTGGATTTGCTCCGCCGTCATGTTGTTAAAGTATTCCAGCGCCTGCGCTTGTTCAGCTTCGGTGTAATCCGCTTGTGCGCCAGGGCGCTTGAGAATGTGTAGCTCAAATGCCGCAAATGCAATTTGGTCAAAGCGTAGTGCTCGTGAACCATCTGGCATTTCAAATTCTAGGTCCGTGCGCGTCCAGTCCAGTACAGGCATAAAGTTATAGCATACTGTGTCGATACCACATTCAGCTAGGTTACGTAGCGTTTGCTTGTAGTTATCGATCCATTGTTGGAAGTTGCCCGTCTGAGTTTTAATTTCTTCGTGAACAGGAACACTTTCAACCACTGACCACGTTAAGCCTTTCTCTTCAATGATGGCTTTACGTTTTAAAATCTCTTCTTTTGACCACACTTCACCATTTGGAATGTGGTGCAAAGCATTCACAATGCCAGTTGCGCCAGCTTGACGAATATCGTCTAGCGACACAGGGTCATTCGGGCCGTACCAACGCCAAGTTTGTTCCATATCGATACCTTTTCTTATTACTATTCAACATGGAGAAGAGTTATGCCTACCGCATAGTTGACAATGGTATACCAATAACAACATCCCCAAAACATGAAGCAAATACTGATGCTTGACCTACATTGAGTCAAACACCAACATACAATTGATTGACCAAAATCACGAAAAACACCCCAATTTTGGCATACCAAAGCATTTGTGATCACAATCACGCATACCAAAACCAATTTAAACTTATAATAGCGATGACTGATTTTGTTGCGCAAAACCTGCACAATCAAAGATGACACTACTTATAGCCCTAATGACAGATACTGGTTTCAACTTATTTTTGGTAAACCAATTATTAAAAGGCGCTTAACAAACAGATTTAGGGCACTTTGGCACCGTTAACTGCTTGCCGTGCTTAGATGGAGAACACAATGACCACGCTTTCTACCGACCGTTTTACTCAATTACCTCAACCTACGTACTCACGTTCTCAGCTCAAGAGTCGTATCGTTCATTTAGGTTTTGGTGCATTCCATCGAGCACACCAAGCGCTGTTCACCAATGAAATGCTCGAAAAAACTGGCAGTGATTGGGGGATTTGTGAGATCAACTTATTTGGTGGTGAAGACCTCATCACACAACTAAGAGCACAAGACCACCTATACACCGTTGCAGAAAAAGGCGCAAAATCAACAGAAGTAAAATTGATTGGAGCGGTAACAGAGTCCCTACACCCGGCACTTGATGGCAAAGAAGCCGTTTTGAATAAAATGGTCGAAGAGCAAGTTGCTATCGTATCAATGACCATCACTGAAAAAGGTTATTGTGCGGACCCTGCAACAGGTCGATTAGATAAAACAAATGCCCTCATCCAACAGGATTTAGAAACGCCTCACTCTCCGAGTTCAGCAATTGGTTACATCGTCGAAGCGTTAAGATTGCGCAAACAAGCAGGGCTCAAACCATTTACCGTCATGTCGTGCGATAACGTTCAAGAGAACGGACACGTCGCAAGAGCCGCAATCCTAGATTTCGCCTACCTAATCGATACAGACTTAGCAGGCTGGATTGAAGCAAACGTAACGTTTCCATGCACGATGGTAGACCGTATTGTTCCTGCGGCTACGCCAGAAACCCTCAAAGAAATCGCCCATCTTGTTGGTCACGAAGATCCATGTGGCATTGCTTGTGAGCCGTTCCGTCAATGGGTTATCGAAGACAATTTTGTAAATGGACGTCCAGCTTGGAACGTGGCAGGTGCAGAGTTCGTTACTGATGTCGTGCCTTTTGAAGAAATGAAACTTCGCATGCTTAATGGTAGCCATTCGTTTTTGGCATATCTAGGCTACTTAGGTGGTTACGAGCACATCTCTGATACGATGACCAATGATAACTATCGCAAAGCGGCGCTCGATATGATGCTAAAAGCACAAGCACCGACACTATCTATGCCAGAGGGAACGGACTTAACCGCTTACGCAAAACTATTGATTGAGCGATTTACTAACCCAAGTTTAAAACATCAAACTTGGCAAATCGCCATGGACGGGAGCCAAAAAATTCCTCAGCGTATGGGCGGTTCATTGCGTTTCCACCTTGCAAACCATAGCGACTATCGCTGGCTTGCAATGGGTATAGCAGGATGGATGCGTTACATCGCGGGTGTCGATGAAAAAGGTCAAGAGATCGATGTTAGAGACCCAATGAGTGACAAATTCAAAGCGATTTTCACACAGCATGGCATTGAAACTGGCGCAGTAAAAGAGCTTCTGGCTATTGAGTCAATCTTCGGTACGGATCTCATTCAAAATGAAAACTTCGTCAAAGAGGTTACCAAAGCGTTCCAACTGATCCTAACCAAAGGCGCACGTGCTGCCGTTGCTTCTCTTTAATTCAATAAGCCCAAGCGGAAGCCTTATTTCGCTTGGGCTGGAGCCCCAATATGAAAACCTTTTTATGTGAAGACTTTCTACTAGATACAGACGTCGCACGTGATCTTTACCACAACCATGCCAAACACCTGCCAATTTATGATTACCATTGTCATCTAAACCCAAAAGATGTGGCTGAAGACCGCCAATTTGAGAACCTTAGCCAAATTTGGTTAGAGGGCGATCACTACAAATGGCGTGCGATGCGAGCGGCAGGTGTATCAGAATCTCTGATCACCGGTGATGCGTCAGATTTAGACAAGTTTCAAGCATGGGCTAAAACGGTTCCACAAACCTTAGGTAACCCTTTATATCACTGGACTCACCTTGAACTTAGACGTCCTTTTGGCATCTCTGGTGTTTTGTTCGGCCCAGAAAGCGCTGATTCAATTTGGCATCATGGTAATGAGTTGCTGCAATCCTCTGACTTCTCAGCTCGTGGCATCATGAAGCAAATGAACGTCGTCATGGCAGGCACAACCGACGATCCAATCCATACCTTAGAGCACCATAAAGCCATCGCCGAAGACACGACCTTTGACGTGGAAGTTGCACCAAGTTGGCGCCCAGACCGCGCATTCAAAATTGAATTGGCAGGGTTCAATGAATACATGGCATTACTAGGTGAGAGTGCTGATATTGAGATCCAATGCTTTTCTGATCTACTGAAAGCTCTTGAAGTTCGACTAGATTACTTTGCTCATCATGGCTGTCGCGCTGCCGATCATGGCATAGAAGTGGTTCGTTACGCTTCGATTCCTAGTGAAAGCACTCTCGACACTATTTTGAGCCGTCGCCTCAACGAGCAAGCGCTGACAGAGCAGGAAATTGATCAGTTCACAACTGCCGTTCAAGTCTGGCTAGGAAAACAGTACGCAAAACGCGGCTGGGTGATGCAATTACATATTGGTGCTCAGCGCAACAACAGCTCCCGCATGTTTCAGTTACTTGGGGCTGACGCTGGGTTTGATTCTATCGGTGATCGCCCTTTTGCATTCGAACTGGCACACATTCTCGATGACATGGATCAAACTAATGAACTGCCTAAAACTATCCTGTACTGCTTAAACCCACGCGATAATGAAATGATGGCGACCATGATTGGTAATTTCCAAGGTGGCGGCATTGCAGGAAAAGTGCAGTTTGGCTCTGGCTGGTGGTTTAACGATCAAAAAGACGGCATGGAGAGACAAATGCAGCAGCTGTCTCAACTAGGATTGCTTAGCCAATTCGTTGGTATGCTGACAGACTCCCGTTCATTTTTATCGTACACGCGCCATGAATACTTCCGCCGTATTCTGTGTAATATGATTGGGCAATGGGTCGCAAAAGGCGAAGCGCCAAACGATGCCCAACTTCTTAGCCAAATGGTTGAAAATGTTTGTTATTTCAATGCGAAACGTTACTTTACGTTACCAGGAGAGCAAGCATGAAACGCATCGCGATTATAGGAGAGTGCATGATCGAGTTAAATGGTGAACCATTTGGCTCTATGCTGCAGTCCTACGGCGGAGACTCACTCAACACTGCCGTTTACTTGGCCCGAACAACAAACAAGCAGATCGACATTCAATATGTTTCAGCACTTGGACAGGATGCCGTAAGTCAAGGAATGCTAGAGCGTTGGAAAAGCGAAAACATCAATACTGATTTGGTCTTGCGTGATGATAAACGCCAACCAGGACTATACCTGATTCAACTCGATAGCAAGGGAGAGAGAACTTTCCTTTACTGGCGCAATCAGTCGGCGGCTCGACACTTACTCCAACATCCAGATTTTTCAAAAGTTGAGCAAGCACTCTCTCACGTCGATATGGTGTACTTAAGTGGCATCAGTTTGGCGATTTTACCACGTGATGATCGCACGCGTTTGATTGGCTTGTTGACTCAACTTCAGTCACAGGGCATCGAAATCGCCTTTGACACCAATTATCGACCAGCCCTTTGGGAGAATGCGGAAGAGGCTCGATATTTCTATCGCCAAATCTTCTCTATCACCGACCTTGCTTTAGTCACAAACGACGATGAACAAGCACTCTGGGGCGACAGCGATGAAAATGCTTCACTACAACGATTGAAGCAACAAGGCGTAAAGCAGGTCGCTCTTAAAATGGGTGCGAAAGGCAATATTTACTGCAATTTCAAGACCAATGAAACGTTAGAAATTCCGACTCAGCCAGTGAAACAAGTGGTCGATACGACGTCCGCCGGTGACTCATTTAATGCTGGCTTCTTGGCTGGTTGGCTATTAAACCAATCACCAAGTATGTGTTCAAAGCAAGGGCATCTGCTTGCTGGACTCGTGATTCAGCATAAGGGCGCTATTATTCCAACTGACACCATGAAACATATTCAGTTTTCTCTTTGATATTAATAGGATTTAAACAATGAAAACCATCGCAGAGCAACTTGCAGAAATAAAAGTGATTCCTGTTATTGCCATTGACCGTGCAGAAGACATCATCCCATTGGGTAAAGCACTGGCTGAAAATGGCCTACCTGCGGCAGAAATCACCTTTCGCTCAGATGCCGCGGCAGAAGCTATTCGCCTACTCAGAGAGGCGCAACCTGACATGTTAATTGGTGCAGGTACCGTGCTCAATAAAGAACAAGCCATTGCAGCCAAAGAAGCAGGCGCGACTTTTGTTGTTTCTCCGGGTTTAAACCCAAACACAGTGAAAGCATGTCAAGAAATCGGCATTGAAATCGTCCCGGGCGTAAACAACCCAAGTGCGGTTGAAGCAGCGCTAGAACTCGGCCTTACTACGGTTAAGTTCTTCCCTGCGGAGGCATCTGGCGGCATCAATATGCTGAAATCGCTTTTAGCGCCTTACACGCAAATTCAAGTGATGCCTACAGGCGGGATTAATCCTAACAACGTCAATGATTACCTTAGCCTTGAACGTGTCGTAGCTTGTGGTGGCACGTGGATGGTAGACAAAGCGCTGATCAATGAAGGTCGCTGGGATGAGATTGCCCGACTCACTCGTGAGGCAGCAGATTTGGTTGCTTAATCCGCATCAATAATAACGTTAATCTCGTTCTATTGGATTTTATACTTTCCTTTCAATTCCAAGGCTTCCTCATGCAGGAGGCCTTTCTTGTAAAAGAAAACACATGAAAATCGCTTTTTTACATACCGTTCGTAGCAATATCGCTCTATTTCAACCCTATATCGACGATTTACTTCCAACTTCCAACATACAAATCTCTCATTTCCTTGAAGAGTCTTTATTGGATCAGGCGATAGAGAGCACGCCATCACAAGCCGTAAATAACTCGCAAAACATAACATGCGCCCAAAGCATAGAAAGCGTGGTGCACGCCTACATCAAAAACATCGCAAGGCAAGGCTTTGATCTGATAGTTTGTACGTGCTCTAGCATCGGGGAATACGCAGAAACGACATCAGGACTTTCCGCTAAGGTTGTCCGAATTGATAGAGCAATGGCAGAAAAAGCCGTCAGATTCCGTCATCTCTATATTTTGGCAGCAGCAGAGAGTACGGTGTCTCCCACTTATAAATTGGTGTGCCAAAGTGCAGAGAAAACGCCATTATCAGTCTGCGAGATGATTCATGTCACTATTGTGCCTCACGCATGGCAGCACTACAGTAACGGTGACCATTCGGCGTATATTACATCAATATCCAAGGCCATCGAATCCACGTTGGAAAACGCTCCCTCAAACAGTGTCATTATCCTTGCCCAAGCATCCATGGCGCCTGCCGCAACGTTCAGTCACCCATTCATCCCTATTCTTACTAGCCCTATCGATGGTATTCAATCGTTATTAAGATATATAAAGTAAAATTATACAGACACCAAAAGCCCCTTTATTGAACCGAACAATAAAGGGGCTTTGACTCTGTTGTCTTATCCCGAATTAAGCGTACTCTCTGAAACTTGTGTACTTAATGGCAATTTAAACAGAAATAAGATGTCCATTATGTTGACGCATTCCGGGAATAAATCCCAATTTATCGGTCGATATTTTCTTACCATCAGGGAGCAATACGTGCGTCAAAGACCATAAAACGCAACCTTGAGGTAAATTAAGCAAACTTCTTACTTGGCTATAGACACAGCCATCATCAAAAGCATCAGTGACAGGAAATGCGCTTCCCTGCCATGCATTAAGAATACAGGTTTGGCTTGCTTCTAAGTTCAGGTAGAGCATTTCTGGCTCACTATCTTTAACAATCTTCATACACAAGCGAGTGGTATCGTCTTCTTGTTTTTCGATCCACAATCGATGTGGGATCTGTTCATCCGTCCAATTTAATACATTCATGTAAGTATTCATATTCAGTCCCATCAGTGCCAAGTACATCAGGCTTACCTTGTTCAGCTTGTACTTATAATTTCCCGAATTCCATAAAGACAAAAGGCACTAACTGGGATTCCAAGTCAGTGCCTTTATCAGGGGTTATGCGATTTGCGCATCCGCCTCTTTTGGTTTTTCGTTAGGTTCTTCCGATTTTGGCTCTAAGTTCCAGAAGAAGTAATAAAGAACAAAACAACCCGCCATTGCGATACTTGGCATCGCGAACATAAATGCTTTAATGCCCATCAATGTTGCGTCAGCTTGAACGTCTAGAGCCGCATTGTAACCAACCATGCTTAACCCCATACCAGCGATAAACCCGGCAATTGCTTGGCCCATTTTGCGCATGAAAGAGTAACTGGAGTAAATAATGCCTTCTTGACGCTGACCAGAGATTTCATAGTTGTAATCGATACAGTCAGCTACGTTTGCCCAGATAAGAATGTTTGGAAGCAGCATAAATGGCATACCAACAATATAGAACACCATCGCGCCATAGATACTGGTTGGTAATACGAAGCTGACCATAGAAGCAATACCGGCACCGGCAAAGCCCGTTAGCATTAGCTTTTTGGTTCCAAATCGGGCTGACAATTTACCCACACTTGGCGCAACAACAATGGTTGTCACAACTTGTACAACCGCCGTCAAAGAAATAAACCAAAGTGCACCATCGAGGTTTAGCGATAAGTAGTAGTAAAGCACACTGCCTTGGCCCAACATTGCGGTTAACATCAGCATTGATGCCACGCTCACACAAAGAAACGGAACGTTTTTGCCTAATGTTTTGATGGTGTCTTTAAAGCCAAAGTCTGCATTATCAGTCGGCTCATGTTTGATGTGCTCTTCTGTCATGCGGTATGCCAGCAAATAACAAATAAAAGAAACAACACCAAGAGCAGTTACGCCATACAAATAGGCTTTCGATAAGTCATCAGCAAAGAACGAAAGTAAGAAAGGCATAATCATGTTACAGCTAACCATGCCCATCATGCCTCCAAACGCGCGAGCACCCGATAGACCTGCACGCTCAGCGGGATCGTTAGTCATTACGGTAGCAAGTGAACCGTATGGAATATTGATAAAGGTATATGCCATACCGAATACAATGTAGGTGACGTAAGCCCAGATCAGTTTCTGCACATCGGTCAATCCCTCAGGCGCCCAAAATACAAGAATGGCTGCAATAATGACTGGCCAACTGCCTTTTAATAAAAAAGGACGAAACTTTTCGCCACGACGTTTAGCAAACAATTTGTCACACAACGCCCCCATCATAGGATCGTTTATCGCATCCCAAACACGAGCAACCAAAAATAGCGTACCAGCCGCAGCGGCAGAAATACCAAGAACATCAGTATAGTAAGCCAGCAAAAACATGGAGCTCATACCAAAAGTCAGTGAGTTAGCTAAATCCCCAAGGGCATAGCCAACTTTGTTTGATACGGATATCGTTTTCATCTTGTTCCCTTACGTTCACGTTGTATTTTGAGTTAATGCAGTAATAGTGCTACTTGCTTTATATGCGACTAATTATACAAAACATTGGAATACCAATAAGTGCTCAAACTCACCCTTTGCATACCAAAAATATAAATATAGAAAAATGGTGAACCACATCCCAATATCGCACTTGTCTTCAAGAATCCAACTACTCACGACAAATACAACGAAGAGCAGTATAAAACTGCTCTCATCTCATTGGTAAAAGGAGTGATGTACTTGTGATTAAGGTTCAGTAATTTTATTTCTTCCCCTAATAATTGGTGTGCCGCTTTTGTCTACCCATAGCAATCCAAGTAAGTTCAACGTCAATCTCATTACCAGAAATAGGTTGGTCCGGCATCAGATGTAAAAAAGGGGCCGCGAGGGCCCCTTAATAAAGGAATGTCAGTTGACGTGACTGTCTTCGATTACTTCTTGTATTTGAAATCTGGGATTTTCGCCCAGCGTTTACGTAAATGGTGGGCAGCCATCTTAGGTTGACGGTTACGAGTAAATGCACCTTTCTTGTTACCATCCATACGAATAATGCCTTCCCATGTTTGGAAATCGGCAAAGTTCCACATTTGCTCACCAACAACCGCATCACAGCTATCAAATGCGAAGTGCTGCTGATCTAAGTATTCAACTTGGTACTCTTCTGACCACTGAACACTTGGTAGTTTGTGTACACCCGCCGTCGTATCAGCGCCGTATTCCGTGATGATGATTGGTTTACCCTCTGTCGCCCAACCTGCTAGCTCTTTCGCAAACGCTTTACCAGCATCACGCATCTCAATACCGCCCATGATGTACCAACCATAGTAACGGTTTAGACAGATAACATCGGCATGTTGATGTGCATGACATTTGCCATACGGAGCCATCATAAAGTTTACGAATGTCAGAGGACGATTTTGTGGATCTTGAGTACGTGCATATTCAAATACTTGGCGGAAGTATTCGTTCGAACTTTCTTGTGATGTATCTGGTTCATTTGATAATGACCACATCACAACACATGGGTGGTTTTTGTCACGCTTGAACAACTCTTCAATCGCAAATTTTTGAGCCGCTAAACCTTCTGTTTGCACATCTTCGTTATCGAAGAATTTCAGTTTTTCAGAGCCACCAGCACCCGCGCCAGCACCAGCAATACCACCACCACTGATCATCATATCCCATTGACCAACTGCTGGAGTCTCATCAATGACAACCAAACCACGACGGTTCGCTAACTGCATGAACTCTTCAGCATAAGGGTAATGCGACGTACGCATGGAGTTTGCGTTGATCCAGTCCATCAGTTCCATATCACGTAGGTTCACAACTGGGTCGTAACCACGACCGCGATGGTCTGAATCTTCGTGTTTGCCAAAGCCTTTAAAGTAGAAAGGTTCATTGTTAATTAGGAACTTCGTACCCTCAACTTTCACAGTACGAATACCAACTTCTAGTGGGTATTGGTCGACAATCGCACCATCTACTTCAATAGAGGTTTCTAATGTGTATAGGTAGCCATCACCAGGCTTCCACAGGTTAACATTTTCGACTTTCAACTGGCCTTTTACACCAGTATGCTCTGCAACTGGAGTGCCTTGAGCATCATAAAGTTTTACACTAACCTGCGCACCATCAGGAAGATTCGCTTCTAGCGTATAGTCAACTTTACCAACCGTACCCTCAAAGTCAGTAATGACTGTGATATCACTTAAACGATGCTTTGGTAGTGCCATTAGCTTAACTGGGCGGTGAATGCCCGCATAGTTAAAGAAGTCGAACCAAGGTTTAACTTCTCGCACACCATCTTCGTACTCAGCAACATGACCACATGGAATGGTTGTACGTGAAAGCTCATTATTCACAACCACAACAACTTTGTTCTTTTGATCAAACTTAATGCAATCATTTAGCAGACCAGCGAACGGCATGTAACCACCAACATGGCTCGCGACTTCGACACCGTTTACCCATACTGTTGCTTGGTGGGTTGCTGAGCCAAAGCGAACGAATACATCTTTGTCTTTCCACTCAGATGGGATCATCACTTCTGTTTCGTACCACACATCACCACAATGGTCGCGCATCTCTTTTTCAGTAAAGATGTCGTTGTAGCTTGATGGTACTGCCATATCTGTTGTATCAGTTAGACCATCTTTCCAGTCGTTAACGCGACCTTCGTTACGTGTATCCAACTTAAAGCGCCAAATGCCGCTAATATCTTTAACGCGACGAGTCATTGTTTCTTGAGGGTACAAAAACGCAGTCATAAATGCTCCGATCTTTATCAGTAGAGTTATATTATTATAAATATTGTTCGAGAAAACATTCCTCGGCAACTGGAATACCAATATAAAGGTCAAACCCAGATAATTCCGCGACACAGATCACGCAAGTATAGATTTATAACCAATTGGTGCACCAAATCACAAAACAAACCGCCTCAACCTGTATACCAAATAAACTATGATAAGGTCGCAACCCTACGTAAGTACCGTTTAAAATAGAGAGTATATGACGATTGATTTTGCACAATGGGTAGGTTTTATCGCTCTGTTTTTGGGCGCCACAGCATTCTGGAACCCAAATGGTGAGAAGTTCAAAAGACGACTCACTTGGTTTCAATTAGCGATACTCGTTCACTTTATTCTGCTCGGGAGTTTAGCTTCAGCCGCAGTCACATTCATTGCAGCGTTGCGGAGTTACTTCTCCACCAAGACTCGATCGCCTGCGGTCGCAATCTTATTTATTGTCCTCATTTGGGTAACGGGTTTAACCACACTTCAATATCAAAGTGAAATCCTCACTATGATTGGTGCAAGTATCGGTACATATGCGCTATATCGATGCGATGGCCTGCAAATGCGACTGCTAATTCTGGTGAACTCAACTTGTTGGTTTACCAATAATTTGCTCATTGGCTCGATTGGAGGAACAATAACAGAAGGGCTTTTATTCTATTGAATTTAAAGGTTATTGCGACAATGTACTTATCTCATCGCCGCAAACACCTTTGCGATATCTCAAGCAGTAATGAAGCTTAACTTATCCATTGCTCGCGTTAAAAATAGGGTAGGAATCAAAGAGGTAGCCATCAAAGCTCTCATCTTCAACATCCGAAAGATCGAGCAGAGTATTCTTCACACTTTCCAAATGTTGCCACATCGCCAGCTTTGCAGCTTGTGGATCCTTACGCTGTAAAGCTGATAGGATTTTTGCGTGATCCTCTAACCATTTTAAACGGTATTCCGAGGTATCAATGTGGCTGTGTAATTGCGCCCACATTTTACTCTCAGCACGCTTTCTCCACATCAATTCCGACACTTCAATCAGGAATGTGTTCTTACTCGCTTTTGCGATCAACAAGTGGAATTCTTTATCATGATCTTCTGCGTATTCACCCGATTTAAGTGCTTGCTTCTCTAGGCTTAACACTTTACGCATCTTCATGATTTCTGCTTTCGTGATCTGCGTTGCTGCAAATTCGGCAATGTTACTTTCAATCAACTGTCTGCCTTGTAACATTTCG
Organism: Vibrio alfacsensis; assembly: GCF_003544875.1. Lineage (NCBI taxonomy): Bacteria > Pseudomonadati > Pseudomonadota > Gammaproteobacteria > Vibrionales > Vibrionaceae > Vibrio > Vibrio alfacsensis. The sequence goes on from NZ_CP032094.1 coordinate 1,557,362, forward strand.
AACGGGCCGATATCGGTACCATCCAAACATTGCACAGATGATAAAGGTTGCTCTGAACCAGAGGCTTCTGAGCGATTCTGGTTTGGAAGTGCGACGACATAGACGCCAGATCCTTTACGAACCTCGACCAACCCTTCTAGCTCTAACATGATAATCGCTTCACGAATGACCGTACGACTCACATCATACTGCTCAGCAATTTCCCTTTCTGTAGGCAACCTTTCACCTATCGCATACGCCCCCTTTTCTAGCTGCTTAAGCAAATCTAAACCAATGGAAACATAGCGACGGCTATTTTGTGTTGTTTTATTTTCGTTAGACATTGTCACTTTCATCCTATTCATTCGCTTGCGTTTTCTCACGAAGAACCATCCATATCGTTCATTCAGAACACATACCTTGTTGAATGGTTGATATGGTAAACCATATACGCTCGGTGCTTTTTACACCAACGCAAAGTAGTCATGCTTTAAGGCAACATTCTATCATTCGGAATACCAAAATGAACTACTAAAAGTTTGCTGAGTTCAAAATTCCGCAAAAATCGTGCATATGCAAGTGATCTTGGTCACTCAAAAACTATTTCCATGTGTTATCGATCAATAAAATGGCATACCAATATTGGGTCGTAAATAATCAGTATATATATTGGCATACATAAAACACCCTACGCCGGAATATAACAATGAAAAAATGCCTAATCCAAAAAACGACGATATCCAATTGCATTGCAGTGGCGCTTGGATGCCAATTATTTGCAACCCCCGTATTTGCTAGCTTTATCGAAGATTCTACCCTCGATGTTAAGTTGAGAAACGAATATCGTAATGCGGAAAGACCAAGTGCTAGTGATGGTGTTTACGGCCCTGAAATTGATGCTTGGGTCCAAGGTTTCTTGTTTGACTTTGAATCCGGTCAGTTCATGGATACGGTAAGTATTCAAGCCGGTACATACCACATTGAAAAACTACGCGCCGATCCGGAGAAATCAACCCGCTTTTATCTAGATGGCCATGAGAGTTTCACGATCAACTACGCCAACCTCAGTTTAGATTTTGGTGATTGGGCTAATATTAAGATCGGTCAATTTGGTACTGATTACCGATATGGATCACTTGAATACCAAATTCCTTTAATTGAATACTCTTCAGTCCGTACTGTGCCATCTCTCAACGAAGGTGTTTTCTACGAGGGAACATTCGATAACTTCCATTTGTACGGGATGTACAGCCAAAAATATGCGGGCGGTTACTATCAAGAATGGACAGATGAAGGATTCAGAACCGACATTAAACTTGCACCATCAGGCGATAAGTACTTAATTGAAGTGGATAAAAAACCAAGCTATGCCATTGCTGGTGTTTGGGATAACAAACAAACCATGCTATCTCTCGGTGCAAGCTATCAAGAAGAAATGTCATGGCAAGTCATGAGCCGTGGTAGCCACACATGGATCGATCCTGAAAAAGGTTTCTTCAAAGCAGAGTACGTCGGTTTTTACGCGCAGCCAATTGGATGGTCTCAAGATAATAACGTTGATGATGATACATACGCAGTATCGGGACAATTATTGTGGAACAAAGAACGCGTCACTGTGATGGGATCGTTTGGCCAAGTCGGTAAAAAACTGCCTGGAAACCCAGAGATTGATACTGATATTGGTTTCTCATTTGACCAAAGTATCGACCGTAACCACTATGACATGTTCTCATGGCAAATTGGGGGCTTTTACAAAGTTTCACCATCATTCGATATGGGCTTAGCTCTCGTGGTGACCGATGGTTATGAAGACCGAGATCATGATGTGAATATTGAAGGTCTTGGAGCAAACCTAATTTTGAGCCATACCGTTCAAGATGGACCTATGAAAGGCTTTAAAACATCGGCAATCTTAAATAAAGCACAAGAATATAGAGATGGTAGCTCGCTTGGTGACAAATTAGATTACTACGACATTAAACTCACCGCTCATTACGACTTCAGTTTGTTCTAACTGTCTCTGCTCAATATACTCCAAGTGGCAATATCTTATTGCCACTTTTCTTTTCTGCAACCCTCTCTGCTATATTTAGCAAGAATCAAGATTTAGCATGAAACAAGGAGGGTTTATGAAAAATATCATTCTCGTCAGTACCGCAGTTCTAGCATTCACCGTCAGTTCAGTCTCTCATGCAACGGACGCGGATCAAGCCATATTCTCAGTAACTCAATTGCAATCCTATGCAAGCGAACATCCCATAGATAACACCGAAAACATGACAACAGACATCATTTGTAGTGCAAGAAAAGGTTGGGAGATGGCCGTAACAGGCTTAGGGTCTCCTGAACAATGCATCAATGACCCAAACTATTTAGTGATGATGCGAGAGTGGAGCAGCATGTATACCGCCATTAAATACCGCTAACACGCTAGGAGTCGACTACTACGCTAATGGCTTACAACTACGCAATAATCTAACAACTCGAAGCAATGCCACTTTATCTATAAAGTGGCATTTCTATTTAACGGCTAGGCTAGCTTACAATACAGGCTTTCTACTTGGTAAAAATACCTCTCCAAGCATACAGCGTACCGATCCACCACCAATAGATTCGATGGTTGAAACATCAAATGGCAGTAATTTACCATGTGTAGAAAGTTGATTTCTTTGGGTAGGCGAAAAAGCGTTGTAGGCCGATTGAGACATGGCGATGACCTTATCGCCTCGCACGGTTTCCAGTTGTAATATGTTGCCGCAAAACTGGTTCATCTGATCAATGGAAATCGAGATGACTTGCTTGTCTTTAGCTAGCGATTTTAAAACAAAACGACGCTCAAACTCTGGGATCACCTCATCGCATATCACACAGAACTGCTCGCCGACTGCCATCATGACGTTGGTATGATACACCGGTGCCCCCGACGGCAAACGGGTTTGAAAAGAAATCACACGTTCATACCCTATACGTTTTACGTAATCTTCTAGCACTAAACGATCACAGCGCTGAGACAACGCGGCATAAACGGTTTGGTTTAAATGATCAAACACCATCACGCCTGTGCTTTCTAAATACGCTTGCTCGTCAAGATACTCGGTCAATGAATCCTGCTGGTACACTTCACGACCAGACTGCATCAAACTTGCCGCTAATGCTGTCGGACGTACTTCATGTTGGCGGTTTTCACACGCCATCGGAAAAGTATACAGCGTGCCATCAGGGGTGGTGCTAAACCAATTGTTGGGGAAGACAGCATCAGGTGTCGCGACCTCAGCATATGGATAGTCAAATTCGACAACTTGCACTCCCTCTTTACGTAAAGACTGAACCATTGCGGCAAACTCTGCCATGGTGCGGTGAGTGATTTCATCCTGACTTAACGACACATGGTGTTGAAACTCATTATCTTGGGCGGTTTCCTCATTAAATCGGAATTCTTTGGGCGGAACCATCACCACACAGTTAGCGGTATGACGTAGAGTACTTTGCGTACTTTCTTCTTTTCCTTGTGCATTCTGAGGCACTGATTCGTTTAATAGCATCCGATACATTCCTTCTCACTAGAATGAATCGATTGTAAAATTAATGTTAAGAAAAGTTTTGCTGTTTTCATGAGTAAATTGCGCACCAAGAAGCAATAATTCCTGATTAGGATCAAGATGTCGCGATTTTTTATTGCAACCAGAAGATGTCTCAGTAAATAAGGCACGCCTGAGGCTTTAACACACCATACAACCACTCAATCATTTGAATCACATTTGATAAACCATTAAAGATATGAATTACTTACTGGTTACATTTAAAATGCAATCAGTTAGACTATTTTTTCGCCTCACGCATGAACTCGTCTGCTTTTCTGGCTAGCAGACCACTTTATTTCTTTTCTCCATGCTCTGTATATAAACCGACAAATTGGATGTCAGGATTGACGAATTCCTATACAGAAATGGACGTGTTTTAATTTTAGGATGAGTTATGTTTAAACGATTTGAAGGTTTTACTGAACCGTTCCCCAAATCACAGCCCGATCAACCCCCTACTGGGATTTTTGCTTTCCTTCGCCACTATACAAAAGGCTTCGAAAAGCCGTTGATCATCATGTCAATCATGTCGACTATTGTTGCCATTGTAGAGGTTTCTCTATTTGGTGCGATGGGCCAACTCGTTGACTGGCTTTCCACCAGCAACCCTGAAACGTTTTTGCAAGACAACAAAACCGAATTGATTTTCTATGGGTCATTGCTGCTTGTCGTCATGCCGATTCTTGTCGTGGTTTATTCTCTATTGATTCATCAAACCTTGCTTGGTAACTACCCAATGTCAATCCGTTGGTTAGCCCATCGCTACTTGCTCAATCAAAGCCTCAACTTCTACCAAGACGATTTCGCAGGCCGTGTCGCAACCAAGGTTATGCAGACCTCATTGGCTGTTCGTGAAACCGTCATGAAAAGCATGGACGTATTTGTTTATGTTTCGGTTTATTTTACGAGCATGATCGTCATGTTGGCTGCGGCAGATTGGCGTTTGATGATCCCAATGATTGTCTGGCTATTGGCTTACATCGCCATCCAAATTCACTTTGTCCCGAAACTCAAGGATGTCGCCTCCGAGCAAGCCGATGCCCGCTCAACCATGACAGGTCGTATCGTTGACAGTTATACCAATATCCAAACCGTGAAACTCTTCTCTCATAGTAAACGGGAAACGGAATACGCAGAACAAGGCATGAAAGGGTTTCTTGATACTGTGTATCGCCAAATGCGCCTAGTGACTGGTTTTGACATCGCTGTTGAGATTTCAAACTACCTTTTGGTGTTCTCCGTCGCGGCACTGTCTATTTTCCTATGGCTAGACAGCGCTATCAGTGTCGGTGCGATTGCTATCGCGATCAGTTTGGCATTGCGCGTGAATGGTATGTCGATGTGGATTAGAGGGCAGTCGGTGCATTGTTCGAAAACATGGGCACGGTAGTCGATGGGATGAAAACCCTTTCTAAACCGATCGACATCAAAGACGAGCCAAATGCAAATGAGCTTGTCGTGACAGACGGCGGTATCCACTTCGATAATGTCAGCTTCCACTATGGTGAGAAAAAAGGCGTACTCAACAATCTAAATTTACACATCAAACCTGGGGAAAAAGTGGGATTGGTCGGGCGCTCTGGTGCGGGTAAATCAACGCTGGTCAACTTGTTACTTAGATTTCATGATGTCGAAGAGGGTTGCATCAAAATTGATGGTCAGGAGATCTCTCGTGTTACTCAAGACTCTCTGCGCGCCAAAATAGGCATGGTCACTCAAGATACGTCATTACTCCACCGTTCGATTCGTGACAATATCTTGTACGGAAATCCAGATGCCTCAGAGGACGACCTGATCAAAGCGACTCAGCAGGCACACGCGCATGAGTTTATTGAAAGCCTTACCGACCCATTTGGGAACATCGGTTATGATGCACAAGTTGGTGAACGTGGTGTGAAACTTTCCGGTGGTCAACGTCAGCGCATCGCGATTTCGAGAGTATTGTTAAAGGATGCTCCTCTTTTGGTACTTGATGAAGCAACATCAGCCTTAGACTCGGAAGTCGAAGCGGCAATTCAAGAGAGTCTAAATGAATTAATGCAAGGCAAAACAGTCATTGCCATCGCACACCGCTTATCGACGATTGCTCAAATGGATCGCCTAATTGTTCTCGATAAAGGCAGTATCGTTGAGCAAGGTACACACAAAGAACTCATCGAAAGTAATGGCATTTATGCTCAACTATGGGCACACCAAACAGGCGGGTTTATTGCTGAAGAGATCGATGAAAAAAGCACGTAAGCAGCACTTCAACTCAAACAATAACGGCGCGTGATGCGCCGTTTTTTTATATCATTTGGCTATAACCACTTCCGCTATTTCTCGTCTCACGGGCCGCCTTATTTGAACCACTCTCACAAAAAATCTCAACAATGAAACAAATAAAGTGATGAAAGTCACACTTACTTTGGTAATATAGCACCCCGTTGCGTATCTAAAAGCAGTGGACACAACGCCAAAAACTCTAGCTGAATTCATTTGTTACTTCACTTTTTGAGAAACAGCTATACTCAATAAATGGCTGAGTAATTAAACTAATAATAAGGTAATTAGCTTATGTGTAAATGTGGTTCAATGCAGATCGTACAAGTTAAACCGAGCTGGGCTGACAAACTATTCGGCTACTCAGAGCGTTGGAAATGCCAACTTTGCTGTAAGATCTTTCGCTTTTAGCTGTCGTGTCTAGAGAGCATCGCGTTTTAAAGAATTTTGCGTTTAGAAAAGTAAAATCTAACCATAAAATTACAGTACCTTAGAATTTCTAAGAAAAGCAGTGACCCGGCAGTCTATGTCGGGTTTTCATTTTATAGACTTTCAGCATTTCCCTTAATTACCCCTAACTTTTCTCCTCCTAGCATCAAGATGTCGGTTAGGTATAAAATCATGCCCACTTATTTCAATTCTTTCACATTACAAAATCGGTCACTATGAACAAAAGTTTGCTGACGAATATTCTTGCCATCGTATTAATGGCAGCGGGATATTACATCCACAATGATTATATGTGGTACGCGGGTCTGTTCGCCTTTTCAGGTGCAATCACTAACTGGCTAGCTATCCACATGTTGTTTGAGAAAGTACCAGGCTTATATGGCTCTGGCGTTATTCCTGCACGTTTTGAAGAATTCAAACTTGCAATCAAAAACTTGATGATGGAGCAATTCTTCACAGAGGCAAACATCGACCGTTTCCTAAATAAAGAAATGGCAGACGGGGTGAACATCAACCTCCAACCCGTCATTGAAAAAGTCAATTTAAATCCGGCGTTTGATTCTTTGGTCGAAGTGATCGAAGCATCGCAGTTTGGTGCAATGCTCGCAATGTTTGGCGGTGCTGAAGCACTACAACCAATGCGACAACCTTTTGTTGAAAAAATGCAAGAATCTATTGTTGAACTGAGCAAGAGTGACAGCATAAAAGAGGCGCTCAAAGAACAACTAGAATCTCCGGCAATGATGGATGAAATTAAACAAAATATTGAGAGCATCATTGATCAGCGTCTTAGCGAGCTAACGCCTGCGCTTGTAAAAGAAATCGTGCAGAAAATGATTAAAGAACACCTAGGTTGGCTCGTCATTTGGGGCGGTGTGTTTGGTGGTTTAATCGGTATATTGACGACTTTCGTCAGTGCGTAGTAAGTACTCATGTCATTTACAGAGTCAATTTAGGCGAGCTTATATCGATCCTTTTTTGACTCTGTAAGGGATCCTAAATACCCGCCTAACTTATCAATTCTGGGTTCACCCCGTAACCCGTTTTATGCTCCTCAATGACGACTTCACTGCGAGTTTGAATCACCCCCGGTAGCGTCCCCATCTTACTCGACATAAATTCTTGATACGCTTTCATACTCTTAACACGAACTTTAATCATGGTGTCAAAATCACCGGATAGCGAGTAACACTCCTCAACTTCTGGCAATAGTTCGACCGCTTGAGCAAATTTTTCGAAAATAGAGAAACTGGTTTGATCAAGGCGAATGTGGATAAACACTTGAACGTCTAAACCCAGTTTTTCTGCATTTATCTCAGCATGATAACCATTGATGTACCCCTCACGCTCCAACCTCTTCACACGTTCAGAGCAAGGGGATGTGGTCAAATTGACGTGCTTAGCCAATTCAACAATTGGGAGTCTTCCTTTCGAGTGTAAAAGTCGCAATATTTGTAAATCTATCCTATCCAGTTGTTCACTCATTCACTACATCCCTGAAACAAAGAAAGAATCATTACATTAATCTTTAATGAGTCGTTTGCAAATCCACAATTCGACAAGCTGTGAATTGCGCATGAATTTAGCTAATTCGCCAAACAAAACAGCGATGCCAAGTAAAATGACTAACTAAGAAATACGCTTTTATAAATCAAACGCTGAAAGTAAGTAATTTATAACTCGCTTTTTAGACCATAAAAAATGAAGCTATGACCTTTGCAGAGAAAAACTGAGCTTTATAGGAAAGTACTGAGACAAACAGTAAGGCAATAATACGGAAAAATAATGATTAGGAGAAAGCAATGATAACATTTCAACTGGCGTACAAACCATTTGGTGTTGGAGAATGGACCTATACGACTGTATCTCACGAAGTCGCAAAATCGCTGGCATCAGAGTACGCCTCTTATGGATGGCCAGTTATGCTCAATGGCTCCCCTTTTCAATTAAAGAAGAGCAATTAGCTTAATTTAAACTACAGTACTGCTGATGTTTGTCGCGCTGGATGTGGAATAACTTCACCGATGGCGCGATGATTACAACAACGACAAAAATAATGTGGTTCCATTTCATAGTAATGTTCACCCGTTACAAATTTCGCCATTAGTTGGGTAAAACTCACTACCTTGCCAGTTAGTGTTTCCGTTTGCTCAGGTTCACTACGCTTCATGATCACTTTGTGTTGCGTTGGTTTTCTGCACGTTGAGCAATAAATATCCGGCATTACATCTCTCCCTAATTTCTTACAGTACTACTGACAATTGACATATTCTGTTCAAAATAATTCCGTAATTAAAAGTGTGCTTGCTTTTTGTCCTAGATTCAAAAACTAAATAAAACAACGTAAAATGAGAGGTTGGTCGGACCAGGGGCCAATACGGGTCTCACTCTTTCAATTCATGCAAAAAACACATTATTCTGAATCAGTATTTGAATGAATAGATCAGGGAAGTGACATGAATGTTCAACCAAAGTTAACCACCGAGCGACTCTTACTTAGACCATTTCATTATGATGATTGCTAACAAATCGCATTACTCGCGGGCGATAAACAAAGAAGCCAGCAATCTATGCTGGCTTCTCTCAACGTTAGTCTTGTGCGGCAATTAGTCTTGCGCGACTTTCACTCGGATTTTGCTTTTTGCTACATTGGATAAATTTAACGCATCCAACGCACAAATGGCTTCCGCTTCATCCGGCATAATGACAAAGCCAAAGCCTTTCGACAGACCCGTTTCTTGATCAAGAACCAAGGTACAAAGCTCTACTTTGCCGTAATTTGAGAATAGTGCGCGGAGATCTTGCTCAGTGGTTTCACGAGCCAAGTTTCTTACTAAAAGTTTCATAATAAACCTAGTTGGTTGGATAACGGCTCGATTCTCTCAGGTTATCTCTAGCAAACCAAGTGAATAATCTTTCGCAATCACTAACCGCTTCTGTTTAAATAAATTTTTATTACCTCCAAGGGACAACAGTATGGAAACAACACGTCTAAAACTGATACCTGCATGCTTGGAGCGGGCAGAAGAGGCCCACCACGCTGTGATGCATAGCCGGAAGACTCTCGAAGTCTTTCTTCCTTGGATCCCATATGCACTGACACTTGAAGCCATGATTGATGGAACACAAAAAGCAATCACTAACTTTAAAAATTTCGAGGAAGAACTTCGTTACTTCATTATTGAGAAGCAAAGTGATCGCATGATTGGTGCTATCGGCCTCATGATCCGAGATAAGAAAGTCCCCTCGTTTGAGATTGGCTATTGGCTTGACGATACCTCTGTAGGAAAAGGTTATGCATCTGAAGCCCTACTCGAACTAGAACGTTATGCGTTTGAGGATTTAGGTGCAAGGCGAATTGCCATCACGGCGGACTCTACCAACCACAAAAGTCGAGCAGTCGCCGAACGTTGTGGATATGAGTTTGAAGGTGAGTTGAGAAATGAACGTCTCAATACTTCAGGAAACTTAAGCAATACTGTGGTTTATGCCAAAATCAGAAACTAAAAAACCCGCGATGGTCGCGGGCTTTTGTTTAGCGTAAGTAGAATTAATCGAGTTCTACCAATTTCTTCTCATACGCTTTGTATTGATCGATAACATCTTGCGTTGCACCACCTGTCATCTTGCTCACCGAAACGATAGCAATGGTAGAGAAGATGATTCCCGGTACGATTTCGTAAACATCAAACCAACCGCCTGTGAGTTGTTTCCATACCACGATAGTGATACCGCCGACTAAGATACCCGCTAGTGCACCGTTACGGTTCATGCCGTTCCAGTATAGGCTCAGTACAACTGCAGGACCAAACGCAGCACCGAAGCCTGCCCACGCGTAAGACACAAGTCCTAACACTGAACTATCCGGAGTCATTGCAAGGAATAGAGCAATCAGAGAAATAGCGATAACGCCGACACGACCAATCATCACCACTTCTTCAGAAGAAGCATCAGGTTTAATCACTTGCTTGTAGAAATCTTCTGCAAGTGCAGATGACGAAACAAGAAGCTGAGAGTCCGCGGTACTCATTACTGCTGCTAGAATGGCCGCAAGTAAGATACCTGCAATCACCGGGTGGAATACGGTGTTCACCAATAGCATAAAGATTTTTTCACCGTCATCGAGCTGCGTACCTGGGTGGTTTGTTACCCATACCAAACCCACTAAGCCGATCAACAACGCACCAGTCATAGAAAGTGCAGTCCAACCCACTGCAATACGACGCGCCGTCGTAAGGTCTTTATTTGAACGTGATGCTTTAAAACGGGCTAAAATATGTGGCTGACCAAAGTAACCTAGACCCCAAGCCGCGAGTGAGATAATCGCAATTGCCGATAATGGCTCACCATTCACGTCGTTCCAAAGCGTTAGCAACTCTGGGTTAATCTCGCGCATGTCAGTTGCAAGTTGACCTAATCCACCATCCATCACGGCTACAGGTACAATCATCAATGCCGCCGCCATGAGCAAGCCTTGCACTAAGTCCGTCCAAGATACCGCTAAGAAGCCACCAAATAGTGTGTACGACACCACACATACTGTGCCGATCACAACCGCGATGCTGTAATCCAAGCCGAATACGGTTTCAAACAATTTACCCCCTGCTACCAAACCTGAGCTGGTGTAGAAAAGGAAAAACAAAAGAATGAAAAACGCAGAGATTGTCTGGATCAGTTTCGACTTATCGTTAAAACGACGCGATAAAAATTCTGGCAGTGTTAGCGAATCCGTTTGAATGCTGAACGTACGAAGACGCTTGGCGTTAATTAGCCAGTTGGCCCATGTACCCAGCAATAGACCACCCGCTAGCCAAAACGCTTCAATACCTGCCGCATACGCATACCCCGGCAGACCAAGTAGCAACCAACCACTCATGTCTGATGCGCCTGCAGAAAGTGCCGCTGGCCAAGGGCCAAGGCTACGACCACCTAGAAAGTAGTCCGATGAATTGGAAGTCCTCTTATACGCATAAACGCCAATGGCAACCATAATTAACAAATACGCCACGAATGTGGTCGTGATAGCAAAACCATTTTCTATCATTAGATAGTCCTCGTTATAATTATTTCCTTCCTTGTTTCTTCTGGTATTTTGCCGTCTCAGCAATACACCAGAACAAGAGATACCAACCCAAGTTAGCTCTTCGGCTCTTTGTTGTTAGGTTGGCACCACAAGTCAGGTTAGTGGGCGTCGCTTCCCAACTCGAGTAGAGTCGCGTTACCACCCACCGCTGTAATATTTATCGTTCGAGTACGCTCGGTAATAAAGCGTAACGACAAATGAGGATCGTGAGCCACCGTCGGTGACTCCAAATCCGTTTCAGACACTAAACCGACGATGGCACCGTCACGCTTAGCCAGTTGTAAGTTAAGCGCATGCTCAACCTGTGAATACCCAACATAACCAACACTGCGCACGTCACTGTCTAACAGCGGGGAAGACGCATCGTACGCAACCACTTGGACTAGGTTAGATGGGAAAGTTGCTGACGCCACAGCGTGATTAACCAATTGATTAAACTCTGTATTGTCACTGCAAATCACCACACTGTTACCCGCAATTAGGGCACAAGTGATCATTGCAAAAGTGCTGTACAACGCATTCTCAGTGTTCGTTAGATCATTTTCACAAATGATCAAAGCCACACCGCGCCCCGCCGCGTACAACTCGTTAGTTTCGCCTGTCGGTCCCACTAACTGATGTGTCTCTGCTAATAAGCTTGACGCTTGTTGCAAGTGGTAAGCGATAACTTTACCAACCACAGCGTGTTGCTCTTCAGCAGCAGATTTAAGTGCAAGTAAGTGCTCACATTTATAATCAAAATCGGTCAGATTCCACTGCTCCCATGCAGAGAATGCATCTTTAAAATAGGTGATCTGATGAACCATAATGAGACTCCTTATGCATTCTCAACATGAGCGAAAAGATGTTTCGTAAAGCGGTATAGGTAGTGAGGACCGCCTGCCTTTGGACCAGTGCCAGACAAGCCTTGACCACCGAATGGTTGAACCCCAACCACCGCACCCACTTGATCGCGGTTGATGTAGCAGTTACCCACTCGAGCGTGTTTTTCAATCCAACGATAAGTGGTCTCATTACGGCTATGGATACCCATTGTCAGACCAAACCCCGTTTGGTTGATTTGCTCAACTACGTTTGGTAGTTCTGACGCTTTAAAGCGAACAATGTGCAAGATAGGACCGAATTGTTCTTCTTTCAGTACATCAATACCTGAAATTTCGAATGCACTCGGTGACACAAAATCACCGTGCTCACACGTTTCATCCAGTTGCAGCTGCGCGACTTTGGTTTGCGTACTCGCCATGTGCTCAAGGTGAGCAAGGAGCTTGTTTTTTGCGTTGCTGTCGATAACCGGACCAACATCAGTTTTGTGTAGATAAGGAATACCAACATGCAGTTCATTCATCGCCCCTTGGATAAGGTTGATGATGCGATCGGCCACATCTTCTTGAACAAATAGAACGCGCAAGGCAGAACAGCGTTGACCAGCCGAAGCGAAAGCAGAACGAATAACGTCACGCACAACCTGCTCTGGCAGTGCGGTACTATCCACAATCATGGCGTTTTGACCGCCAGTTTCAGCGATAAACGGTACTGGCTTCGCGCTGCGCTCGGCAAGCGTCACGTTGATGCGCTGTGCCGTAGCGGTTGAACCGGTGAACGCCACACCTGCAATCGCATTATGCGATGTTAACGCATGGCCGATTTCAGCTCCGCGACCTGTCAAGAATTGAATCGCCCCTGTTGGGAATCCAGCTTCTAACATCAATTCAACCGCACGTGCTGCAATCAAGCTGGTTTGCTCTGCTGGCTTGGCCACAACCGTATTACCCGCCACCAATGCCGCAGTTACTTGACCAAGGAAGATCGCCAACGGAAAGTTCCAAGGGCTGATACAAACGAATACGCCCAGCCCTTCACGGCTAGAGATACGCTTCACGCCATCAAAACCTTCCAACTCAAACGGCTGAAGATTTTGCGCTTGTTTCGCGTAGTAACGACAGAAGTCGACCGCTTCACGCACTTCATCGATGCTGTCATGAATCGTCTTGCCCGCCTCTTGATGACAAATCGCCACCAGCTCCGCCAAGTTTTCTTCCATCAGATCCGCAAGCTTATCTAAGCATGCGGCTTTTTTCTCAATGTCGGTGCCTTTCCACGCAGGGAATGCAGCATCAGCGGCTTCGATCGCAGCGGAAACATGATCAAGGTTAGCGAAAGCCACCTGACCGACTTCGATACGACGATCATAAGGTGCGGTAATGATCTCTGCAGCATTTCCCTTGATCATGCTTTCGGCATGTTTCACACCATTGATGATCGGACCTGCTGTCCATTTCTGTGTTAGAAAGCTTTCAACCTGCGCTTCAAATGGTTTCACTTCACTATCGATATCAACGTTCACACCGTATGAGTTTTTGCGCTCAGGGAAGATGTTCGTTGGCATTGGGATTTGGCAATTGTTCAGCGTATCAAAGGACGTCAGCACATCCACCGGGTGATGTGTCAATTCTGAAATAGGGCAACGGGCATCCACTAAACGGTGGACAAACGAGCTGTTCGCGCCGTTTTCTAGTAAGCGGCGAACCAAGTAAGGAAGTAGATCCGCATGGCTACCTACTGGCGCATAAATACGAACGGTTTGACCGTAAGTCTCCATCACATGGTTATAAAGTGAATCGCCCATACCATGCAGACGTTGGAATTCGTAATCTCTATGCGCTGCCATCACCGCAATCGCTGTCACGGTGTGTGCATTGTGACTAGCAAATTGAGGGAAGATATTGCCACGGACACTTTCGCTTAATAGGAAACGCGCGCACGCGAGATAAGCAACATCGGTCGCTTCTTTGCGCGTATAAACTGGGTAGTTCTCGTAACCTGCTTGTTGTGACCACTTAATTTCGCTGTCCCAGTACGCACCTTTCACTAGCCGAAGCGGAATAAGGTCGCCCTGCTCTTTCGCCAGACCGTTTAGCCATACCAATACTGGCAGTGCACGTTTCGAATACGCCTGAACGACCAAACCAAACTTACCCCAGCCTTTGACTAGGTCACTTCGGTACAGCTTTTCAAACAGTTTTAGCGATAGCTCTAAGCGGTCAGCTTCTTCTGCGTCAATCGTGATGGCAACATCCACTTCGATAGCACGTTTAAGCAGTTGCGTTAACGTGTCGTAAAGCTCTGTCATCACGCGCTCTTCATTCGCCACTTCGTAACGTGGGTGAAGCGCAGAAAGCTTAATAGAAACAGAGGGTGCAGGGCTTGTATCACTACCCCCATCCTTGCTAAGAGTAATTTCACGACCAACAGCTTCAATCGCCATTAAGTAGTCTTTGAAGTACTTGCTTGCGTCTGCCGTGGTCAGCGCCGCCTCACCCAACATATCAAATGAGTAAGTGAAACCTTTATCGCGCATTGGACGACCGTTCTTTTGCGCTTCTTCAATCGTACGGCCACGAACAAACTGATGACCCATGACTTTCATGGCCTGATACATGGCTTTGCGGATCACAGGTTCTGAGAATTTGTTTACCAGACGGTTTACAGCCTGACCTGGGCTCTGGGTTTCTTGCTCACCAAGACCAATCACTTTACCTGTTAACATTAATCCCCAAGTTGATGCGTTAACGAATACTGAATCGGAACTCTTAAGGTGGGATTTCCAGTCAGCCACACTTAACTTGTCTTTAATTAAGGCATCGGCCGTTACTGAATCGGGAATACGCATCAAGGCTTCTGCTAGACACATAAGCAAAATACCCTCTTGGGTATCTAGGCTGTATTCCAGCAGCAGTGCATCAATCATTTGAATTGATTTTTTATCAGCACGAATGGCTTCGATAAGCTGGGTTGTTTGGGTCGTGATTGCCGATTTTTCTTCCGTTGTCGGCGTTGCTAGCGGCAATAATTGCTCTAACCATTGAGACTCGTCCACCATGTACAATGGCGAGATCAGTGACCACAACTTATCAAGCGGCTGCTCGATAAATTCCGGTGTTAACACGTTTGTTGCAGTAAACATGCGTTTTCCTCAATCTCTCTCCTCGAAAACCGCTTCGAGGATCATCAATGGCTAGCAGTGTATTTTGAGGCCGAGAAGAATACTTGTCAAAAGCTCCGAGTTTTTTGTCAAAAACTCGCTTTTATAACAATATAACTACATAGTCACACGCAAATGCTCAATATTTTGTATGGCAAATATTAATCTCCAACCTTTTTACAACAAAACAAAGCAAATATGAGGCATATTTTTCTTAAATAAGAGTGATTTAGATTACTTTTTGAATAAGAGAAAGCCCAAACGCATTAAATATTAATCATTTCCATCAAAAATTGCGTGAATCACGTTTGATTGCTCAAATTTCAAGCGCAAAAAAGCCGCGAGTGATCCGCGGCTTAACTCATGATCTCAAAACTGAAAACGTTATTGGGCAAATAAAACCGGACTATCCAACCTGTTTCTTATATTGAGATGGCGATAAACCCTGTAAGCGAGTAAAAGTATGAGTGAACGTACTTTGACTGGAGAATCCCGTAAACTCGGCAATTTGACCTAGTGTTAAATGACCTTTCTCTATCAAGTCACGTGCCATATCGATCCGTTTACCCAGTACATACTGATGTGGAGTGATGCCCATTTGATCTTTAAACAAGCTGTGAAATTGGCTCTCACCCAAGAATACGCTACCTGCCAACTGTGCCACGCTGATTTTGTGGCTAAGATGCTGCTCGATATAACGATCAATCGCCTCAAGATCGAAGCGTGATTCTTTCTTACTGGTTTCAAATACAGAAATATGGCGCTGCATAAGCGCGATCACGGTATCGTTGCACGCTCGACTGAGTAGCAAGTCATCAGGAGAACTACGCATTTCTTGAACCAACATTTGAATCAATTTTTGGATTTGACCATCGAGTTGAAAATACAGATGAGACTGCTCCAAACTGTTGATTTTTTGCAGCATATTTGGGTCGTCATTACTAGGTTTAGGTAAGTTTAACACCAAAATATCGGACTGATGAATCACGCCACCGAAAGCATGATCAGAGCATGCAGTCACAACACAACCTTGTCCTGGCCCAACCAAATTCCCCTGCCCACGAACTTCAAATTCGGCCTGTCCCTTTAGACCAATCACAATTTGTGTGTATGCATGATCATGACAAGCCATATAAGACGGAAGCGTGATCAACTCTGCTGGTTTTGGCAGCATGATCTCTTTATATGGCGGGACTTTCGGGTTATCTGCAGTACTCATTTCGAACAGTTGTCTTTACACGGTAGGCTTACACCTTGGCATCATATACTTTCTCTATTGGCTTGCAAATCATCACCGTTCCAATTGCGCAAGATCCTATCAATATGATCATGAACCTTCACATGATCATAGTTCCGGAACGATGATCATGCGCGTATAACCTACGGTCAATGTACACCCAATTTTATTAACAAAAACCGTAAGATAGCGAAATCTAACCCATTTTACCTTTCGTCTTAGAACGATCTTTGATATTGAAACACACCGCCATGTAAGGCACAGCGCTTGTCGGCCTTGAAATTTAGCTCAATCCAGACTTAGAAAGGTAAAAGCCGCTAACATTCGATAGGTAAAAGATCAAGAATCTAGCAAGATAGAGGGATTTCCCCTTATACCTTAAATTCAATACATTAAGCCCAGAGCGCTAGGATGCATACGATCCTAGTACTCACGGTATCTACTTGATACCTCTAACTTACTTAGCAGACCCTCGCTATGTAATTTAGAACCTCTTCTACACGTCGACAAGATTATATCTTGTGTTGCCAGCCCGTCTTCAGGCTGGCCTTTTTTTTATCTAATCCCAATGAAAACAATGGTATAAACTGGTATCATAGCGTTGTCTCAACGTATCCTAACGTTAATCATTACGCTGAGTTACCTTGATCATTCTTCCAATCTTCCAGTTCAACCTGACACGATTATCGAAAGCATGATCAAGGTGCACTCTTGCGATGAACAACCATGGATCCAGCGAGTGATATCAATTTGAATCATTGTTGAATAATTGCGCGCTTTGCTCCGAAAAGGTCGCCTTAAACCAAACTCGGAACGTATTTATTTGAATTAGGAAGACATTGATCCGCAATCACGCAGACCATAAATAGCAGTAGTGAGCCCCCTTTTGAATATTCCAGTCAATACCATAGAACAGTCGCTCCTTCGACAGCTACCGGGTTGTTGGGGGTGCAAAGATAAAGAGTCTGTATTCCGCTATGTCAATCAGGAATACGCTGAACTCATGGGGCACTCTTCTCCTGATGAGTGCATTGGGAAGACGGATTTTGAAATGCTCAGTCCGACCATTGAGTGTGCTCAAGAATTTCAACGCCAAGACCAACATGTGATTGAAACCGGCGAGTCACTTAAGATCCTCGATATTCATCCATACCCAGACGGTCACTGGCGAGCACATATCTTTACCAAAACACCTTGGCGTGATGACACTGGCAACGTTCTCGGCACCATATTCTATGGTAGAGAACTCACCGACACTGCCGTGATCGAAGTTGGGTACTGGGTGTGTCGCGCGATAGGCGTCAATCCGAATAAACAATCAATTTTTCGCTTCTCGAACGTCAAACCAGAACCAGACAAACTCACCTGTCGGGAGCAAGAAACACTATTTTTATTACTTTATGGGAAAAAGCCGCAGTTCATTGCGCAGGCGATGGGGATTTCCACAAAAACCGTGGAAGGACATGTCGCTCGCTTGCGAGCTAAGTTTGAAGCGAACAGTAAAACGAGTTAATAGATAAAGCGATGGAAGCCGGTTACGGTTCTATCGTGCCAAGAAGTTTGTTGAAACATCAACTTTCTGTCGTTCTTAATGGAGAACGTTAAAGGCATTACCCACAAAACAAAAACACCGCCAGACTCTAACTTAAAAGAGCTCGGCGGTGCTTTATCAGTTAAGCATGCAACGTTTTCTCTACGGCGCTAGACGATCAATATCCCATGTGCCGTCTTGATTCGAAAATAAGAAACGATCGTGAAGGCGGTGTTCGCCACCTTGCCAAAATTCAATACTCTGCACTTTAACTCGAAAGCCACCCCAAAACGTGGGTACAGGGATCTCACCTTTGGCAAACTTATGCTTCAACTCCAGAAATTTACCCTCTAAGACGCCCCGTGCTGAAATACGACTGCTTTGTTTACTCGCAATCGCAGCAAGTTGGCTTTCTTTAGGACGAGAAGTGAAATATTTCATGTTTTCCATCGCGGTAAGCTTTTCGGCTACGCCCGTGATGTGAACCTGACGCTCAAGCGGGTGCCAAGGGAAATGTAGACTGATATTGCTATTGTGTTCAAGTTGCTGTGCTTTTCGACTGCCCAAGTTGGTGTAAAACACAAAGCCATCTTTATCAACTTTTTTGAGCAAGACAATACGTTGAAACGGCATGCCGTTTTCATCCACCGTTGCCACTGTCATTGCCGTAGGATCGGTCAATCCCGCCGCCACCGCTTGCTCCAACCAAAGATTAAATTGATCAATCGGATCTGCTTTCAAATCTTTACGACGCAGGCCACCTTTTGTGTACTCACGACGAATATCAGCAAGTTCCATCTTCACTCCTTCACTCGTTTTTTTCGATTGTGCGCCCGATAAATAGTAAATACAAGGCCAGAACGCGACAGCACAACTGACAAAGCCGTGTTTTGTCACGTTATCGCTTCACCTCACAACAAGGTGAAATGCCTTTTGATAACATAGCGTTAAAAACAAGTGAGTGAATCGTGAACCTACTTAACATTAACGCTTTACGCCATTTTTTGTCGGTCTTATTCGCCATCGGTGTGTTTGGGCTTGTTTTAACTCATCACTACGCAACGCAATACCAACAAGATCAATGGCAAGATAAACTCAAAAGCCAAGCCATTCAAACAGGCCAAGAAATTGAGTATGAGCTTGCCAAGTTTGAACAAGTACCAAACCTACTGAGTCACGACCCAAGATTGCTTGCAGCCGTCAAAGTAGGCTCTCCTTCTCATTCGCTCAATCTTTTGTTGTCTGATTGGCTTGATCAAAGCCTTGCCGATACCATTTACGTTCATGATAAAACCGGGGTCGTCATTGCCTCAAGCAACTATCAACAAGATGACAGTTTCATTGGTGCTAACTTTGCTTTTCGCCCCTATTTTCAAAATGCACTCAAAGGACACACGGCGCAATACGTCGCACTTGGTGTTCGTTCTAACAAACGTGGCTACTTCTTTTCTTCGCCACTTTGGGTCGATGGTGAAGTGAAAGGTGTGGTTACGGTAAAAGTTAACTTGGAGCAGTTAGAACAAACCCTCGCGCAAAACGATGGGGATTTATTAGTAACTGGTGTTCACAATGTGGTTTTCATGAGTAACTTGCCCAATTGGCGTTATCGTGCTCTGTTCCCGCTTTCCAAACAAGCACAGCAAGAGCTTAATCAAACTCAACAATATGGTGAAACACTACCATTATACTATGGCGAACTCACCAAGCAGAGTGGCGTTAATCAATTTGAAAACCATCAGCTATTGGTATCACCCAACTACCTCGCCTACACAACAAATATGTTTGATAAAGGCTTTCGCGTCATTGCATTTATTCATCAACAAGAAGTCTCCACAGCCGTATTGCAAGCCGATATGGTGTATCTGCTGCTGTATGCGTTAGTGAGTTTGATTGCATTGGCATGGTTTCAAATGCTGGTCAACAAGGCACGCCTTGCAAATGTGAATGCCAACTTAGAGCTAAAGGTACAGGAAAGAACCTTAATTCTCAGCCAAGCCAATGACAAGTTACAACAAACGGTACGCCAATATGAGCAAAGCCAGCAAGAGCTCAAGCAAACACAACAAGAACTCACTCAAGCAACGAAGCTTGCGCTATTAGGAGAGCTCTCTGCCAGTATCAATCACGAAATAAATCAACCCCTGGCTGCTCTCAAAACCTATACAGAAAATTCACAGCGTTTAATGGAAAAGGAACGCTATCCAATGGTTCAAGACAACCTCAACAAAATGCTTGCTCTCAATGACACGATTGCAGAAGTCATTGCACGTTTAAAAGTCTTTACCAGAAAGAGCGGACAGCACCAGCACAATGAAATCGCGCACCTTCACGATGCCGTGCACAATGCCTCCAGCATTCTAAGCAATAAGCTGATCAAGCAAGGTGTGACATTAAAAGTGCCATCGATTGGACGTGACGTCATTCTTGCGATTCACAATGTTGAGCTCGAACAAGTGCTGATCAACCTACTCCATAATGCTGCGCAAGCCATGGAGGGGCATGGTATTGATCCACAGATATCCATCACCGTTCAATATCATGGTTCACAATGCGATATTCTGATTTCAGACAATGGTCCAGGGATGTCACATGACGCCCTTGCGAAAGTATTTGACCCATTTTTTACCACTAAACCCGAGGGATTAGGTTTAGGGTTGACCATTTCCAAACGCATCTTAGAAAGTTACCAAGGCACACTGGCGGCTTATCAAAACAAAGAGATAGATAGCATTGGTCAATCAAAGGGCATGACTTTCATTGTGACGGTGCCTTGTGCGATTAACATCAACAAAGAGGAAAACCGACATGCATAGCCCAATTTACTTTGTTGATGATGACCCCCACATCCGTGATGCGGTAAGCCAAGCATTGATCATTGAGGAAATAGATGTCATTTGTTTCCCAAATGCAGTCGAAGCATTACGAATGATTGATCCGGATACCCCCGCAATCATCATCACTGATATCCATATGCCAGTCATGAATGGCTTAGAATTCTTGCAAACACTGCTCAATAGCAATCAACACTTTCAATTTATCGTGTTAACGGGACATGGTGATGTGAAGACGGCCGTAGAAGCGATGAAAAGTGGTGCTTACGACTTTCTAGAAAAGCCCTTTTCGACCGAGCATTTACTAAAGTCTCTCAATAAAGCCAAAGAACGACTTTCCTTACTTCAAGAAAATGTCTGGCTGAAAAAAGAACTCGCCATGCAAACGCATGTTGGCCCCAAGATGATCGGGCATAGCCAAGCCATTGTTAAACTGCGCCGAATGCTGATCAGCACAGCACCCACTCAGCCTCTTATTTTTGTTGGTCAGGATGGCACAGGAAGAAGAATCGCCGCGCAATTTGCTCATGATCTTCATGCGGCTCCAGACAGTGAATTACTCGCTGTCTCTGGTGAGGATTTATGCCAACTTTCACAAGGCCCTTTAGACACCGCTATTCATCATCTAACCGAGGGGAAAACACAATGCAGCTTATATATTTTCAGCGCTGAAAATCTATCAGAAAAACAGTGGATGCAGCTGTTTTCACACCCCAGATTGCAGCGCGTATTTGGATCGTTAACTCAATCGCCGACAGAGTTTGATCTCAGTGCTAACGTGATTACATTGCCTAACTTAGATCAGCGGAAAGAAGATATTGCGCCACTTTACAAACACTTTGTTCGTCACGCGGCCAGTCGACATCAAATTCAGCCTCCTCATATTACTCAGGATGAGATCCAACATTTAACTCAAATGAGCTGGCCAGAAAACATCAAACAATTGCGCCAATTCGCTGAGTGGCGAGCACTAAAACCAGATGGATTCCATATTCAGGAGTGGGACAGCCAGAAAGGCTTAGAAATACAGAGCATGCAGCAACGCTTAGAATATTTTGAGTATTGTTTATTATTTGATGCACTCCAGCGTCATCAGGGTAGACTAAAAGAGATTCAGCTAGAATTACAAATATCGAGAAAAACTCTTTATGACAAACTAAAAAAGCATCAATTGGATAAATCACAGTTCAAAATGTTCTGACTCATCATGTTGCGATTGTTTACCTATTTTGTTCACAAAGCATGCTGACAGACCAAGGTAATAATAATAAAATCAAGAAGATAATTAAAATCAACAAACAAGGAACGTAATGAGCCGCAACAATTACAACAAGTTAAGTAGTGAGGAGTTGGATTTTGTCGATGATAAAACAGCGGCCTTACTCCTCAATACCCCGACAAATGCCCGTATTATGCTCTGGGTTATGGTTCTGTTCTTTATTGCCGCGATCGGTTGGGCATCGTGGGCACAAATTGACAAAGTCACCGTAGGGCAAGGTAAAGTGATTCCCTCTTCACAAATCCAAGTGGTGCAAAACCTCGAGGGGGGATTGGTGAAAGAAATCTTGGTAAAAGAAGGGCAACAAGTAAAAAAAGATCAACAACTTTTATTGATAGATGACACAAGATTTCGCTCTGATTATCGCGAACGCGAACAGCAAGTCGCCAACTTAACCGCCTCAGTCCTGCAACTTTCAGCTTCGATCAACAGCGTCGAAGTAAATCGAGATTTTGATGACAAAAACTGGGAAAAGAGCGTGGTTCTTGACTATGGGAAACTGACTTTCCCACCAAGCTTAGAAGAAAACCAACCTAGGCTGACACTGCGCCAAAAAGCCGAATACCGCGAAGATCTCGACAATCTAAGAAACCAACTTTCCGTACTGGATCAGCAAGTAAAACAGAAACAACAAGATTTAATCGAAATCCAAGCCCGTGTAAACAACTTGCGTCAAAGCTATCAATTTGCACAAAAAGAGCTCGATATAACAAAACCGTTAGCGGATGAGGGTGTGGTTCCACGAATCGAATTGCTCAAATTACAACGCCAAGTAAACGATACTCGACGAGAGCTCACCTCAAGCGAATTGAAAATCCCAATGATTCGCTCGTCTATCCGAGAATCAATGCTTAATCGTATCAATGCCGCATTGAATTTCCGCTCAGAGCAACAAGAAAAGCTTAATAATACCCAAGACCAACTATCTGCTTTAGTTGAATCTGCCGTTGGCTTAGAGGACCGCGTAAACCGGACTGTCGTGGTCTCGCCAGTAACTGGTACAATTAAGACATTGAATGTAAACACCGTTGGCGGCGTAATCCAACCTGGTATGGATATCGTCGAGATTGTCCCAACCGAAGACACGCTGTTAGTGGAAGCGAAAATCGCGCCTCAAGACATCGCGTTTTTACGCCCTCACTTGCATGCCATTGTGAAATTTACCGCTTATGACTTCACCAAATATGGTGGCCTCGAGGGTGAATTAGAGCACATCAGTGCCGACACTACTCAAGATGAAGAGGGTAACAGTTTTTACATTGTACGAGTACGAACCGATAAAACCAATTTCGGTCAAAATGCGGATTTACCCATCATTCCGGGTATGACTGCATCTGTCGATATTATTACCGGTAAACGAACCGTTCTAGAATATCTATTGAAGCCCATTTTGAGTGCAAAAACTAACGCTCTAAAAGAGTAATGAACATTGTCATAAGTTGATTGAGCCAATCATTCAACACACATTTCTCAAGGTGAATTCTTATGGAAGAGAACAGTTGTGATATGAGTCGAATATGCCCTCAGATTTGAAGCGTAAAGTAACGTTAATTGCATGTTTGAGTTGCTTTTCGTTTCAAATTGGCGCGTTAAACAGCGAGGAACAAAGATGGGTAGATGCCGTTACATCCGTGTACGGTGAGCGAGCCGGCAAGCGAGTTATGACTTGGCGCTCAAACCTTGACACCTATCAATCGTTTGGATCTCAAGAAAAACTGAAAGCCGTCAACGACTTTTTCAATCAGTTGTATTTCGTTGATGACATTAAGCTGTGGGGAAAAAAGGACTATTGGGCGACACCATTGGAGTTTTTAGGCAGTAACGGAGGCGACTGCGAAGACTTCACCATTGCCAAGTATTTTTCATTATTAGAACTTGGCGTGCCTGACTCAAAAATGCGCTTAGTTTACGTTAAAGCCATTGAGCTTAATCAGTTTCACATGGTTTTAGCCTACTACCCAACCCCTAGCTCAGAACCTCTGATCCTCGACAACTTAAATCCGAGGATTGTTTTAGCTTCCAAGCGTAGCGATTTGCTACCGATATACAGTTTTAATGGTTCAAACCTCTGGTTAATGAAATCCGCGGCTAGTAGCGGAGAATTGGCCGGAAAATCATCACGTTTGAGCCTTTGGAATGACTTACGCTCGCGTGAACGTAAGTTGCAGTTAAATAAACCTAAAATTAACTATGACGAGTGAAAACATGACCCTATATAAAAGCTTGTAGTGGGAATGGTTACGGTCTTTATACTCTTGATGACATCAGTATTCGTAATCGAATTCAATACTACTCGGAACAGCTTGGAACAACAGCAACGTTCAGAGGTCAACAACACCATTAATACCGTCGGTTTAGCGCTTGCGCCTTACTTGAAAGACAAAGATAAGGTGGCGGTTGAATCAGTGATTAATGCCTTATTTGACGGCAGTACCTACTCTGTCGTTCGATTGACCGCTCTCGATTCTGACTATCAAGTGGTACGCTCTTATCCAGTAAAGCCAAGCGATGTACCACAATGGTTTATTGATCTGAATCTTTTCAAGCCTATTCACGATACTCGCATCGTGACCAGTGGTTGGATGCAATTAGCTGAAGTGGAAATCATTAGCCATCCAGGGGCCGCCTATGAGCAACTTTGGAAAGGCTTCATCCGCTTACTAACCGCATTTGGGGTCATCTTTATTGCAGGTTTAGTATCGATTTCCTACATTCTTCGTCGTTCGCTCAAGCCATTGGCCGCCATCGTGAAGAAAATGCACGACATTGCGAACAACCAATTTGGTGATCCGCTAACTCGTCCAAAAACCAAAGACCTTATCGCCGTTGTCGATGGCATTAACATGATGTCAGCACAAATTGAGCTCTCTTTTAAAGAACAAGCGAAAGAAGCGCAGCGTCTGCGAGCACAAGCTTACTTAGACCCGATTTCTGGGCTTGGTAACCGCTCTTTCTATATTACTCAAGTCGATCAATGGTTAGCAGAACAGACCCAAGGTGGCATTGCCCTACTCCATGCAGAATACATTGGTGATATCTACGAAACGAAAGACTACCAACGCGCAGATGCGCATGTAAAAGAGCTTTCTCAGCGCCTTAAAAATACCGTCGATGTTCCAGGAGTGACCATCGCGCGTCTATCTAGCGATGAGTTTGGTCTGCTATTCCCGCATATGGATGAAAGCGAATTACGCATCATTGCCGAAAGTATAGTGAGCTGTGTGAATGGTCTAAATACGGACCCAACAGGGTTGGCAAAACCAAAAGCGGCATTGGGTGTGGCACACAGTAAAGACGTAAAAATGCGTTCAGAAGTGCTGTCATTGGTAGACAACGCCCTGTCGAAAGCGAAAGCACAACCAGAAAAATCTTACGGATTTATTGGCAGTGACAGCCCATCGAGCTTAATGGGTAAACAGCAATGGAAAGCGCTCGTTGAAGAAGCCATTCATAGCGGTTGGGTAAAATTCCGTTTTCAGTCTGCGAAGAATACCTGGGGCAAAGTGTTCCACAACGAGGTGTTCTCAAGCATTGAAAAAGATGGTGAGACGTATCGCGCGAACCAATACCTCTTCGCTCTTGAACAGCTTGAAGCGACCAATATTTTCGACCAATTTGTCATTGAGTCGATGATCAAAATGCTAGAAAGTGGGGAGCTCAATGAGCCAGTTGCGATCAATATTGCCCAAAGCAGTTTAGCTCAACCCTCATTCATTCGCTGGACGACACACATGTTGGAAAAACACGTGAAAGTCGCACCAATGCTGCACTTTGAGATCCCAGAAGAGTGCTATATCGAGCACCCACACCATACCGCACTGCTATGTAATGCTCTGCGTCAGTCAGGTGCTGAGTTTGGTGTAGACAACTACGGACGTAACTTCCAATCCCTTGAGTATATTCAGGAATTCCGCCCGAATTACGTCAAACTGGACTACTTATTCACCCACAATTTACACGACGAAAAACAGAAGTTCACCTTAACCTCGATCTCTCGTACCGCCCATAACCTTGGTGTTACAACGATTGCATCGCGCGTTGAGACGCAAATTCAGTTGGACTTCCTCACAGAACACTTTGTTGAGGTTTTCCAAGGTTTCATCGTTGACAAGAATTAAAAGGTTTACCACGGATGAAAGACCCTTTACTGAATTCGCTTATTTACGTTAGCCGTTATTTCGGGTTAGCGAACTCACCGGAAGCCCTGATTAACGGGCTTCCTCTCTCGGAGGGTAGGCTTACGCCATTTCTGCTACCAAGAGCCGCAGAAAGAGCTGGCTTAGTAGCAAAAGAAAACCGTGCAGATCTGGAGAATATCTCGAGCTTAATTCTGCCGGCAATCTTACTCCTCAAAGGGGGAGATTCTTGTGTTCTCAATAGCATTGATACCGAGAATCAAGAAGCAGAAGTCACCACACTTGAGAGCGGAATGGTGCCAATATCCATTCCTCTTGAAGATCTACTGGAGCAATACACTGGTCGTTACTTTTAGTCAAAAGCAATTTCGATATGACGAACGTTCTCCAGAGGTGCTCAAGACGAATGAAGGCCATTGGTTCTGGTCAACCTTGTGGCAGTCGAAACGTATTTATCGTGACGTTCTCATTGCCTCTATCCTAATCAATATCTTTGCCATCGCCGCACCGATGTTCACTCGCTTGGTTTACGACAAGGTCGTACCGAATCTCGCGTTTGAAACCTTGTGGGTACTCGCCAGCGGTATTTTTGTCGTGTTTCTTTTTGATTTTTTATTAAAGTCTCTGCGTAACTACTTTATTGATGTGGCAGGTAAAAAGTCCGATATTTTGATCTCATCGAAGCTCTTCAGTAAGGTGATGGGGATTCGTATGGAGTCTAAACCACCCTCTGTCGGAGCCTTTGCTCGTCACTTGCAAGAATTCGAATCTATACGCGAATTTTTCACCTCCGCAACCGTCAGTGCACTGATCGATTTACCATTCGCTATTTTGTTCTTAATCATCATCTGGCTGATGGCTGGCGATCTTGTTTTCGTTCCAATGGTTGGCGTGCTGATATTAGTGATTCACTCCTATTTGATACAAGGCCCTTTACGTCGATCTATCGAAGAGGGTTCTCGCTTAGCCTCCCAAAAATACGCCAACTTAATCGAAAGCTTGGCTGGGCTTGAAACTGTAAAAATGCTCAGTGCACAAAGCCAATTCCAATACCGCTGGGAAGAGGCGGTGGCGCATATGGCAAACTGGAACATCAAGAGCCGACGCATCACGGACAGCATTCAAAACGCAGCAGGCTTCGTGCAACAGAGTAGCAACGTTGGCATGATCATTCTTGGTGTGTACTTAATTGCCAATGGGGATCTCACCATGGGTGGCTTGATCGCGGCAACCATGTTAAGTGGACGTGCTATTGGACCATTAGTTCAACTCTCGTTACTCTCAACCCGTTACAACCAAGCGAAATCTTCCATGACCATCATTAACCAAGTGATGGAGATGCCTGATGAACAAGAAGAAGGTAAGCGCTATATCCACCGACCAATCGTTCAAGGCAAAGTGGAAATTGATCGCGTAACGTTCCACTACCCAGACGCACCAGTCGCTTCTATTAGGAATCTAAGTTTAACCATCAACCCTGGTGAAAAAGTGGCGATTATTGGCCGTATTGGTTCAGGTAAAACAACGTTAGAACGTCTCATTATGGGTCTATACAAGCCGACAGAGGGGCATGTTCGTATTGATGATACCGACATAGACCAGCTTCATCATGTCGACGTACGGCGCAATATAGGCTGTGTACCGCAAGATTCCAGCCTATTCTTTGGCTCTATCCGAGACAACATTACCTTAGGTCGTCCTTTGACGGACGATCGAGATGTTATGGATGCGGCAAACCGCGCTGGGGTGACCGCTTTTACACAATCGGATCCCGCTGGGCTAGAACGTCAAGTTGGTGAGGGGGGGGCAATGCTATCTGGCGGTCAACGCCAAGCGGTAACGATTGCGCGAGCGTTTCTAGGCCGCCCACCCGTTCTGCTGATGGATGAACCAACGAGTGCTATGGACAACCGCTCAGAAATGCAAATCAAGCATCAATTAGCGCAATTAAAACCAAGTGAGACGCTGATACTTATCACGCATAAAACATCTATGCTCGATGTGGTTGATCGTGTGATTGTAATGGAAAAAGGCAGCATCATCGCAGATGGCCCTAAAGTGGAAGTGCTAAAAGACTTGAAGCAAGGGAAAGTAAGAGCGGCAAGCTAAGTTGGTCAAAACCAAGTCTTTCAAAACTAAGTCGACCAAAACTGGCTCCATCTTGTAAAACAAACTAACTAGTTAACACTACAGCAAATAAGCCCCGCTAAACGACCTGTTTACGGGGCTTATTTATTGAGTTCGAGCAATCCCAAATAGCTGAATTCCTCGAGTAATATCCATAACAATACAAAGCCCACGATCGCAACAAGCCCCATAATCGCCCTTTCATCTTCTTCCATCTCTTCCCCCCTCATTTGGTTTCCATTTCAATCATAGATTAGCAGGAGAGAGTCACAAGGAGAGCAGACTTCGTCTGGCGCAAGTTTGTAGTTGAGAAGTGAGTCAAAGATCTTATTGCATTATATTCAAAATCCGCTATAAATCGCGCCCTCTTCGTTTTCTTGAGTAGAATACATGAATCACTGGATCCACTTAGATCAAATTAGTCCATATTTCACTGCAGGGTCATTCGGTTACAAGGTGCTGATGGGCATCGTCATTTTTATCGCTTATCGTATGCTGAAGAAGATCGCTGATCGCGCCATTCTCAATTTGGCGGAGTCAAAAGGTGTGAATAAAGCACGTTTAAGCTTTATTCAACGCTGCTTTAACGTTGCATTTTTATTTTTGTTCATCTCTCTTTTTGCGATTACAACGGGTATTGGCTATGGCGATGTATCACTGTTCTTATCGTCAATCTTTGCCGTATTAGGCGTTGCCTTTATTGCTCAGTGGTCGATTTTAAGCAACATTACCGCCAGCTTCTTAATTTTCTTTGTCTTTCCATATCGTGTTGGTGACCGCATTAAAGTCGTAGATAAAGACGAAGACATCAGCGGTGAAATCCAAGAGATCCGAATGTTCCACGTAATGATCAAACACGACAATGGCAACTTGATCACTTACCCAAACAACTTGATGCTGCAAAAAGCGGTGTTAAAACTAGCAGAACAAGAAGCCAAACCTGAACAACCCAAAACGACAGCGCGACTCTATACTCGCCGAAAAAAATAACACTCGCAGAAAAAATAGTCATTACCAAAGCCGATGCTTACCATCGGCTTTTATTTGCGTGTTTTATTTCTTCATATAAAGATCTTTCGAATAAATTCGACGCTTCCATTACTTTTGGCAAAACCGCCAACATTCGGTCGAACTAAACGTGCTTGCATGAAGTAGTAGATTGGAGCAATGGGCATGTCTACCGCTAACAATTGTTCAGCTTCATTATACAGACGTTGACGATCTTCTTGGTTTATCGCAGCCAATGCACGATTCATTACGTCATCGTAAGCGTCACTTTGATAACGCGCAAAGTTACCGGACGATTCTGAACGAAGCAAACTCAAAAACGTTGATGCTTCATTGTAATCACCGCACCAAGATGCGCGCATCACGTCAAAGTCGCCTTGTTTACGTGCGACCAAATACGACTTCCACTCTTGATTTTCAAGCTCAACTTTTGCGCCCAGATTGTTTTTCAACATGGATGCAATCGCAACGGCAATCGATTTGTTTGCTTCACTCGTATTGTAAAGCAAGGTGAAACTCAACGGATTACTCTGATCGTAACCTGCTTGCTGTAAAAGCTGACGGGCTTTTTCATCACGCTGTTTCTGCGTCCATTCGCTATACTCGGGGCGCTCTGCATCAAATCCTGCAGTATATTGATGTGCAAACGTATAGGCAGGTATGTGTCCAACGTTTGTAACACCATTAGTAATCACACCACGCATCATTGAATACGACACAGCTTGACGAACTCGAACATCATTAAATGGCGCACGGGTCGTGTTAAAAGCATAGTAGTACGTACATAGTAAAGGCACCGATGTATAAGCCTGTGGATGGGCTGCCTTAAGTTTTTTCGCCTGGTGAGTGGGAACATCGGAGGTCATGTCCACTTCGCCCGCTTCATAGCGATGAATGGCCGCATTTTGATTTTCAAACGGTATGTAGGTCACGTGATTAAGGTAGGTGTTGGTGTTATTCCAATAGTTCGAGTTTTTCACCAGTTCTATACGCTCGTTGACCACCCATCGTTCAAGTACAAAGGCACCGTTACCGACAAATTGTTTGGGATCACTCCACGGTTTAACTTGATTATCTAGCGTTGCTTTGTGAACGGGCATCATCGACGTATGTCCCGTCATTGCAACAAAGTAAGGTACTTTGCTATCAAGCTCAAAACGAAGAGTGTGCGCATCTATGGCCGTTACACCTAATTCTTCAACCGGCAACTTCCCTTTAGCAACGTCAGATAAGTTTTTAATCTTTGTCAGTTTTAAATACCAAACATTGGGCGATCCCAGTTTAGGATCAATGGCTCTGCGGAGCGAGTAAACAAAATCATCAGCAGTAACGGCATCGCCATTTGACCATTTAGCATCTTTACGTAGATGAAAAATAAACGTTTGATTGTCTTTTGTTTCCCACGAGTGAGCAACACCCGGTACGATATTGCCCTCTCGGTCTTGAATCACTAGCCCCTCATAAAGATCGCGGATCACATGCATTTCAGGAAGCCCTTCCGCTTTTGCTGGGTCGAGCGTTGCGGCCTCAGCATCATTAGCTCGAACTAAATGCTGCTCTTTTGCGAGCTCAACACCAACAGGTAAAGTATCTGCATTCACTATAGGGGAGAACAAAGAAGGCGTAATGGATGATGCCAAGACTATCACTGAGTATGTTTTCAAATTCATTGTACGTTTCGATCTCCTTCATGAACAAAGGCATCAATGCCAAGTAATCTTATCTACAAATCGTTTTTTATCAGACGATTATAGCAGTTGGTTTTCATAATGAATGACGCCCACGTCTGCTTATCATCGGTTTACACTGTAAATAGCTCGCCAAAATGCATGAAGTTAAGCTGTATTTGACAAAAGCTAAGCGCCCGATACCAAACTCACCAACACAAAAGATAGAAACACGTTACAATTGCAAAAACAGTAAATGTAAGGCAAATACCAATGAATCCTTTTCATACTTGGCTTGAAGGGCAAACTATTAAGGACAACGTTACTAACCCAAATATTGTAGTGGGTGAATACAGCTATTATTCTGGGTTTTACCACGGTAAGTCCTTTGAAGATCAAGCGGTTCGTTACTTACTCGGTGATAACGTGACGCAAGATGCTTGGCAAAGTGGCGTATTCGGCGAAGTCGATAAACTTATCATAGGAAAATTTTGTTCTATCGCATCTGGTGCCACTTTTATGATGGCAGGCAATCAGGGCCATCGGGTCGATTGGATCTCGACGTTTCCTTTCTCTCCAGAACAGTTTGGTGAGGGCGTAAAAAGCGGTTTTGAGCGCTCAGGTGATACCGTCATTGGTAACGATGTTTGGATTGGTACAGAAGCAATGATTATGCCAGGCGTGAACATCGCTGATGGGGCGGTAATTGGCGCACGAGCGGTCATAACCAAAGATGTTCCTGCGTACAGTATCGTTGTCGGACATAACCATATCGTCCGTCGCCGGTTTGATGAAGAGTCTATCGACGCGCTATTAAGAATAAAATGGTGGGATTGGCCACTTGAAGACATTAAACAAGCGGTTTCCATCATGTGCAGTGGTGATATTGCTTCACTTGGCAATTACTACCAGAACCACATTTTAAAAAACTAAAACCGCCAAACACCCCGACCTCCAGCAACCTCGTGTGTACTGGTGGTCAATCTGTCACATGCCCATGCTTTAATTTACGGATTCTTCTAAACAGCAATGTCTTCCTCTTCGAGTCCAGCAGAAAACTTAATCTCATACTGATTAAAGCGAAATGTGCAGTTACCATGAGAGCGTTTTGTCGTAATACAATCGTCAGCAAATTGGACGGTAACACGAGAATAGATACGATCTTTCACATCAACGATGTTTTCCTCTAGCGCTATCTGAAACTCATTCTCAGTAAGTTCGAGCTTGTGCTTACCATCTTCTAGCTGCTTGTTATTTTGAAGCTTGAGCGAATCAATTTGGGCTTGTTCTTCATTCGTTCGCTCTTCTTTTGGTCGCTTTTAAATTCTAGCTCTTTACGGATGACACTCATCGTCTCTTCTTGCGCTAATTTGTACGCATTTTTTAGCTCTGCAATGCGATGTCGGTAGGCAGCATAGCGACTAAACGCTTCAATTTTTGTCGCAGTGTCGCCCTCCACGCCAAGTTGCGAACAAATCACTTTCCCACCAACCTTCGCCTCACCACCACTGAGTGTGCCATTTCTTCCGCTGGCATCAAGTACCATTAAGTTTCGACCACATTTAATATCGTTATTCATACTATGCACCGACAGCAAAATGTCTTGGCAAGATACCAACTCACTGTATTGAGCGTAGCTCGCACGAATAACTCCTTTAGTGCGAACATGGCAACTCTTGGGTTGACCATCACTCACAGTATGGCCGATGATGCCTTTACCGACCTGAACGTCTCCCTCCGCCTGTACATCGGCTGATTCAATGAAACCGCCAACTGTAATTGAACCCGTAGCCTTAACAACCATACCCGACTCAATGTTCCCACCTATAATCACATTACCTTTAAATTTGATATGGCCGGTATTTACGCCCACGTTATTCAGACATAGCGCATTGTCGACTTCAATTGTTTTATCTTTAATGAGCGGCGTGCCTGATTGCGCTGCAACAAGCAGGTTTGGATCTGATGTACTAATTTGCGTCCCTTTCCCAACCTTGAGCACACTATCTTTACCTGCCTGAGGAGGGATAACTCGTCCCTGGACGGTATAACCTGAAATTCCTTTTGTAGCAGGAGTGCGACGCATGAGCTCGTCCCCAACATTGACCGCAATAGTTTCGCCTAAATTACGGAGATCAATTTTATCGCTTGGTGACTGCCCACCTTGGGGCCTTAAGATACGTTTAGTGATGTCTTTAACTAAAGGCGTGAATATCGCATCACAACCTTTAATAGGCGCCTTGCCAATCGCAACGGGTTGAGAAAAAACTTCACCAGGTTTGAGTTGGCAACTGACAACGAGCACTTTTTTTAACGCCAACTTATTGATGCCTTTCGACACTCGAGCTTGTGTAAGGGCCTGAATAATTTCAGGACCACGAACGCCTCTTCCGCCATAGGCTCCCGTTACGTGCATGGTGGCAAGCATATCATTGTCTGAGAGTTCAACGTCAACATACGAATTTTTTATTCGCGCTATCGCTATTCCCTCGTATGCTTCAGATTTTCGGTCACGAGCACAATTGATGAATCTTAGGACTTCGCTTTGTTCAACAAATGCGTCCTCGGCATTCATTTCAGCAAGTTGCTCAGAGAGCTCTTTTGCCTCAAGCTCAACACCCAGCTCAATATCTCCTGGAATTCGAGCATAGATCGATTTTTTGTCTTCGGACCACTCAAGACACAACTTCCACATATATAGACCATCTCAATAATCGCCATTTGATTCAGTCTATCTAAAGATGTCGATTGAACAAACCTGACCAATCTAAGAATCCGGTCCTCATCACTAAACAACGCTTCACAACCGAACAAATCTCACTCTTCACTTGCGTTCTCGATTATCGTTATCGTTCGTGTCCTATTGTCTCGTGCTACAACCATCGTGCACCGCCAGTGCCCCATTCTAACCAGACGCGTTCACCATTTATCATTCAATCGTTATTTGCCTTTACAGTGTAAATTGCGTCATTAAAAGCTTGTCTGGTTGGGGCAATTCATTTCAACACACTTGATAAACGTTGAGCCCAAAAAAGGGAGAATTTACAGTGTAAACTCTCCCTTTCTAATACTGTCACTTTACAGTGTAAATCGTGTATTGATTCTTTGTTTACACTGTAAATTGGCCGATTAACGTTTGAAGTTCTTTTCTAAGTTGAGCTTCGATTTGTTTTCGGCCAGTGAAACCATATTGCATAGCACATTCATTCCAACTCAAGTTAAGGAGCACTTTACTCACCACGAAGTCAGATACACCAATCATGCCATTGTTTAGTAACCATTGTTGAATCCACAGACTAACGGACTCGTAACTAGAACCGCCTTGCGAATAACACTTTATTAATTCGAGCTTCGCAAGATTGAACGGTCGCGGAACACTGACTTGTTGTAATAATGTGCGTAAGAGTGATGGTTCAAGTTTAGGATAGACGTGACTGACGCTAAGGGAGAGCATCTCTTCAAATAAAGACTGCAGTTCACCAATCCAAGGTTGGGCGTTTATCCCACACGGCCGAACCATCAATAAGGAATAACTCCCACTCGCCGCATCACGCATAGTGCCTAAACGAATAGATTGGAATCCTGCCTCCCCCCAAAACTGAACCAGCTCAGTTGTCGCACCAAAGCTAGTAGACAAATAAGAAATATGTGAAGCAACAGACTGATGCAGTTGCTCCAAGATTTTCTGGCCAATCCCCTGCCCCTGTACTGATGGGTGAACCGCAATTCGCATAATTCGTAGCGATGACAATTTAGCGATGTGTGGAAAGCCCAATTGACTCGCGATCGTTACCGGCGTCAGGTGTCCCCGAGGACGACGCTTCCCAAGTTGTACGTCCTGGATTACACCATCGTCTAACGCCCCCTCTTCGACTGTCAGTAGGACGCCGACAATGTCATTGTTATGTTGTGCAATATAAAGGTCACTACTCGCGTCCTGAAGGAGATGTAATAAATCGTTAGGCGAAGTTTGATAATGTGCATTGACCAACAGCGAGAAACACGATTTCAAAACAGATGGTTTAGAAATTAGCTCTGACTTATCAAGTTTAAACAACGTAATATTGCCCGGCTCAACATTTCTGATATCGACAAGATCCGTATCCAGAACAAATGCGTCATACAACCAAGCTTCCAAGTTATCTTGCTTTCCCCAACGGATTGGTTGCTTAAGGTGACATGTTTTCATTCCAGGTCTTTGCTTATTCAGCCATTCAACAAACTTCAACGTAAACCCACGACCACAGCCCTCGTAACCGTGAACGGTACTAGAAAATACCAAACGGTGATAATGCTCAGTGATCTGCTTGAGCATAGGAACAGGGATTGCCGCCGCTTCATCAACCAACAGCAAATCGCAGGTTGGCAGAGAAGAAAGCAATTCGTCGGGCGCAATAAATTGAATATAACCGTCCCCCAAATCTAACCTATCTTTTCTGACACGCTGTGCGTCACTTAACAAACGTAATGCGTGTTGGAAAACAGGCTCTACTGCATTTATAGATGGTGCAGTTAACAAAATACGCAACGGTCTATCTAACATCAACTGTGCACTCGCAATGCCCAAAGCGCTGCTCTTTCCCCGACCACGATCTGCGGTGAGTACAAGCGGGCGCTTGCGATGACCAGTTACGACTTTTTCAATGAGTTCAATCGCATTACTTTGCTCAGAAAATCGTGCGTTTTTATCGGCAATTGATAATTCGGGAAGTTCAGGCAAAGCTTTATTTTGCTCAACAACGACCAACTTTTGCCACTGGGTCTGAATCCATTGTTCTGCTGCGTTATTGCGTTTGGCCTTGTCAGCCACAACGATAAGGATCCCGCCGCCAACTAATGCCCCAAGTGCGGCGGTGAAGCTATTGGCATCGAATTCTTTCCTTGCATCAAACAGCAACACATCACACTCACGACCTAATAAACGATGTCCTTGTTTGGCCAACACACAATGCGCATTATCTAGTGACCATTCGCCAACACAAAACCAAGTTTGTTTCGTTTGACTATGATAAAAGTCAGAAATCAATGTGTCTTGCCAAGACGTATCTCCGTACACAACGACCCCTGTACGTTGAAACGTTAGTTGAGATTGAGTTTGGATTTGAGAAAGAAACTGAGAATGTATGTGCATTGTGTCTATCCAATGTTGAACTAACACTATATTACCATATCTCTAAAGTAGGTTATCTGAAGTGGTTGATGATCGTTGAATAAGGCTAGCGCTCAATAGCCTGCTATCACAAATAAAAAAACCGCCCGAAGGCGGTTTACAGAAAATGCGATAATTAGTGCATTTTACTTTCAACGAAAGCGAGGATTTCTTCCATCAATGCATCGTCAACTTTCTTAAGGTTCAACGCTAGATTACTCCCTTTACGGCTGTAACTTGCGCGACCTTTTACCAAATCCACTTTTTCTACTTTATTCGCGGGTTTTGCCGGTGCCAGTTCTTCAATCCAACTTTCAAGGCTTTCCGTTACTTCTTTTGTTAAACGAGCTACCCCTTGCGCATTACTGCGTTGCCACAAATAGCCCTCAGAAGTACGGCATTTATCCAGTAGATTTTGTTTGTGATCCGCGCTCAGAGATGAAAATTGTTTGTGCAGTTTTACGATGGTTGGACGTCCTAGATCGCCAACATTCGGGTATGCTTGTAACAATTCAAGAGGCAAAGCCGCCGCTTTTAGTGCGCCACTGACTAGCGCCTCACTGCACTGAAACATTTTTGCTAGTGCTTTTTGATCTTCCGCTTCACCACTTTCCAGCTTTGCTTGCATCTCTTTACCTTTCTCATATAGAGATAAAGGTTTATGCGCATTGGCTACGTCAGACAAGAATTTTGCATGGTTCGTGTTGATGCCATCACCAACATAAACCAAGAAATCCTGTCCGGCTAAGATACAAGACATGCGACGGCGACTGCCATCTAACACTTCAATCTTGCCATCTTCAGTGCGGCGACCCACTGCTGGATATTGCTGACCACGTTCTTTCAACGTCACCAACACATCCGATAAGGCGTGCTCATTTAGGAAAGACTGTTCGCGAGCATTTTCTGCAAATACCGTGGTGTCCGTTACAACTTTAGCCGCTGGGATACGAACCAATTCAAATTGCACCGTGTTCTCGCCCGCGACGGCAAGTTCGATGGTTTGTGCTTTATCTTTTACTGCCGTTTGCGCTTCTTGAGGTGTCGCAACACGACGCTTATTAGTTTTACCAAATAATTTCGCGTTTAATTCAGACGTTTTCAATGCCATTTATTCATTACCCCTGATTCAATGACGGCCAGTTTGAGTGCAATACGCGCTCTAATTCTAGTGCGCTCTTGTGTACCGCATCTTGTGCAGTTGCGAGCGTTTTCTTACCGCCTTCAAAGTCGCCAACTGTCAAGTCAAACACCGTGCTGTAGGTGTCAGCACAGGTTTCGAATGCGCGACTACGAGGAATGGTCGCCATCATAACTTGGTCACCTAGAAGATAGTTCATTTCAGTCAGAACAGAAACTTGCTTCTTGTTATCGTCTTCAAACATGGTTGGCATCAGACGAACAAATTCAAGACCATTCCAATCTTCAGGGAACATTTCGTAAACCGTTGGTAGATGCTGGAAGAAGTTGACTGTTGACGCCCAGTCTAGACGCTTCGCAGCACAAGGAATAAGTAACGCATTAGATGCATACATGGCATTCCATACTAGCGGGTCTACGTGTGGACCGGTATCTATCATGATAACGTCGAAGTCATTCGCAATCTTGTCAATCAACTGCTCTTTAAGCAGACGAACGATGTCAAGCGATGGGTCTTCAGACAATGTTTGCCACGCTTCTGCATTAAACATTGCGTCTTCTGGGAATGCAGAAATCGACTTCAAGTTCGGATATTGTGTTGGGAGCAATACATTTTTATGTAGGAATTCGCGATCGATCTCTACACCATCAGGTACGTTGCCCAACATGATATCAACCGCTGAATAGATGTTGTCATGTTCTGCTACACTGATTTGTGGGTTTAGGAATAAACGTAAAGAACCTTGAGGGTCAAGGTCAATCAAACAAATGCGGTAACGTTTATCCAAATTTAGCGCCAAGCAAGCAGCCAAATGTACTGCAGTCATCGATTTTCCCGTACCGCCTTTTTGGTTTTGTACGTTGATGATCCACGGTTTGTTTTCAGAGTTTTTCTTACGTTCATGGAACTTAGGCACTTCTGCCGCATCCATTAGCATGTGTGCTTCTTCAAGCGTAATCGAATAATGGTTGGCGTTATTCTTTGTAAATTGATGGCCTTGCGCTTCCATCTTGCCAATCGCATCGTCGAGTTTACGACGCGTTAATCCAGAGCGGGTTTCCATCATTGCTTTAGACATTGGTGGGAAGTAGTTATCACTGCGCTCTTCCAAAACAATCTCGATACGGTCAGCTTGAACCTGCTGTGTCAGTTCTGCTAGCTCTTGGAGATTTTCAATCGTTTTTTCTCTTTTCATGCCACATTCCGTTGGAAGGATATCTACTTTCAATTGTACAGCACTGCAATTCTAAAACAACAAAAAGGTGAACATACATTTTGAATAGCCATCACATAAAAACAGCGACAAACTCCAGTTTTATGAATAATTGGTCAAAACATATCAAAATCAGTTCAATTTTCTTTGAACAACACTCCAAAACTTAAAACACATTTTAAGAGTTACAGCGTCACGCATTTACAATGTAAATTAGCAATATTTGCGGAACGATTATAAAACATCACTAAATTACGGAAAGTGTGAGTTCAATCTAAAATAAAATTTCTTGCGTAAATGACAAGAGAATATAAGTTGCGAATCAGTAACCATGATCATGCATCCGGTAAGATATTCTCAAAAAGACATCATACTCTCGGAAGAATGATCAAGAGCGTTCCTGATCATTCTTCCGCTTAAAACTAAAATAGGAAAGCATGATCAAGGGATAACAATGAAAAAGCACTCGCCAAAACGTTGATTGCCACTCGATCCATTTCACGGAAAAATGATCAAGTGATAATATCTCTCGGAAGCATGCTTTTGATGAGTAAGTTACGGCAGAATGCAGATAGACTGGGGCATTGAGGGAAGAAAACAGCGCTTGCCATCGGAACGATGAAACCATCAAAAATTAAAATGACATCTGTCAATTGATGATCATGCTTCCGCCACTTTACAAATCATCGCGTGACGTGAGTGAAAACAACCTATTATGGATAAACTTTCACCACGCGATGAATTTCCGAACAAATTTCATAAATAAAGACCAAAATTCTTCTCACTTGATCATCGATCCGGGTGTAAAATAATAGGCAGTCACGATCATGACGAAACGTTTTATCACTTCACTCATCCAT